>JBBTEL010000289.1:0-8850 GCA_038042325.1 Candidatus Methylomirabilota bacterium
CTCCTCCTGGCGCTTCCCGCCCTGTCGGCCGCCCGGACCGTCTGCGCCGCCGCGGCTTTCTTGGCCGAATTTCTCTCGGACGGCAGGCTCCCGCTCCTCTCAGCGCTCACCCCGAATCCCGCACGAGCGCCCCTGGCTGACGGTCCCATCCCCATCGATCTCTACCAGCCCCTGGCGCTCCGGACCCCGCGCGCGCTCGTGCTCGTGCACGGGCTGGCGCCAATGGGAAAAGACGACCCGCGCCTGGCCCAGGCGGCGCGCCTCCTGGCCCGGGCGGGATTCCGCGTGGCGGTGCCCACGATCCCCGGGCTGACCCGCCTCCGCCTGAGGCCCGAGGACGCCGAGCCCGTGGTGGCGGCGATCCGGTCTTTCGCCGGCGAGCGGGGCTCGGGCCGGGTCAGCGTCCTCGGGGTGAGCGTCGGCGCGGGGCCGGCCCTCCTGGCCGCCGCCGACCCGCGCGTCGCCGACCGGGTGGGAACGGTGCTGAGCCTGGGCGGATACGCTTCCGCCGTCGAGCTGCTGCGCTACTTCCTCACGGGAGCGTACGGCTACGGGCACGTGTGGGGACGGGTTTCACCCCAGCCTGAGGCCGCGCGCCTCTTCCTCCGGGAGAACCTGGACCTCCTGAAGAACCTCGAGGACCGGCGCACCCTCGACGCGTGGCTCTCCCGGCTGAGCCCGGGGGCGCCGGCCACCCTCTCCCCGGAAGGTATGGCGGTCCTCACACTGGTGGAAAACCGGGACCCCGCTCGGGTGGACGCGCTCGTGCGGAAGCTTCCGCCAGGCCTTCAAGACCTCCTGGCCCGCCTCTCGCCCGAGCAGATGGTGCCGCGGATCTCAGCCCGGCTCGTCCTGGTCCACGGCCGGGGGGACCCCGCGGTGCCGTTCACCGAGAGCCTGAGGCTGGCCGCGGCCGCCGCCAGAAGACCAGGAACGCGGCTCGCCATCGTCGGCGTGCTGGCGCATGTGGAGGCGGGGGAGGGACAGCCCGGATGGGGCGAAACGCTCTCGGAGCTCTGGCGCCTCTGGTCGCTCTTCCTGGACTTCCTCGCTACCTCGTGAGACCCATGAGATCCATGGCCTCCCGCACCGGGTCGTAGTCCCGGTCCGAGGCCTCGATGAAGCCGTCGATATCGTAGACCTGCTTGAGTAACGCCGCGTATTCCGGCTTCTTGATGGCCAGGAGCGCGGCCTTGAGCCGCTCCCGCACCGCCGGATCCAGCCCGGGGCGGGCGCAGATTCCCGCCTCGGGAATCGGGGGAGTCTCAGCCACGTAGGTGATCTGTTCCGCCGCCGGCTCGCCCTTGAGATGGATCTGGAGCGCCCCATCGAAGCTCGCCGCCGCGTCCACGCGACCGCGCAGAAGTGCGCGCAACGCGGCCTCGTGAGTGCCTGCGAACAGCGCGTCCTTGAAGAAGCTCTTCGGGTCGCGGTTCGTCACGAGCCCGCGCGTCATCAGCAGCACCATGGGGTAGATGTACCCCGAGCTCGAGGCGGGATCCACGAAGGCAATCGTCCGGCCGCGCAGGTCCTCGAGCCGCGTCCACCCCTTGGCCTTCAGGACGTAGATCCGCGCGGTGTAGGCCGTCTTGCCCTGCCAGATGTCCCGGACCAGGATCTGGCAGCCGGCCTCCCGGCTGGCCAGCACGTACCCCACCGGATGCACGAAGGCAAGGTCCACCCGCCGGCTCCGGAGCGCCTCGACGACACCGGCGTAGTCCGAAGCGACAATGACCTTCAGGGGCACTCCCGACAGCCGGGTCAGCGTCTTCGCGAACGCGGCGCCGGCCTCCTGGAGGGCCGTCGGATCCCGCGAGGGCGTCAGGACGAGCGTCAGCGGGTCGGCGGCTGCGACGGGAGACGGGAGGAGGAGGGCGACGACGCAGAGGGCGAGGACGGGCGCCCGCAGACCCCTCACCGGCGGTTGAACATCTTCACGGTCTGCATAGCAGCCCGGCGCATCAGCCCCGCGGGCGGGTGATGTCGGGCGGCACCTGATAGAGGTATTCCCGGAGGTAGCGGATCTCCTCGCCCTGGTCGTCCCTATGAACCCGCATGAGATCGCGGATCGAGATCATGGACAGGATGCGCCCCTCGCTCACCACGAGCAGGTGGCGGATGTTGGCCTGGTCCATCTTGCGCATCGCCGACTGGTAGTCCTCGTCGGCGTCGGCCACGACGAGCTCGGTCGTCATGACGTCCTCGACGGGCGTCCGCGCCGGATCGACGCCGCGGTCCACCACGCGCCGCACCACGTCGCGCTCGGAAAACACTCCGACGAGCTTGTCGCCCTCGAGGACGCTCACGATCCCGACGTTGTGGGCCGCCATCATCCGCACCGCGTCGGCCACCATGGTCGCGCGCTGGACGGTGAAGAGAAAGCCGTAGCGCATGATGTCGCGAATCTTCTTCATGACCGTACCTCCTTCACATCACGACGACGCCAGGCCCGGGAGCGCGCCGGCATCGCCGCGGCGGAGCCCCCAGCCGGCCAGCTTGGCCGTCAGCGTGTTGCGGTGCAGGCCGAGGAGGCGCGCCGCGTGGCTCTGGTTCCAGTCCACGCGGTCCAGCACGCGCAGGATGAACTGCCGCTCGAAGCGCTCCCGCGCCTCCTTGAGCGACAGCCCCGGCTCGGGGCTCCCCGGCCCCGCGTCGGGCAGCGCCAGGTCCAGCGGCAGATCCGCCAAGCGGATCACGAGCCCGCGGACCAGGGCCACCGAGCGCTCGATGATGTTTTCCAGCTCGCGGACGTTGCCGGGCCAGCCGTACTCGAGGAGCACCGGCAGCACGCCCGGCGAGATCCCCCGGACGGCTTTCCCGAACTCGCGGTTGTACTTCTCGATGAAGTGCGTGACGAGCGCCGGGATGTCCTCCCGCCGCTCGCGGAGCGGCGGCACGGCGAGCGGAACGACGTTCAGCCGGTAGTAGAGGTCCTCCCGGAAGGCGCGGTCCTTCACCGCCTGCTTGAGGTTCACGTTCGTCGCGGCGATGATCCTCACGTCCACCTTGATGGTCCGCGTCCCGCCGATGCGCTCGATCTCACGCTCCTGCAGGACGCGGAGCAGCTTCGCCTGGAGGTCCACCCGCAGCGTCCCCACCTCGTCCAGGAAGAGCGTCCCGCCGTGGGCCACCTCGAACTTTCCCGGCTTCTTCTGGTACGCCCCGGTGAAAGCCCCTTTCTCGTGGCCGAAGAGCTCGGACTCTAGGAGCGGCTCGGGGATCGCGGCCAGGTTGACGGCGACGAACGCCCGCTCGCGCCGGGGGCCCTGGCGGTGGAGGGCGCGGGCGATGAGCTCCTTGCCGGTCCCGCTCTCCCCCGTGATCAGCACGGTGGCGGTCGTCTCGGCGAGCTGGGCGATCCGCTCGTAGATCCGCACCATCGCGGGGTGGCGCCCGACGATCTCGTCGAAGCCGTGGGCGCTGGCCAGCTCCGAGCGGAGGTAGAGCACTTCCTGCTGGAGCGCGCGCTTCTCGAGGGCGCGGCGGACCAGAGCCTGCATCTCGTCCACGTCGAACGGCTTGACGACGTAGTCGTAGGCCCCCCGCTGCATCGCGACCACCGCCGTGCGCACGTCGTTCACGGCGGTGACCATGATCACCTCCGGCGAGTCCTCGAGCCCCTTGATTCGCTCCAGGATGTCGATGCCGGTCTCGCCGGGCAGGCGGACGTCCAGCAGGACGAGGTCCACATCGTGGGACTGGAGCTGGGCGAGCGCCGAGGGGCTGTCGGTGGCCTCGAGGATGTTGCAGTCGTCCTGGAGGACCTGGCGGATTGCCTCGCGCACGCCGAGCTCGTCGTCCACCGTCAGGACGACGGGACGCCGGGCCTTCGCCGTTTCGAGCGCCACGGCCATGCCCCGGGCTACTTCGGCTCGGGCACCTTCAGGACGACGTACTCGTTCCGGCCGCCCCCGCGCTGGAGATAGACGGGCACGCCCTCTCCCGGCTTCACCTGGGCGAGGGCCTGCTGGAAGGCCTCGACGCTCCGGACGGGCCGGCGGTCCACCTCGAGGATCGCGTCCCCCGGTCGGATCCCGGCCCGCTCGCCGGGGCTCCCGGGCGCCACATCCATGACGACCACGCCTTCGCGCGCGGTGAGGTCGTAGCGCTGGGCCAGCTCGGGAGTCAGCGCCGTCACCCGGATCCCCCACCCGTCGCGCGTGGGCGCCGCAGCGACCAGCGTCTCTTCGCCGGGCATCTCGCCCAGCTTGACGGTGAGCCGCTCCTGCTTCTTGTCCCGGAGGATCGTCAGCGGGACGGGCTGTCCGGGCGGCGTGGCGGCGACGCGGCGCTGGAGCTCCAGCACCTCGGGCGTGGCCCGGCCGCCGAACTCGACGACGATGTCGCCCGCGCGCAGCCCCGCGGCCTCGGCCGGGCTGTCCTTCATGACGTCGGCGACCAGCACGCCGCTCCGGGGCGCGACCCCGAAGCCGCCCGCCAGCTCGTCGCTCAGGTCCTGAATCACGATCCCGAGCCAGCCGCGGACCACCCGTCCCCCCTTGATGAGCTGGGCCATGACGTCTTTGGCCATGTTGACGGGGATGGAAAATCCGATCCCCTGTCCGGTCGCGACGATGGCCGTATTGATGCCGATCACCTTGCCGTCGAGGTTCAGGAGCGGCCCGCCGGAGTTGCCCGGGTTGATGGAGGCGTCGGTCTGGATGAAGTTCTCGAACTGCGAGACCCCGAGCCGCATCCGTCCCGTGGCCGAGATGATCCCGAGGGTCACCGTGCGGTCGAGGCCGAAGGGATTGCCGATCGCGATGGCCCACTGGCCGATCTTGAGGCGATCGGAGTCGCCGAGCGCCGCGACCGGGAGCGGGCCGGGTGCCTCGATCTTCAGCACGGCGAGATCGGTCTTGGGGTCCCGCCCCACGAGCTTCGCCGCGAACTTCCGCTGGTCGGAGAGCCGCACCTCGATGGTGGCCGCGTTCTCGATGACGTGGTTGTTGGTGAGGATGTAGCCCGCGGGGTCCACGATGACGCCGGACCCGGAGGAGCGGGCATGCTCGCTTGGCGGCCGTCCCCGGAAGAAGCGCTCGAAGAATTCGGGCCCGAAGAACTCGCGGAACCGCTCTTCCGTCCGGGGCTCCTCGGAAGCCGCCTCTTTCTTGGGGGTCGTGCTGACGTTGACCACCGCGGGCATGACGTGCTCCACCACGGCGACGAACGCGTTCTCCATGGCACGGAGCGCGGCCTTGGGGTCCTGGGATTGCTGGGCTTGGACGTCCGGAGGGCACGCCAGGAGCAGGAGGCCCACGAAGAGAAGGACCAACCAGCGGGTCAGCACGGCCCCCATCTTACTCTCGCCGCGCGCCGACGCCAAGGGGGAACGCCCGGATTTCGAGGATCCGGCGGGTGGCAACGGTCACGGGAGCGAGGGCGCCACGGCGGACGCCCACCACCCAGGCGATCTCCCCGCCGGCCAGGAGGAGGGGCAGGTGGTCGCGCCGCCAGCGCGGGATCTTGGCATCGATCAGGAACGCCTTGAGCCGCTTCTCCCCCGGGGCGCCGAAGGGGTGGAACCGATCCCCCGCGCGACGGCCCCTCACGCTGAGCGCGCCGGGAAGCGCGGTTTGATCGAAGGCGGCGATCCGCGGGTCTGAGGGAGGTGTATACGAATCTGGACGGTCAAACTCCCGCGCCTCGAGCCTCAGCCCGGCACCGGGGAGCGCCACCGATCCCGGCACCGGCAGAATCGCTTCGCCGAGGGGCTCGGCGGTTCCACGGGAGAGCCGGAGCTGGTCCCCGCTCACCTCGAGCCACAGCCGCCCCACTCTGACGGGCGCCGGGGAGCCCGGCCCGGTCAGCCGCCCGAGGGCGCGGTGGGCCCACGCGCGGAGCGGCCGGCGCTCGTCGAGGCGGACCAGCGCCCGGCGCAGGACCTCCTCGCCGACGCCCGCGGGAAGCGCCCCGAGCGCCGCGCGCGAGAGGACGAGACCCCCGTCTTCCACTCGGGCGAGGCGATCCAGTTCGCGTGCCGCCACGCGTTCGATGTCCTCCACGAGCGCGCGCGCCAGCGCTCCGGCCCGGCACAGCGCCTCGGTGATCTGGGGATTGTAGGCCGCGGCGAGGAAGGGCAGCAGGTCGTGGCGGATCCGGTTTCGGAGGAATTTGGGATCGCGGTTCGAGGGATCCTCGACCCACGTGAGCCCGGCACCCTCGAGCTCGGCTTCGATCTCCCGCCGGCGGATCTCGATGAGGGGACGGATGAAGCGGCCGCGCACCGGCGGGATCCCCGCCAGCCCGCGCGGACCCGCCCCCTCGAGGAGGCGCATGAGCACCGTTTCGGCCTGGTCGTCCGCGGTGTGGCCGAGGGCGACTCGGGAAGCGCCGAGGGCGCCGGCCCACTTCGCGAACGCCGCGTAGCGCTGCCTCCGGGCCCGCGCTTCGAGTGACTCGCCCGGTTCCGTGATGACGCGAACCCGCTCGACGGCGACGGGCACATCCCACAGGGGTCCCAGGCTTTCCACGAAGGCCGCCTCCGAGCCGGCCTCGGCGCGAAGGCCGTGGTTCACGTGAAGGACATGGAGGGTCAAGCCGAGGCGCTGCCGGAGTGCCGCGAGGACGTGGACAAGCGCGACGGAATCCGCGCCGCCCGACACGCCGACCAAGACAGTTTCGCCGCCCGCGAGCATCGCGTGGCGGCGAACCGTCCGGAGAACCTTCTCGACGAACTCAGTGCCGGTGGTCACATTCGGACTGGAGCCCGACCCACACTTCCCCATCCTCGAAGTACTCCTTCTTCCAGACAGGGACGGTTTCCTTCAGGCGATCGATGGCGAAGCGGCAGGCCTCGAAGGCCTCGGCCCGGTGGGCCGCCGACACAGCGATCATGACGCTCACCTCCCCGATCTCGAGCCGCCCCACCCGGTGGACCATGGCGACCATCTTCACGCCCGGCCAGCGGGCGTGGACCATCCGGCCGATCTCGCGCATCTTGGCTTCCGCCATCGCCGCGTGAGCCTCGTACTCGAGGAACTTCACCCGGCGGGCGCCGGTCTCGTTTCGCACGACGCCGGAGAAGACCACCACGCCTCCGGCCTCAGGATCGGCCACGGCGGCGGTGACGGCCACCTCAGACAGCGGCTCCTCCGTCACCCGGTAGAGATCGTCCGACCCACCGCTCACAGGCGGAAACAGACAGACCTCGTCGCCGGCGCGGAGCGGGTGCTCGGGGGCCACGTAGTCCTGGCCCACCGCGAAGAGGGTGTGGGGACGGTACGGCCGGAGCACCGGGTAGCGCTCCGCCACGGCGGCCCACGCCGCCTCGACGGTGCCGCCCTCCGGGAGCTCCAGCTCGACGCGGTCCCGCCCGGCCGCCTCACGGTAAAGGGCGAAAAGCCGCACCTGCACTTTCATGTTCTGACCGCGGCGGTTAAAACTGATGCGATTGACCGCACCCGCAGGAAGACTTCACGTTCGGGTTCTTGATCTCGAAGCCGGCGCCCATCATGCTGTTGTCGACGAAGTCGATCTCGCTGCCGGCCAGGTACGGCGTGCTCTGCTTGTCCACGTACACCTTGACCCCGCGGGACTCGACCACGTTGTCCCCCTCGGCCACCTGGTCCTCCCAGCCGAGGTCGTAGGACATCCCGGAGCAGCCGCCACCCACGACCCGGATGCGGAGGCCCCACTCGGGCTTCCCCTCTTCCAGCCGAAGGTCCATCACCTTCTTTGCCGCCGTCTCGCTCAGCGTGATCATTCAGGTCCTCCTGTGCAATTTCATTTGGAGAATGCCGGCACCAAGCATTATACCAGAAGCGTTCTCCCCCTCACCCTGCCCTCTCCCCCTCAGGGGGAGAGGATTAAGGTGAGGGGACTACAGAATCCCGGCGGCGGGGAGAAGCGTCAGGTCTTCGAGCGAGGCGCCGGGCGGGAGGCTCGCCATCAGGAGCGCCGCTTCCGCTACATCTTCCGGCCTCAACATGCGGGAGCGGTCCGGCGGATTGGGCACGGTATCCCAGAGCGCGGTGTCCACCGCGCCGGGGCTCAAGGCTCCGACCCGGACGCCATGAGGGCGCATCTCCTCGGCGATCACCTGGGTGAGCCCGAACACGGCGTGCTTGGATGCCGCGTAGGCGGCACCGCCGGGGATCGCGCGCTTGGCCGCGACCGACACGATATTGATGATCGTCCCCCGGCGCTGGCTCATCATGGACGGCAAGACGGCGCGGCAAGTCAGAAACACGCCCCGCACGTTCACCGCCATCATGCGATCCCAGTCCTCGGGCTTCGTATCGACGAGCGGGGCGAAGGCGGCGACACCCGCCGCCGTCACCAGGATGTCCACCTTCTTGAACTCGGCGAGGGTCTTCTCGACGAGGGCGGCGACCGACTCCTCGCGGGTGACGTCGGTGGGGACCGCCAGCGCCCGGCCGGAGGCGCGGCGGATCTGATCGGCCACTCCCTCCAACTCGGACGCCGTACGCGCCGCCAGCGCCACTGCCGCGCCCTCGCGAGCGAAGGCGAGGGCCACGGCTCGGCCGATTCCCCGTCCCGCACCGGTGACGATCACCACCTGGTCCTTCAGCCTCACAGGACGCTCCCCCGCGGCTTGATCAGCTCCATGAACTCGGCCCGCGTCTCCGGCCTGTCACGAAAGGCCCCGAGCATGGCGGAGGTGACGGCCTTCGAGTTCTGCTTCTCCACGCCGCGCATCACCATGCAGAGATGGATCGCCTCGATCACCACCGCCACGCCCCGGGGCTTGAGGGCATCCTGGAGGGTATGGGCGATCTGGGTGGTCAACCGCTCCTGCACTTGGAGGCGGCGGCTGAACATCTCCACGAGGCGGGGAATCTTCGACAATCCCACGATCTTCTTGCCCGGGAGGTACGCCACGTGACA
>JBBTEL010000290.1:0-4813 GCA_038042325.1 Candidatus Methylomirabilota bacterium
CCCTCACCCTACCTCTCCCCACTGGGGAGAGGAGAAGAGGTGAGGGGCATCGGGTGGGGCAGGGTGAGGGGGAACGATGCTAAAATGGAACTTCGAGGGTTTTGGTGGGACTCGCCAACTGGCTGACGGTCGTCCGGATCATCCTGATTCCCGTGTTCGTGACGCTCCTGGTGTACCGGCGTCCGAGGATCGCGCTCGTCGTCTTCCTGCTGGCCAGCCTCACCGACACCCTGGACGGCTACTTCGCCCGCCGCCGGGGAGACCAGACCCGCCTCGGGGCATTCCTGGACCCGATGGCCGACAAGCTCCTCCTGACGGCCTCCTTCATCACGCTGACGTACCTCAAGGTCATTCCGTTCTGGATCACGGCTGTGGTCATCAGCCGGGATCTCGTGCTGATGCTGGGGGCGGTGCTGATCCACATGTCGGGAGGGACGATCCACCCGTCCCCCACGTGGCTCGGCAAGGCCTCGACGTTCTTCCAGATGCTGACGGTGCTCGCCGCCATGCTGATGGTCTACATCTTCAAGCTGCCGGCGGCGGCCAAGCCCTTCTTCTGGATCACGGCCGTCTTCACGACGGCCTCGGGCATCCAGTATCTCTACCAGGGAACCCGGCTGCTCAACCCGCCCGCTCCCCGGGAGCCCCATGAGCCGACCCTCGTCCGCTGACGGCGTGATCGTCGCGCGGGTGCGGCGGCGGAGCCCCGCGGCCTGCGCCGGGCTCCTGGCCGGCGACCGGCTCGTCGCCATCAACGGCGTGCCCCTCCGGGACAGCATCGATTTCCACTTCCAGGCGGGGGAGGCGACCCTGCGCGTCGAGCTCGAGCGCGACGGCCGCGCGGCCGCGCTCACCATCCACCGCCGAGCGGGGCGGGGACTCGGCGTGGAGCTGCTGCCGCCCCGCCCCGCGGAGATTTCCACCTGCGCCAACAAGTGTGTCTTCTGCTTCATCCACCAGCTCCCGAAGGGGATGCGCCGGAGCCTCTACGTCAAGGACGACGACTACCGGCTGTCATTCCTCCACGGCAACTACATCACGCTCACCGATCTACCTGAGGAGGAGCTCCGGCGCATCGAGAGCCAGCGCCTGTCCCCGCTCTACGTCTCGGTCCACTCGACCGACCCTGAGCTCCGTCACGCCCTTCTGGGCTCGCCCCGCATCAAGGGTGATCTCCTGCCGCGCATGAGGAGGCTGGCCGGCGCCGGGATCAGGATGCACTGCCAGATCGTACTCTGCCCGGATCTCAACGACGGGGCGCACCTCGAGCGGAGCGTGAGGGAGCTCGGCGAGCTCCATCCCGGCGTGGCGACCGTCGCCGTGGTGCCCGTCGGGCTCACGGCCCATCGCGAGCGCCTTCCCCGGCTCCGCGTCCACACGCCGGAGGAGGCCCGTCAGGTCGTGAGGACGGTGGAGGGATGGCAGCGCCGGTTCCGACCGCGGCTGGGCACGCGCTTCGTGTTCGCCGCGGACGAGGTCTACCTTCAGGGCGGGCTCGAGCCCCCGGGGGCCGGCGACTACGAGGGATATCCGCTCGTCGAGGACGGGGTGGGGCTCGTGCGCCGCTTCAGCGACGGGTTCCTCCGCGCCCTCCGCCGCCTGCCCGCGGCGGTGGAGCCCGCGCGCGGCGTGAGCGTCGTCACCGGAGAGATGTTCGCCCCGCGCCTGGAGGTACTCCTGGAGAAGGTCACCGTTGAGGGGCTGAGTGTCACCGTGAGCCCCGTGGCCAACGAGTTCTTCGGCGGCAACATCGGCGTCGCCGGTCTCTTGACCGGGCGGGACATCGTGAAGCAGCTCTCCCGTGTGCCGCTCGGGGACCTCGTCCTCATTCCTGCCGTGGCGCTCAGGGACTCCGCCGGCGTCTTCCTGGACGACCTCACCCCGGCCGACCTGGAAGCCCAGCTCGGGGTTCCGGTCGTGGCGGTGGAGCCGGCTCCGGGGGCACTCCTCGGAGCGCTGCTCGGCACGATCCCCCGCCGGTGATGCTGAAGCCGGTCGTCGCGATCGTGGGGCGGCCCAACGTGGGCAAGTCCACCCTCTTCAACCGACTGGTGGGGCGGCGCCAGGCGCTGGTCCGCGATGTCCCCGGAGTCACCCGCGACCGTCTCTACGGCCGCGTCGGCTTCGGCAGGTGGGAGGCGACCGTCGTGGACACCGGCGGGTTCGACCCCTCCGCCGACCAGGATCTGGTCCAGGCGGTGGGGCGCCACGTGAGGGCCGCCATCGAGGAGTGCGACCTCGTCCTCTTCGTGGTGGACTGCCGGGCCGGCCTGACGCCGCTCGAGGAAGAGATCGCCGGAATCCTCAGGAAGAGCGGGCGGCCGGTCTTCGTCGCCGCCAACAAGGCCGAGGGGCCCGCGCAGGAAGCCCTGCTGGGCGAAGTGTACCGGGTGGGGTTTCCGCACGTGTTCGCCGTGTCGGCCGAGACCGGCCGGGGCGTGGCCGAGCTGCTGGAGGCGCTGAGCCAGGCGGCGCCGGGCGCGGCGCCGGCTCCCGCGCCGGCCGGGGAGGGCCTGAGAGTCGCGGTCGTCGGGCGCCCCAACGTCGGGAAATCCTCTCTCGTCAACGCACTCCTCGGGTCGGAGCGCGTCCTGGTCCACGAGGCCCCGGGGACGACCCGCGACGCCGTGGACACGCCCTTTTCCTTCCGCGGGCGCGACTACGTGCTGATCGACACGGCCGGAATCCGGCGCAAGGGGAAGGTCACGACGCCTCTCGAGAAGCTCGCGGTGGTCATGGCGCTCAAGAGCCTCGAGCGCTGCCAGGTGGCGATCGTGCTCCTGGCCGCCTCCGAAAGCGTCACCACCCAGGACGCCCACATCGCGGGCTACGCGCATGAGGCCGGGAGAGCGATCGTCATCGCCGTGAACAAGTGGGATCTCGTGCCCCGCGGGATGGTGCGCCGCGCCGAGGTGGTGGCGCAGATCCACGACCGGCTCCCGTTTATCGAGTACGCCCCGGTGGCCTTCACCTCCGCGGTGACGCGCCTGGGGCTCGAGGAGCTGTTCGACCTCGTGGACCAGGTCGGCGAGGAGGCGGTGAAGCGGATCCCGCCGGGGCTCGTCACCAAGACGCTGGGGGCGGCGATCGAGCGGCGCCCGGTCAGCATCCGGGGCGTTCCGCTGACCTTCCATTCGGCCGCTCAGGTGGGGGTGGGGCCGCCGACGTTCGCGATCCGCGTCAACCAGCCGGAGAAGATTCACTTCTCCTACGAGCGCTACCTGGTCGGTTCCGTGCGCCGGGCCTTCGGGTTCGCGGGCTCCCCCGTGCGCCTGCTCTTTCGCCGCGCCCCCGTGCGGAAGGCGAGGAGGCGCCACCGGTGAAGCGCCGCCGTCGCCGGCGGAGTTCGCGGGTCGGGATCGCCCTCGCCGCGGGGATCGCGGTGGCGATTGCGGTGCTCCTTATCGCCAGCCCCCGCCACCGCGCCTACTACAGCCGGCTCTTCGGCCAGGCGCCCGGCGCGCCGGAGGTCCCCGCGACCGCGCCGCCTCCCGCCGCCGTCCGTCCGGTCCCCGCGCCCACGCTGGCGGTCCCACCCCGACCCGCTCAGCCGGCGCCGGCGAGCCCACGGCCGCCGGGCTACGCCATGCCGATTCCGTCCGAGCCGAGCCGCAGCGCGGCCCCGCCGCCCGCCGAGCTGAAGCAGAAGATTCCGCCCCCCTCGACTCAGTCGAGCCTGATGGTGGCGAAGGTCCCCCGCGGCGGACCGGGCGAGCAGGTCGCGGTGAAGATCGTGGACGAGATCCCGGCCCGGCTCCCCTTCGCGGGGGTGCCGCTCGCCTGGGAGCTCAAGGAGTTCGCGGGCCGGGCCCAGGTGGACGTGGTGATGGACGAGGACCGGATCGTCTTTCGCCTGGCGAGCGAGCGGAGCTCGTACGCCCTCTACCGCGACGTGGTCCTGGACGTGAAAGAGTTCCCGCTGCTGACGTGGTCGTGGAAGGTCACGAAGCTGCCGGCCGGGGGCGATATCCGGGAGCGGACCACCGACGACCAGGCGGGGCAGGTGTACGTGATTTTCCCCCGCTGGCCGTTTCCTCGCATCAACAGCGACGTCATCGGCTACATCTGGGACAGCCGGGCGCCGGCGGGACTCCGCGTGGCGAGCCCCCAGGCCACCAACGTGAAGCTGGTGGTCCTCCAGAGCGGAAGCCTGCGGCTGGGCCAGTGGGTCCGCGAAGAGCGGAACGTCTACCAGGATTACGTCGAGCTCTTCGGGAAGGAGCCCCCGCGGGTCGGCCAGATCGCGATCATGATCGACTCCAACGACACGCGGAGCCAGGCCGAGGCGTTCGTGGACGACCTCGCGTTTCGCCGGGCGCCGCCCCAGGCCTCAAGCGCCGACCCTACGGGGGTGCGCTAACTCATCAGAACCCAAAGCAAAATCCGTTTGTCACGGTTCCCGTCCGTGGTAATATGAACGCCGTCTAATCTCCGCCTGAGGGTGGCCAGATGAGCCCTGAGCGCGACGACTACGAAGACGAAGAAGAGGAGTACGAGGAAGAAGAGAAAGAGCCGCGGAGCATCTTCGCGAACCCCTGGTTCCGCGCGGCGCTCGCGGTCCTCATCCTCGCCGTAGTGGGTGTGCTCGCGCTCCCCTATGTCCAGGAGTGGTGGGCAGGGCCCTCGAAGCCTCAGGTCACTGTCGCCAAGCCCCCTCAGGTCCCACCGGCCAAGCCCCAGCCCGCACCGATGCCTCCGGCGGCACCAACAGCAGCTGCCCCCGCGCCCAAGGTCGCGGAGAAGCCCCCAGAGAAACCCGCCGAGCCCGCCAAGCCGGTGCCCGCCGCGCCTCCGGCCCCCGCGCCCAAGATCG
>JBBTEL010000291.1:0-4319 GCA_038042325.1 Candidatus Methylomirabilota bacterium
GGGATGTAGGCCTCGGGCTGGTAGTAGTCGTAGTAGGAGACGAAGTACTCCACGGCGCTGGACGGGAAGAACGCCTTGAACTCGCTGTAGAGCTGCGCTGCGAGCGTCTTGTTCGGCGAAATGACCAGGGCGGGGCGCCCGAGCCGGGCGATGGCGGAGGCCACAGTGAACGTCTTCCCCGACCCGGTGACGCCGAGCAGCACCGCATGCGGGCGTCCGTCCCGGATCAGGCGGACCAACCGCTCGATCGCCTGGGGCTGGTCTCCCCGCGGCTCGAACTCGGAGGAGAGTTGAAACACCGGACTCAGAGGGTGGAGGGGACGGCGACGAGGTATTTACGCCAGGAGTCGAGGAAGGAGTTCGCGTGCGGGTGACGTAAGAGATGGACCGAGAACAGGAACTGGGGATGGACCGGCTCGCGGATCAGCAGCATCCCGGCCTCGCCGAGCCTGCGGTTCCCCTTCCGGAGGTTGCAGCGGAGGCAGGCCGCCACCACGTTCGTCCAGGTCGTCTCCCCGCCCCGCGAGCGCGGGACGATGTGATCCACCGTCAGGCGCTCGCCCCGCCGGGCGCAGTACTGGCAGGTGTAGCCGTCCCGCCGCAGGATGTTCTTCTTGTTGAAGGCGACCCGGTCCAGGAAGGGCTTCCGGATGTAGACGGCCAGCCGGATTACCGCCGGGAGCTGGAAGCTCACCGAGGGGGAGCGGATGACCCGGGGGGACGGCTCGACGCTCTCGGCTTTGCCGCTGAAGAGGAGGGTGATGGCCCGCTTGGCGTTGGTGAAGTGGAGGGGCTCGAACGTATAGTTGAGGACCAATACGGCAATTTCATCCATAGTCCCTTGAAAGGATAGTGGGAAGGCCCCCGCCTGTCAACGTGGCATCACCTGGGGCGGGCACCCGGGCTGTCGCCACGCCCGCCCCCGCCGGATTGCATCACTCGGTGGTTTCGGCTGGGCGATCTCAGCCGCAGTCCGAGGTCGGGGCGGTCGGGTCAGACGAGAACGCGCCAGAGGAACTGGGCGGACCCGGCGAGCAGGACGAAGGAGACGAGGGCGGCGTCGGGGTCCATGAGCGCCAGGGCCACCAGGGACACCAGCAGGACGAAGCATCCCAGGTAGAACCGCACCTCGCGCTGATCCACCCACACGTGCCGGTCCAGGATCCGCTTGGCGTTTTCGACGAGGTAGAAGGGCGAATAGAGGAGATAGAAGGCCAGGAAGAGGGCGGACACGGCGAGGACTCCTCCCAGCGCCCCCACGATCCCCCAGAGCACCCACCTGAACATCCCGTCCAGTAGCTTCTCCTCGATGGCGGGCGGGAGCGCCTGGGGGCGGTAGTAGAGGATCACCACCGCCAGCGTGTAGAACGGCAGGATCAACTCCATCCACGGCCGGCTCTGGCGGTAGTCCATCAGTGTTGCTACTCCCTGGTGCGCATTCATAGTGTCGGTCCTGTAGGCAGAAATTGCATGGGGGATGCCAGAAGGGGTGAGATATAACTCTGTGAGATTACAAGTGTTTTCCAAAGCCCCCGGAGTCGGGGTGTCAGCCACTGACAGAGAATGACGTCAGGGACTGACAGATTTCCGCTACAGGAGAAAGCCGCCGGGGAAGGGATCGTCCGGGGTGAGGACGAGGGTGCTGATGGCGGTGAGGTAGGCCCGGCCCGTGACCTCCGGAACGACGGCTGGCCGGTCCCCTACCCGCGTGGTCCCCACGAGCCGGCCGGTGAACACCGTTCCCAGGATGGACTCGTGGGTGAAGGCCTGGCCGATCGCCAGCTGACCCCGCGCATGGAGGCTCGCCATCCGCGCCGAGGTGCCCGTGCCGCAGGGGGAGCGATCCAGCCCCAGGGGCGAGACGACCACGGCATTCCTCCCGTGGGCGTCCGGGCGGCGCGCTTGGGAGTGAAACTGAACGTACAGGAGTCCCTTGGCGTCCGGGCGCTCGGGATGCACCAGCGGAAACTCGGCTTCGATTCTGCTGCGGATCAGTTCACCGACCTCGACGATTCGGGGCGCCTCGGCGGGATCAAGGGTCGCCCCCACGGCGGCGCAGGGGACGATGGCGTAGAAGTGCCCCCCGTAGGCGAGATCGAAGGGGACCGTTCCCAGCCCCGGGACGTCCACCTTGGCGTCCAGCAGGACGGAAAACGACGGGACGTTCTGGATCGTGGCTCCCCGCACCCTGTCGCCGGCCACGGCGACCCGACAGCGCACGAGCCCTGCGGCTGTCTCGAGAGCGAGCGCGGTCTCGGGCTCGCGCCGGGCCACGCGGCCGGTCTCGACGAGCATGGTGGCGACGGCGATGGCTCCGTGCCCGCACATGTGAACCGAGCCCGAGGGCTCGATGAACACCACGCCCACCTGGGCGTCGGGGTGGAGCGGCTCGGTCAGTACGGCCCCGCACATGGCCGAGTGGCCGCGGGGCTCGTAGAGGACGAAGCCGAGGAGGTCTCTGAGCGCGCGGTCCACGTGATCGCTCCTGGCGAGGAGCGTGGCGCCGGGAAGGGGCGGCGCCCCGCCCGTCACGATGCGCATGGGCTCGCCCTCGGTGTGGTAGTCGAGGACCGACAGCACGCGCTCGAACGTCATGCGTGGTCCGCGGAGGCCGGAGGCGGGTGCTCCCTCCGCTCGGACCTCCTCGCCTCGACGCGTTGCCCTTGCTCGGGCATCTCCGCTGGCCCCCCCATCCCCCCGCGGCGGGGGGTAGGCTTCGTCCCTGCGGGACTCAGCGCGCTGCGATGCCCTGCGCTTCGGGCCGCGCTACGGCTCGTCGGACTCGCTCCCCGGAGCACCCCCGCCGCCCTCCGTGTGCGCCCGCGGTTCATCCACGCACGAGGTTCTTGAGGAGGAAGAGGAGGTTGGCGGGCCGCTCGGCCAGCCGCCGGACGAAGTAGCCGTACCACTCCTCCCCGAACGGGACCAGGACCCTGAGCCGGAGCCCCTGGTCGCGGATCGGGGCGTGGAGGTCGCGGCGGATCCCGTACAGCATCTGGATCTCGAACTTCTCCGGCGGGACGCCCAGCTCGCGCGCCCGCCGGGCCGCCCGCGCGATCAGCCGCTCGTCGTGGGTGGCGAAGGCCGGGTACGCGCCGGCCGCGATCGCCTCGGGCGCCAGGAGCAGGTCCATGAGCCGCGCGTAGTTCTCGTCCACCTCGCGCTTCGACACGAACGCCAGCCGCGGCGGCTCGCGATAGGCGCCCTTGCAGAGCCGGATCGTGGCCCCCATGCCGACCAGGCGCCGGACGTCGTCCGCGCTCCGGCGGAGATAGGCCTGGATGACGCAGGCCGCGCTTGGGAAGCGCGGTTTGAGGGACATGTAGAGTCCGAGCGTCAGGTCGGCGTAGGCGGAGGATTCCATGTCGATCCAGCACAGCGTCGCGCCGGCGTGAGCCCGCTCGAGGACGCGCTCGAGGTTCTCGCGGCAGAGCGCCTCCGAGCGGTCGAGCCCCAGGTGGGTGAGCTTGAGCGAGGGGACGCAGTGGAGATCCCGCCGCTTGATCTCGTCCAGGAGGTACAGGTAGACGTCCGCGGCTCGCCTGGCCGCCGCCTCCGTCAGCACGTTTTCCCCGAGATACGTGACCGCGGAGAGAAGCCGCGCGCCCTGGAGCCGCTCGATGACGGCGAAGGCGGCGTCGGGCGTCGTGCCCGCGACGAACCGCCGGACCAGGCGGCGGGAGAGCGGCAGGCGGTCCATGGCCCGGCCCAGGCGGGGTTTGTTCGACAGATAGAGTAAGAAGGCCCTCAGCACACCCGGACGCTAACACCGGCGCGGGGAGCGGGTCAAGGCGCCGGACGGGAGAGGTGCTGGATCAGGATGCCTTCGCGCAAACCGGAGTCGCTGACGCTGACGGCCGACGCGCCGAAGCGGTCCATGACGGCGAGGCAGATCGCGATCCCGGGGATGATGAGGTCGGCCCGGCCGGGCTCAAGGCAGGGCAGCTTGGCGCGGGCGGCGGCGGGCAGCGCTCCCAGGCGCTTGAGGAGGCGTTCGATGCGCGGGCGCTCGAGCACGTACCCTTGGACCCGCGCGGGATCGTACGCCGGAAGCTCCCGGTCGAGCGCGGCGAGCGTCGTCACGGTGCCCGCCGTGCCCACGAGGCGATCGGGTGGCGATCCTGCGGCGAACGCCGCGAGGCCGGTGGTCAGCCCCGAGCGGATCTCCCGTTCCATGTCGGCGTAGCGGGACCAGTCCACCGGCCCGTCGGTCATGTAGCGTTCCGCGAGCGGGACGACCCCGAGCGGCAGGCTGACCGCGGCGGCGACCCGGCGCTCGCGCGCCAGGATGAACTCCGTGCTCCCTCCCCCGATGTCGA
>JBBTEL010000291.1:4419-11511 GCA_038042325.1 Candidatus Methylomirabilota bacterium
AGGCGGGTGATGGCCTGGGTCTCGTAGAGCGCGCGGCGCGGCCCCGCGGCGGGGACCTCGACGACGAGCAGGCGGACCGTGTTGGAGCCGAGATCGATGGCGGCGAGTCGATGAATGTCAGGGACCGTGGGGGCGGCCGAGTCTGAGGGCATCGCCGACCACTGTCAGGACCCGGTCGACCCGGAACGGCTTGACGATCATCAGATCCACGCCGGCTTCCTCGATGCGGAGGGGATCCAGCAGGTCGCCCCAGCCCGTGATGAGGACGACGGGGGTGCCGGGGCGGGTCTGCTTCACCCCGCGGGCCACCTCGAGCCCGGAGCACTCGGGCATCGACAGGTCGGTGATCACGAGATCGAAGCGCCCGCCCTGGAAGCGGGCGAGGCCGTCGAGCCCGTCCCGGGCCCCTTCCACCGTGTGCCCCGCTCTGGTCAGGATATCGACGAGCATCTGCCTGAGGCGGTCCTCGTCTTCGATGACCAGGATCGTCGCGGCCCCGGCGGGGGGCTCGGCGCGCGGCGGGGGGCTCGGCGCGGCGGCGGTTCCGGCCGCGGCGGTCGGCAGAGAGATCCGCACGGTCGTGCCGCGCCCCTCCTGGCTCTCGATCTCGATGCTCCCGCGGTGGCGGGCGACGATGCCGTGGACCACCGAGAGCCCGAGGCCGGCGCGCTGCGGTGACCGGGTGGTGAAGAAGGGCTCGAAGACCCGGCGGCGAACCTCCTCCGGCATCCCGACGCCGGTGTCGGTCACCACGAGCTCCACCGCGTGGGGCCGCCGGCGCGTGCTGAAGTGCAGGCGGCCCCCGTTCGGCATGGCGTCCAGCGTGTTCAGGATCAGGTTGGTCATCATCTCGCGGAGGTCCGCCGGATCGCCCAGAACCGGCGGCGTCTCCTCGAGGTCGGTCACCACCTCCACGCGGATGCCGCGCGCCTCGGCCTCGTCCTTCCAGCGCGGGCGCGTGAGGGTGACGGCGTCGTCGATGAGCCGGTTCAGATCCACGGGGGTGGGCTTCTCGTCCATTCGCGTCAGCGCGAAACGCTGGAGGCGGCGCACGGTGTCCGCCGCCCGCCAGGCGGCCTCCTCGATGACGGTGAGGTCGTCGCGCACCGACGGGTCCGGGGTGCGCTCGAGCATGAGCTGGGCCTTTCCCACGATGATCGCCAGCACGTTGTTGAACTCGTGGGCGATGCCCGCGGACATCTCGCCCAGCGCCCGCGCCTTCTCGCTCTGGACCAGCTGGTCGAGGGTGGCTTCCAGCTCCTTGTGCGCCCGCCGCAGCTCGTCGTAGAGCTGGGAGTTATCCACGGCGATCGCCGCCAGCGCGGCCAGGAGCCGCGCCGCCTCGACCTCGTCGGCGGAGAAATCCTTCACGCCTCGGTCTCCGAGGTAGAGACATCCGATCACGCCGTTGCGGGCCCGGAGGGGGACGAGGAGGAGGGCACGCAGGCCGAGCGCCGCGAGCAACAGGTCCTCGGGCCCGGGCCGGGCCGCGAGGTCGGGGCAGACCACCGGCTGCTGGCTGGAGAAGGCCTCCGCCGTCAGCCCTTCGTCCCGCCGGGGGCGCCATTGCTCCAGGACCTCGCCCGGAAGGCCGTAGCTCCCCCGCGCGCCCAGCTCCCCGTCCGGCCGCGTCAGGACGATGGCGGCGCAGCGCACGCGGAGCAGGCGGCACCCGGCCTCGCAGGCCGAGGAGAGAACCTCTTCGATGTTGTAGCGGAGGCTGGCCCGCACGGACACCGCCACCAGCTCCCGGAGACGGTCCACCTGGCCGGCGATCTTGTCCACGAGCCGCCGGTGCACGAGCGCCGTCCCGACTCGGTCGGCGATGAAGAGCAGCAGTTGAACCTCGTCTACCGTGAAGGGGGCCGGGCGGCCGCGCCGGCCGGCGTACAGGACGCCCACCACCTCTCCCTCGGCGCGGATGGGCAGCGCGATGGCGTCCCGGACCGGAAACCGGACGATGAACGGATCCGCCGGGGTGTCCCCGAGGGGCGTGGAGTGGACCAGCGGCCGGCCCTCCCGGAAGGCCCGTCCGACCAGCCCCTCCCCCGGGACCAGGGAGAACTCGGTGAGGTCGTCCTGGCGGAATCCGCGGGAAGTCCGGGGGTAGAGTCGCCCCCGGTCGGGATCCAGCAGGAACAGGACCGTGCGATCGACGATCAGGAGGCGGGTGATCCGGTCCATGGCCAGGCCGAACAGCTCGTTGGCGTCCAGGCTGGTGGACGGGATGGAGGCGATCTCCTGGAAGTGGGCCAGGGCCTGCTGCTGGGCTTCGCCCAGCGGCTCCCCGACGTTCTGACGGCGGGCCTCCGCGGCCGTTTCGGGGGTGGCGAGAGCGCCGGCCAGCCCGGGTCGCTCTAGCTGCTCGAGGCGCTGCTTGAGCGAGTCGAGCGCCCGGGTGATCTCAGCGAGGGAATTCGACACCCGATTGTCCGGCGGGTTCTGCTGAGGATGGTCCATTCCGGATCCTTCCGGACCCCGGGGCCCGGGCTACATCGTCCGCGGAAGGGGTTTCTTCTGCGGGGCTCGGGTCGCGGACGGCAGAGAGCCCCCGCAGGGGAAGAGGCGAGGAATTAGCGATTACTTCTTGAGGGTCCGGATGTAGTGGACCAGGGCCCAGCGGTCGTTCTCCGAGAGATGCTTCCAGGGCGGCATGGGGCCGCGGCCGTTCGTGATCTTCCAGAAGATCTCCCCGTCGCTTTCCCCCTGGACGGCGGCCGACGTCCAGTTGGCGGGCTTGACGGGCAGGGCGGCGGCGGCGGGGCCGTCGCCCCCTCCCTTGGCGCCGTGGCAGGCCACACAGTTGGCCTCGCCGATTTTCTTGGCGCCGGCGATCACCTTGTCCGACTTGGCGAGGGGATTCTTCACGTTCTTCGCTTCGGGCGGGGCGACCCACTTGCCCTGGGCCCAGACGCCGGCGCCCAGCGCGAGGACGGCCACCACCGCCACGACTCCCACCGTGAATCCGAACCAGCGCGCGCTCATGTCTCCTCCTCTGATTGATCTACCTTCGATCGATTCGACGTAAGAGGCCGGCCCCTCATTCACACGCCGCGACGAAGGGGCGGGCGTATTTAACCGCGCCCGTGGGCGACGGTCAAGTGGTTTCTGAGCCGCGGCCGAGGGCGGCGAGCATCTCCTCCACGCGGGTGAACTTGACGCGCGGCCGCCCCCCCGCGCGCCCCCGGGCCACCTCGAGCGCGTCGAGCCGCCGCCAGTCCGCGTAGGACACGTAGTTCGGCTGGCGTTGGCGGACCAGCGCCTCCGCGGCGGCCACCTCGGGGTGCGGGGGGGTGAGGATCGCCCCCTGGGCCAGGTCTTCGAGCATCGAGAGCACGGTTTCAACCGCGTCGGGCTTGTTGGTGCCGATGACCCCCGTCGGCCCGCGCTTGATCCAGCCGGCGGCGTACTCGCCCGCGACGGGCCGCTTGCTGTCCGGATCGAGGATCCGCCCTTTGTCGTTCAGGATGACGCCCCAGCTGTCGTTGAAGGGGACGCCCGGCAGGGGAACACCTTTGTAGCCGACCGATCGGAAGACCAGGCCCACCGGCAGCTCTTCGAACTTGCCGGTCGGCTTCGGCTGCAGCGTTCCGGCCGGGGTGGCCTGGAGCTCGTTCTTCACCAGGCGCGTCCCCACCACCTGGCCTGCCGCGTTGCCGATGAGCTCGACGGGGGAGACCAGAAAGCGGAGGATTAGCCTCCGGCCCTTCCCGCTCGGCTTGCGCCGCGCGTATTCCCGGAGGATCTCCACTTTCTTCTGCGCCGCCCGGTCCTGGCTCCGTTCGAGCGCCGCCCGGCTCAGCTCGTCCAGCTGGACCTCCTCCGGGAGGACGACAATGTCGGCGCCGGCCAGCTCCCCCAACTCCTTGATCTCCGGGTTCGTGAAGGCGGCCTGGGCCGGGCCGCGGCGTCCCAGCATGTACACTTCCTTGACGCGGCTCTGGCGGAGCGCCTCCAGCGCCCGGTCGCTGATATCGGTGGTCGCCAGCTCCTCCGGCGTGCGGCACAGGATGCGGGCCACGTCCACCGCGACGTTGCCGACGCCGACCACCGCCACGCGCTCCTGCCGGAGATCGAACTCCAAGTCCTGGAAGTCGGGATGGCCGTTGTACCAGGCGACGAATTCGGTGGCCGGATGGCTCCCCCGGAGGTCCTCTCCCGGGATCCCCATCCGCCGGTCGGTCTGGGCGCCGGTCGCGTAGACGATCTGGTGGTAGTGCTCCCGCAGGTCCGCCGTCGTGACGTCCTTGCCGAATTCGACGTAGCCGTAGAACCGGAAGCGCGGATCGGCCGCGACCTTATCGAAGGTCGCGGCCACGGACTTGATCTTCTGGTGGTCGGGGGCCACGCCGCCGCGCACCAAGCCGAACGGCGTCGGCAGCCGCTCGATCATGTCGATCTCGACGGCGAGGCCCTCGCGCCTGAGGAGATGGTCCGCCGTGTAGAACGCCGCCGGGCCGGATCCGATGATGGCGACGCGGAGCGGCGAGCCCGGAGCGCCGGGACGGGCGATCACGCTGTGTCGGCCAGGATCTGGGTCTCCAGGGTTTCCACCTCACCCTGGTACGTGTCGCGCTGGGCCTTGACCACGTCGCCCATGGAGATGATCCCGATGAGTTTCCCGCCGGTCACCACGGGCAGGTGACGGATCCGCTTTTCGGTCATGAGGTTGGCGACGGACGCCAGATCGTCTTCCGGCACCCCCGTGATGACGTCCCGGGTCATGATCTCGCTCATGGCGCGCCCGAACACCTGCTCGTTCCGGGCGGCCTCGCGTACGATATCGCGCTCGGAGACGATCCCGACGGGCATGCCGGCCGCGTTGACGACGACGAGGGCGCCGATGTTGTGCTTGGCCAGGAGCACCAGGGCGTCCCTGACCGTTTGCTCGGGACGGATGGTGACGGGTGCTCCGCTCTTTTTGGCGAGGAGGCTTGCAATGTTCATGGGCCGGCCCTCCACTTCCACCGGACACAGTCGGCGTGACTATAGGCGGGCCGGCGGGCTGTGTCAAGAACGGTCAGGCCGACGCGTCGCCCAGGAGCCAGAGGAGCGCGGCCACGATGCCGTAGGATCCCGCCAGCGCCGCCGGGATGGCGGACGGGGCGCTCCAGGCCCAGAAGAGCGCCCCGTCCGGCAGGGGCGAGTGGATGATCCCGAAGAGCGTCGCCGCGCTCGCCACGGCGAAAACCACCCCCGCCAGCCGGAGCCGGCGGTCGATGATGAGCGCGACGGCGGACCCCCAGAGGAGGGCGGTCAGGATGAAACCGTTTCCGAGGACGAGGAGCGTCTGGTAGCCGGCCCGCGCCTCCCCTCCCAGATCGGCGAAGGCTTTTCCGACGGCCCCGAGGAGCGAGGCCTCCTGGATGAGGAGCAGCGCGGCGACGGCGGGGAGGAAGCTGACGGCCACCGCCGGCGCGTGGCGCGGCGGGCTCGCCACGAACGCCTGGGCGGTGATTTCGAGGCCGATGAAGACCAGGATGGGCGCCACCGCGGCCTCGGGCAGGAGCCCGACGAGCAGCGCCACCACGCCGACCATGGCCCCGACGCCCACGACGAGGCCCGTAGCCAGCGTGTAGCCGGCCCGCGCTCCCATGGCCTTGTAGGCGGGGTGGCCGATGTACGGGGTGTTCTGGATGACGCCGCCCGCGAGCCCCGCGAGGAGCGTGGCCCCCGCCTCGGTGAGCAGGATGTCGCGGGTCCGGTACTCGTCGCCGGCTGCCACGGCGGACTCGGTGTTGTCGATTCCCCCGACGATCGTGGCCAGGGCGAACGGGAGCGCCACCGCCAGGTACGGCAGCGTGACCTCGAGCGCGCCCAGCCATGCGAGGGTGGGGAACGGCAGCGCCAGGACGGGCGTGGGGATTCCCACGACGGGCCGGCCGGGTCCCGCGAGCCCGAGTCCCTCGCGCGCCCAGAAGAGCGCGGCGCCGAGGGCCACCGCAGCAAACGCTCCCGGGAGCCCCCACGGCAGGCGCCGCCTTCCCACCAGAGCGACCAGGAGGACGACGAGCGACACGAGCCCGACCAGCGGATCGGCGAAGATCTTCAGGGCCGGGAGAAAGGCGATGAGGAGGATCGCCACCCCGGCGATGGACCCCAGCAGCGCGGCGCGGGGCACCACCCGTCGCGCCCAGTCGCCCCCGAAGGACAGGATGAGCTTGGCGATCCCCATCGCCACCGTCACGCCCATTCCCACCTGCCACGCCAGCTGCGGGTCCTTGGTCAGCAGCATGACCGGGCCCAGGACGCCGAACACGATGCCGAACAGGGACGGCGTGTCGATGCCGAACGGCATCGCGGTGACGTCCTCCCTGCCCGTCCGCCGCGCGAGCCTCCACGCGAGCCACGTGTACGCCAGGTCGCCGACGAGCACCCCCAGGGCCGTGCCGGGGATCATCCGGAAGAGCACGAGGTCGGCGGGGAACTTGAAGAGCCCGATCAGGAGCGAGGACAGGATGACGAGCTGGGTGAGGTTGTCGAGGGCGAGACCGAAGAAGGCGTTGACATCCCCCGCGGCGTACCAGCGAAGGCGGGGCCTCACGGCCTCCTCAGCGGGTGCGACCGGCTGCCGCGGCGGCCTCGGTCTCGAGGAGCCGGCGGGCCCGGCCCCTCAGGCGCTGGGCCAGCGCCTGACACCACGCCAAGCTTCCTTTGCCCGACGCGACCTCTTCAAAGGCGAGCTCAATGGCGGGCTCGGCGAGGGACGGCTCGTATTCCTCGCCGAGGCGGAGCCTCACGCCGAAGCTCTTCCCGGCGCGCTCATCCCCGGCCTCCACGATCCCCTCGACGCGCGGGCTCTCGCGCTTGGCGTGGGAGTTGACAAACCCGAGCAGCCAGCGCCTGACTTCCTCGTAACTGCCGCCGGCGAACACGCGGCTATTCTAGCAGGCTATCGGCCCGGCGTTACCAGCGGATGGAGCGGCCGTAGCAATACAGCGCGACGGCGAAGAGGAGCAGTGTCTGGGCCCCGTTGAGCCAGCCGCCGGGCGTAACGCGATAGATCGTGCTGATCATCCCCGCCATGTAGGCGAGGCCCACCACGAAGCATACGCCGGCCAGCAGGATGCAGAGGATGATCAGCGTTCGCAG
>JBBTEL010000292.1:0-5745 GCA_038042325.1 Candidatus Methylomirabilota bacterium
GGGCGCTCGTGGATTCCATCGAGTACAAGCTCCGGCGCGACGAGCGCCAGGGACGGCGGTAGGGGGAGGCCCTCGGGATGCGCATCCTGGTCGTGGACGACGAGCCGCCGATCGTGGCGCTGTGCCTCAAGATCCTCGGGCGGCTCGGGCACGAGGTTGAAGGGGCCGCCCGCGGCGAGGAGGCCCTGTCCAAGCTGGCCGGCGGGCCGGTGGACCTCCTGGTGGTGGACTACAAGATGCCCGGGATCAACGGGTTCGAGGTCGTCCGGCGGGCCCGCGGCATTCACCCCAACCTGAAGGTCGTCCTCATCACCGGCCACGGGACCCGCGAGGTCATGGGCGAGGCCCTGGACGGCGGGATCAACGGCATCCTCGTCAAGCCCTTCACCCCGGACGAGCTCGCCAGCACCATCAACGCCGCTCTCGAGTAGTAGCCTCCGCCGCTCTCCGCCTCGTTTTGCTTCGGGAAACCCGGTCGGGTGGGGTACGCTCGTCTTCAGATGCGGGCGTACGTCGAGGCGGTCGTTCGCTTCCGGCTGGTGGTCATCGGGCTCGGCGCCCTCATGACCGCCGCCCTGGCGTTCCAGGTCCAGAACCTCCGGGTCGTCATCGACCCCAACGCCAACCTCCCCGCCGAGCACCCCTACGTGGTGACCACGCAGCGGATCGAGAAGGTCTTCGGGGCCCGTCACGTCATCGTCGTCGCCGTCACGCCGAAGGCAGGGGACGCGTTCGCGGCTGGAGTGCTGGAGAAGGTCCAGCGGATCACGGCCGCTCTCCAGGCCGCCCCGGGCGTCACCAAGGGCAGCCTCTGGAGCCTCTCGGCCCGCCGCGCCAAGAACATCAGGGGAACCGCCGACGGAATGGAGGTCCTCCCGGTGATGGAGACGGTGCCCCGGACGCGGGAGGGCATCGAGGCGCTGCGGGCGGTGGTCAGGGCCAACCCGGTCTTCCTCAACACGATCGTCTCGAAGGACGAGCGGACCACGGCCGTCGTCGCCGAGTTCGACGAGGACCCACAAGGGTTCCAGGGGATGGTGGAGAAGGTGCGGCGCATCGTGGAGCCGGAGCGGGACGCGTCCGTGGAGATCGTGGTCGGGGGCTTTCCCGTCTATCTGGCGGCGGTGGAAGGGTACTCCCAGCGCATGGCGTTCCTCTTCCCGATCGCGGTCCTCGTCATCGGCCTCATCCACTACGAGGCGTTCCGGACGGTCCAGGGGCTGATCCTGCCGCTGGTGACGGCGCTGCTGGCGGTGGTGTGGGGGCTCGGCATCATGGGGTTCGCGGGCGTCCCCTTGGACGCCTTCAACGCCACGACCCCCATCCTGATCCTCGCGGTGGCAGCCGGGCACGCGGTGCAGATCCTCAAGCGGTTCTACGAGGAGTACCACCGGCTCCACGCCGCCGGGCTCCCGCCGCGGGAGGCCAACCGGCGGGCGGTGGTGGAATCCATCGTCCGGATCGGGCCGGTGATGCTCACCGCGGGGACCGTCGCGGCCCTCGGCTTCTTCTCGCTGGTCGTCTTCGAGATCCGGACCATCCGGACCTTCGGCGTCTTCACCGGGCTCGGGATCCTGAGCGCGCTGGCGGTGGAGATGACGCTCATCCCCGCCCTCCGCTCGCTGCTCCCGGCGCCGGGGGAGCGGGAGGAGCGCCGGGAGCGGGAGCGGCGGGTGTGGGACCGGATCCCGGCCGCCATCGCCGGCTGGGTGGCCGGTCCCGGGCGGCGCCGGATCTACCTGGCCGCCGGCGCTCTCGTGGCGCTCTGCGTGGCCGGAGCGGCCATGGTCCGCGTGGACAACTCGACCCGGGCGCTCTTCTTCAAGAGCCTCCCCTTCCAGCGGGACGACCGCATTTTGAATCAGCGGTTCGGCGGGACCAACTCGATGTTCATCCTGGTGGAGGGGGCCGGCCCGGACGCGATCAAGGATCCCGGCGTCCTCCGGGCGATGGACGTGACCCAGCGGCTCCTCGAGCAGGAGCCGGCGGTGGGGAAGACCCTCTCCATCGCGGACTTCGTCAAGCGGATGAACCGGGCCATGCACGGGGACGACCCGGCCCAGGACCGGATCCCGGAGAGCCGAGAGGCCGTCGCGCAGTACCTGCTCCTCTACTCGCTCTCCGGCGAGCCCGGCGACTTCGACAGCTACGTGGACTACGAGTACCGGTCGGCGAACATCTGGGTGTTCCTCAAGACGGACAGCAGCGCCTACATCGAGGACCTGATCGCCCGGCTCGAGATGTCTTCCCCGGGGGTGTTCGGGAACCTCGTGAAGGTTAGGATCGGCGGCAGCGTCCCCCAGACAGCGGCGCTCAACACGACCATGGTTCGGGGAAAGACGCTCAATATCGTACAATTTGGGGGAGTAATCTATCTGATCACGTCTCTCGTGTTCCGCTCGGCCCTTGCCGGGCTGCTCGTCCTGGTCCCGCTGACGCTGGCGGTGCTCGCGAACTTCGGCGTCATGGGGTGGGCGGGCATCCGGTTCGACATCGGGACCGCCCTCATCTCCGCCATGGCGGTGGGGATCGGGGCCGACTACGCCATCTACCTCATCTACCGCCTCCGGGAGGAGCTGGCGGGCGGCCTCGACGAGGCGCGGGCGGTGACCCAGGCGCTCAACACGGCCGGCAAGGCCATCCTGTTCGTCGCCTCGGCGGTGGCCGGGGGCTACGGCGTCCTGATCTTCTCGTACGGGTTCTACGTGCACATGTGGTTCGCGGTGCTGATCGCCACCGCCATGCTCGTGAGCGCCTTTGCCGCCCTGACCGTCCTGCCGAGCCTGCTCCTGACGTTCCGGCCGCGGTTCATCTTCGCTGCCGCCGGGCGCCACGGCCCTGCGGCCGCCGGGGCTCTCCTCCTGGCGCTCCTCGTCGGGGGGGCGCCGGCCCCGGCCCGGGCGCAGCCGTCGGCGGCCGAGATCATGGATCGGAACTTCAGCGTCACGAAGGTTCTCGACTCGGTCTCCGAGGCGTCGTTCACCCTGATCAGCAAGACCGGCCAGGAGCGGGTCCGGAAGACCGCGGCGGTGACGAAGCTCCAGGCGAACGGCGTGGATAACATGCAGCTGATCCGCTTCCTCTCGCCGCCCGATGTCCGGGGCACGGCGATCCTCCTCATCGAGCACTCGGACCGGGACGACGACATCTGGGTGTACCTGCCCGCCCTGAAGAAGGTCCGGCGGCTGGTGTCCTCCAACAAGCGCGACAGCTTTGCCGGCACCGACTTCTCGTACGGGGACGTGATCGGCCACAAAGTCGGTGAATGGGAGCACCGGCTCGTGGGCGAAGAGCCGGTGGACGGGCAGGCCTGCTACGTCGTCGAGTCCGCGCCGCGGATTGAGGCGGTGAAGGCGAGCGCGGGGTACGCCCGGCGCCGCAGCTGGATCCGCAAGGACAACTTCGTGATGGCCAAGGGCGAGTACTGGGACCAGGCCGGCCAGCCGCTCAAGACCATCCGGGCCGGCAGCGTCCAGCTGGTGGACCCGGGCCGCCAGAAGTGGCAGGCCATGCGCCTGGAGGCACTCAACAGCCAGACGGGCCACCGCACGGTCATCCAGTACGACACCTTCAAGGCGAACCAGCAGGTCCGGGACGACCTCTTCACCACGCGCCACCTGGAACGGGAGCCTTGAGGCGCACCCTCGGGGTGGCCATCCTCGCGCTGCTTCTCAGTCCCGCACTCAGCATCGCCGAAACGCCAGCCGAGACGCCGCTCCAGCGGCTCGGCCTGAGCGGCTCCCTCCGCGGGTCCTACTGGAGCTCGTCCCGGGAGCTGGACGACCGGCAGCACTTCTTCGGGTCGGCGCTCTGGCTGAAGGCCGCCCCCAGGCTCGGGGAAAGGCTCTCGATCCTCGCCGAGGGGTGGGTGAGGAACGAGGAGCTCTTCCACGAGGACGCGACCGACGGCAAACTGCGGGAGGCGTACCTCGAGACCGGCTGGGGCCCGCTGGATCTCCGGGTGGGGAAGCAGATCGTTGCCTGGGGGCGGGCCGACCGGATCAACCCGACCGACAACCTCTCCCCGCGGGACTTCACGCTCCTCGTCCCCGACGACGACGACCAGCGGCTCGGCACCCCGGCCGTGAAGGCGACTTGGCATCTGCCCTGGCTCTCCGTGACGGGGTTCTGGCTCCCCAAGTTCGAGCCCCACACCATCCCCCTCCAGCGGGTTTCGGGCGTCACCCTCATCGAGCGGGTCCCGGACCAGACGGTCGGGCAGTGGGCGCTCAAGCTCGAGCAGACGGGGGGCGCCGTGGACTGGTCGCTCTCCTACTTCGACGGCTTCGACCCCGTGCCGGACTTCGCCATCGACCGGGTCACCCTGACCTCCCTGGACCTGGTCCTCCGGCACAACCGGATCCGCGTGATCGGGGCCGACGCGGCCACGACACTCGGCCGCTTCGGGCTCCGGGGCGAGGCCGCCTTCACCTTCACGGAGGACCCGGACGGCACCAACCCGCGGGTGAAGAACCCGTTCTTCTTCATGGTGGTGGGCGGCGACCGGACCTTCTTCGAGTACCTCAACGTGAACCTCCAGTACCTCTTCCGCTACGTGGTCCGACACCGGAGCCCGGTGGACGTCACGGACCCGCTCCCGCGCAGCGTCGCGACGGAGCAGGCTCTGGTGGCCAACGAGCTCGACGAGATCCAGCACGGCGCCTCCCTCCGGGTGAGCCACAAGTGGCTCAACGAGACCCTGGAGGCGGAGGTGGGGGCGATCCTCTCCTTCACGCGCCTGGACTTCCTGGTCCGCCCCCGACTGACCTACGCGCTGACGGATCGCTGGAAGGCCGTCCTCGGGGCCGACATTTTCCGGGGTGAACGTCGGTCGATCTTCGGCCGGCTTCGCGACAACTCGGCCTTTTACGCCGAGCTCCGCTGGTCGTTCTGACCGGCCACTCTGGCACGCCGCTGACGCGATTTGTCAGATTTGGCGGGGATCCCAGAAGTAAGAGCGACGTAAATTCAATGGCATAGGGCTGTCAAGCCATCCGATTTGTTGGCATCCCGGCTGCAGGAGATACGACAGAGGTGTCCACCCGGAAGGGGGGTCTTCATCCCTCTAGACGGGGGAGGACATGCGATCATCGGGTAGGTGGAACGCCTACTCGCGGTCGCGTACGGTGTGCTGTACGACTGGATCTTCCGCCGCTTTCGCCCGTACCGGGCGCTCCTGCGGGAGATCCTGGAGTACGCCGGGCGGTCCCTGGAGGGGACCCGAGGCCCGGCTCCGCCGCGGGTGTTGGAGCTGGGGTGCGGCACCGGGAACTTCTCCGCGGCGCTCGCCGCGCGGGGCTACGAGGTGGTGGGCGAGGACCCGTACCTGGCCCTGGTCGAGCGGGCGCGGCGGAAGGCGGCTGGCCGCGGCAGGGTCGGCTTCCGGGTGGGCCCCGGAGTGGACGGGGGGTACGACCTGGTGCTGAGCGTTCACGGGCTCTACGCGCAGGCCGACCCGGTGGCCGAGCTGGCCCGGATGATCCGGCGGCTCCGGCAGGGTGGTCACGCGATCGTGGTCAACTTCGCCCGGCCGGCGCCGGTGGTGGCGACGGCGCGGGCGGTGTGGGCCCGGGAGGGGATGGGCGCGGCGCTTCACGCGCTCGTGTGGCTCGTGCCCAACGCGGTGTTCGACATGATGAGAGGGCGACGCGAGTCGCATTACTGGACGGAAAAGGAATTCAGGACCTGCCTCGAAGGCGTGGGCTTCGAGGTGCTCGAAATGCGGCCCACGTTTCTCAACGGCAT
>JBBTEL010000293.1:0-1084 GCA_038042325.1 Candidatus Methylomirabilota bacterium
ATTCGTGCAGGTCGGAACTTACCCGACAAGGAATTTCGCTACCTTAGGACCGTTCAATCTTGTTGCTTCCGCCTCACGGCGGAGGCGCGGTCATTTCTGCCACGCTCTGCATGTCGCCATGCAGTTCGGACCATCTCATCCCGCTGCTTCTGCGGGTCTGGCGTATGGTCTCTGGGGATTCTCAAACCGTCCGAGGATCTCTTCGTCGGAGTATCGGCGCTTCCCGCCGTCGTTCATCTCTCGCCGGATCCGAAGGACCTCCTCCACACCCTCTCGGGTGAGGTGTCGTCCCTCTTTCGTCAACTCGGCGAGCTGCCTGAATTTGGCGAAGTCACGCTTCTTCTTCGCGGAGAGAAACCCGAATCGCTCGAAGAAAGGGATCACATTTTCGAGTATGGGGGCGAGATTATTCACCTCGTAGTACCACACTCCGTCCCGCCGCTGCCGCATTGTCCCGCATTGGAGGTGACGCTTGAACTGCGCCAAGATCACTGGATCCCGTTGCGAGATGTTGAAGCAGAGCGAAACTTTCCAGAGAAGCCTGTAATCGTCCCGCGGACGGAACGACACGTTGAAGCTCCCCTCGCCGTCGGCGAACCCTGCTAGGTAGTAGCCGATATTCAGCGGGACCCCTCGTACATCGAGCATCGGTCGAGCCTTTCCTGCTGATAACCCGCACCGCTCGGATTTTCACTGCCGCCATTTTCGGCCGGGGTCGGCCCAGCGGCGAGTACCGGCGGATACACCGGGTGTTCCAGCAAACAGCCAGATTTGTTAACGGAACTACAGTGGTCCAAGTCTATAGTTACGGCCGCCGTTTACCGGGGCTTCGGTTTGAAGCTTCGCAGGTTGCCCCGCTAACCTCGCTCCTTAACCTTCCGGCACCGGGCAGGCGTCAGACCCTATACCTCCTCTTGCGAGTTGGCAGAGTCCTGTGTTTTTAGTAAACAGTCGCTTGGCCCATTTCACTGCGACCCCCTCGGGCTCAACACCCTAGCGGGGCACCCCTTTTCCCGAAGTTACGGGGTCATTTTGCCTAGTTCCTTCACGAGAGTTCTCCCGAGCGCCTGTGGATATTCTCCTC
>JBBTEL010000294.1:0-4396 GCA_038042325.1 Candidatus Methylomirabilota bacterium
TGAGGTCGCCCAAGGTCACGGGCACGCCCGGCGGGCCCGGTTTGACGAACCCCCCCGACACGAGGCCGATGAACAGGATGAAGAGGCCGATCCCGACGCTGATCGCCTGCTTCAGGGCCAGGGGGATCGCGTTCATGATCGCCTCGCGGAAGCCGGTCAGAACCAGGATGGTGATCGCCACGCCTTCGAGGAAGACCACTCCCATGGCGGCCTGCCAGGGAAGCTTCATGCCGGCCACCAGCTGGAAGGCCACGACGGCGTTGAGCCCCATGCCGGAGGCGACGGCCAGCGGGTAGTTGGCGACCACCCCCATGGCGATCGTGAGGAGCCCGGCCACGAGGCAGGTGGCGGCCAGCGTGGGGGCGAACGGCGGCCCCTGCCCTTCGAGCCCCTTGATCCCGGCGAAGGAGAGGATCGCCGGGTTCACGAAGATGATGTAGGCCATCACCATGAACGTGGTGAGGCCGCCCATCAGCTCGGCGCCCACCGTGGTGCGGCGCTCGCTCAAGCCGAAGAAGCGGTCAAGCATCCTCGGGCACGACGCGCCGGGCCATGGTGATGAACCCGGTATGCGCCACCATCCGGTGGAACGGGCGGACCGACGGCCCCTCGATGTTCCACGGGCGGACGAGCGTCTCGAAGGTCTCGACGAGCCCGTAGGCCGGATGCCGCTGGAGGGCCTCGGTGACCTGCTGGGACTGGATGATGGTCGGCACGTAGCAGAGGAAGATGCCCCCCGGGCGGAGGGGCTTGAGGACGGGCTCGACGAGCCGCCAGGGCTCCGGCAGATCCAGGATCACCCGGTCCACCGGCTCCTCCTCCGCCACCCCCTCCTCCACGGGCCCGAACCTCACGGCCAGGTTCGTGACTTCCCCCATCCGCGCGTGAATGTTGGCCAGCGCCCGGCGGGCGAACTCCTCGCGCTGCTCGTAGGTGATCACCTTGCCCTCGAGCCCCACGGCCCGGAGCAGCGCCAGCGTCAGGGCTCCCGACCCTGTGCCAGCCTCCAGCACGCGACACCCCGGATAGACGTCCGCCCAGAACAGGATCATCGCCAGGTCCTTCGGGTAAATGACCTGGGCGCCGCGGGGCATCTCGAGGACGTACTCGGCCAGCGTGGGACGGAGGGCCAGGTGCCGCATGCCGAGGGATGACCGCACCCAGCTGCCGTCCGGGTGGCCGATGATGGCGTCGTGGGGGATCCAGCCGCGGTCCGAGTGGAAGGTCGCGCCTTTTCTCAGGGTGAGGAGGTGACGCTTCCCCCGCTGGTCGATGAGGAGAACCTGCTCGCCGTCCTGGAAGGCTTCGAGGACGCTCATCGCGCGATCCGACGCAAGTTATAGCACATGGCGCCCCGTGGAGGAAAGTCGCCGATCACGCGCGGCGGGGCTCGGGGAGAAACAGCGCCACGACGAACCCGGCCAGCGGCATCAGCGCCGAAATCCACATCGCGCTCATCAGCCCCAGGTGGTCCGCCACCCAGCCGAGAACCGTGGCCCCGACGCCGCCCGCGCCGATGGCGAAGCCCACGATGAGCCCCGACGCCATGCCGGGGTTGCGCGGCATGTAGGCCTGCCCCAGCACGACCGACACCGTGAAGGTGGACACCAGCACGAATCCCAACGCGCCGAGGAGGATGAAGCTCATGACCCCCCGGACCAAGAGGAAGCCGATGGCGATGGGCGTCGCGAGGAGGAAGACGCCGACGACGTAGCGGCGCATGCCCACGCGGTCGGCGATGGGACCGGCGACGAGGGTGCCCAGGGCCCCGGCGCCCAGGAAGACGAAGAGCAGCGTCCCGATCATCCGCGGGTCGCCCCCGAGCACGTCCAGATAGTAGAACGGGACGAACGTCGTCAGGCCGAGCTGAGTCCAGGAGCGGACCGTGACCATGAGGATCAGCAGTGTCATGGCCCCGGCCATCGTCCTGGCCGCCGGCAGGGCGGCCTCCTGGGCGCGGGGCGGCGGCGGCACCGAGAGCCGGGGGAGGACGGCCGTCAGCAGCGCCGCCACCAAGACGCCGGGGAGGAGGAGCCCGAGGCTTCCCCAGAGCCCGAACCCCGTGACGAGCGCCGTGATGAACGGGGGCCCGATGGAAAGCCCGATATTGCCCCCCGTGGAGAAGATGGATAGTCCCGTCGCCTTGCGGTCCCCCGCCACCCGGGTGGCCGTTCGGTACCCCTCCGGGTGGTACGCGGCAATCCCGAAGCCCGACACGAGCACGAGGAGCAGCACAACCCCGTAGGACGGGGCGAGGCCGGTCAGCGCGAACCCGAGCGACGAGAGAAAGACGGAGAGCGGCAAGAGCCAGCGCCGGGCGGTCTGGTCGGCGAGGTAGCCGAAGAGGGGCTGGGTCAGGGACGACGTCACGTTGGCCATGAGGACGATGGCGCCCGTGGCCGCGTAGGAGAGATCGAGCGCCGTCCGCAGAAACGGCAGCAGCGCCGGCAGCGACCCCTGGTTGGTATCGACGACGAAGTGCCCCAGGGCCAGGAGGCCCAGGAGCCGCATGTCGGGCTTGACGCGCTCCGCCGGCGCCGCAGCGACGGGAGTGGACATGGGAACGGCGGAGGCGGTCCGGTCCGGGGTCATGAACCTCCATGCTACACTAACTCCGCGATGGGCGTCCCGCTGAAGGTCCAGGAACTCGGCCACGTCTCGCTCTTCGTCAAGGACCTGGAAGCGTCCATTCGCTTTTACCGGGACGTGCTGGGCCTGCGGGACGTGGGTCGCGGCAAGAACGGCAGGATCGCGTTCTTCTCGGCCGGCCCGCATCACCACGATCTGTCCATCGAAGTGGCGCGCGCCGACGGCCCCGAGCGCCCGGGGGGCGCGCCGGGCCTCTACCACATCGCCTTTCAGGTGGGCACCACGCGCGAGGCGCTCGACGCGGCCCGCCGCTGGGTGGAAACTCACGGGCTCACGCCGTTCGGCGAGATGGACGGCCGCGAGAGCGCTTCCTTCTCCATCCGCGATCCCGACGGGCACGAGATCGAGCTCTACGTGGATCTCCGGGCAGGCTGACGCACCTGCCAGATCGCGGCGATCCCCGCCAGGAGCGCCACCACCACGAAGCCGAAGGCCCAGAGGTAGCTCCCCGTCAGGTCGAAGATCGCTCCCCCGGCCCAGGCCCCGATCGCCTCGCCGGGCCCGGTGGCCAGCACGATCCAGCCGTAGATCGTGCCGAAGCTCGCCCCTGCGAACATATCGGCCGCCCGCGCCGCCGTGACGATCCCGCTCGACCCCTGCGCCAGGCCATAGAAGAGGACGTAGCCGGCGAGCCAGCCCGGCCAGCCGGTCCACGCCAGGAGCCCCAGGTTCCCGATCCCGACGGCGGCGCTCGTGTACGTGAGCGTGAGCGTCGGCGCGCGCCCGAGCCGGTCGGCGAGCCACCCGGTCAGAAGCCGCCCGGCCAGGCTCACCAGGCTCACGGTGCCGAGAGCGGTGGCCGCCGCGGCGGGGGAAATCCCTACGCCCACGGCAAAGGCCAGCATGTGAACGTTCATGAGCGGGAAGGCCATCGCAGAGAAAAAGCGAACGGCAACGAGCCACCAGAACGCGGATGTCCGCGCGGCGCGCTTCAACCCGGCCTCTCGCCCGCCCGTCGCCGGCGCCGCTTTACTTCCGAGCGTTGAGGTGGGAAGACGCTGGAAGGCGTTGGTGGGGATCAGGATGGCGACGAGGAGAACCGCCCAGAGGGTGAGCGTCGTCCGCCAGCCATAGCCGGCCACGACGGCCTGAGCGAGCGGGATGAAGACGAAGGCGCCGAAGCCCGTCCCCAGGTCCGCCACGGCGATCGCTTTGCCGCGCGCGCCCGGGTACCAGAGCGCCGCCACGACCATGTTGGGTTGGCTCCCGAGCGCCGAGAGGCCGAGGCCGGTGAGGATCCCGTAGGTCAGCAGGAGGACGGGCAGGCTACCGGCCCCGCTCGCCAGAAAGAGCCCCAGGGCCGCCAGCAGCGTCCCGCCCTGGAAGAGGCGGCGCGGCCCCGCGCGGTCCAGCGCGTAGCCGATCGCGGGACCGCCGAACCCTCCGAGGAGCAGCACCGCGGATTGGACGATCGCCACCTCGGCGCGGGAGGCTCGGAAGTCCTGGATGAGCGGCAGGTAGAGCACCGCGAACGCCATGACGATCCCGTTCTGGACCGCCATGGTGAGCGCGGCGATCGCCACGCTCCACGGCCCGCGCGCGGCGGCGTTCATTCGAGCGCGGGGGCGACTTTGCCGCGGGGCGTCGGAAGGGGGGCGGAGCCCCCCTCCGCGCCTCGACGACGCGCTTGACTCACACTAGGCGAAGAACGGCGCGAGCACCAGCGCGGCGCCCCCGGCCACCACTGAGGCGATCTGGCCGGCCGTGTTGGCTCCCGCCGCGTGCATGAGCAGATGGTTGTGCGGGT
>JBBTEL010000295.1:0-2113 GCA_038042325.1 Candidatus Methylomirabilota bacterium
GCCCGAACTGCTCCCGCTCGTTGCAGTACTTGGTCACCTGATCCAGGCACGCCTGGGCGAGGCCGACCGCGCCTGCGGCCGCCGAGAGGCGAGTTTGGTCGAGCGAGCCGAAGACGATCCTGGTCCCGTCGCCCGGCTTGCCGAGGATGTTCTCTTTGGGGATTCGCACGTTCGTCAGCGTGATCTCCCCGGTGGGCGACAAATGCGACCCCATCTTGTCCAGATCGGAGGTGGTGACCCCATCGACGTTCTTGAGCTCGACGACGAACGCGGAGAGCCCCTTGCCGCGCGCGCCGCGGTCCGTGTAGGCGTAGTAGATGACCACGTCGGCGAGGCGCGCGTTGGAGATCCACGTCTTCGATCCATTCAGGAGCCAGTGGTCTTCCTTGTCCGTGGCGGTGGATCGCAGGGCCATCACATCGGAACCCGCGGTGGGCTCGGTGATGGCGAACCCCCCCATAGAGTCCGCGCTGACCAGCCTGGGGATGTACTTCCGCCTGAGTGCCTCGGACCCGTACTGAAGAATCGGAAACGCGCACCCCACCGCTTGCATGTTGATCTGGACGCGGAGGGAGCTGCAGGCGCGGCCAACCTCTTCGGACAAGATCATGGTCGCGAGCCAGCCCATATTGTTTCCCCCGTACTCCTCGGGGATCACGGTGCCAAAGAAGCCCAGCTGCGCCATGGGCTTGATGACTTCCTCATAGGGGAAATAGTGCTCTTCGTCCCACTTCTTGACGAACGGCGCGATCTTTTCAGCGGCGAAGTCCCGGGCGATTTGCACGAGCGCTTTCAGTTCGTCAGACAACTCGAAATACATATCGTCGATCCTCCCGGTTCGCGTGTCCGCCAAGGGCGATCTGATAATACCACGGCGACGGGGGGCAAACGATCCGGAGCTTGCGAGGGCGTCGCGTTTGACTCGCCGGCCCGCCGCGTGGTACCGTGCCGCGGAGTCTCGGCAGACCGATTGACGCCGCTGCGAAACCACGGGGCTAAGTAGGGAAGACCAGAAAGAGGAGGGAGGACGCCATGGCTGAACACATCGTCGAGGCACCCGCGCCAGGGAAAATACTCCGGGTTCACGTCGAAGTGGGAAAGCCCGTGGCCGAGGGAGACCGCATCTGCGTCCTCGAGGCCTTGAAGATGGAGCTCCCGCTGGTGGCCCCGGTGGGCGGCACGGTCAGGGCGCTCCATGTGTCCCCCGGCCAGACTGTCGAGGCGGGGGATCCGCTGGCCGTCATCGAGGCCTCACCCTAGGATCCCTTGGTGCTCAAAACCACCTGGTTCGTCCTGGCCGGCATGGCCATCGTCTTCGCCACGTTGGGCCTCCTCGTCCTGGTGATGACCGCCCTGAACCGCTGGCTCAGGCCCGAGCCGGAGGCCAGAGCCCAAGCGACAAGGGCGGGGGATGTTTGAAGGCGAGCTCCTGGGCGTTTTCGCCCTGACCTGGCAGGCCGCCGTCATGCTCGGGCTCGGCGGCCTCCTCATCTATCTGGGTATCGCCAAGCAGGTGGAGCCGGTGCTCCTCGTTCCCATTGGAATGGGAGTCATCCTGGCGAACGTCCCCCTCGGCGGGCTCACCGAAGCGGGTGGCCTCCTCGCCGTGCTGAGGAAAGCCGGCATCGACACGCAGCTCTTTCCTCTCCTCATCTTCATCGGGGTGGGAGCCATGATCGATTTCGGCTCCCTGCTGGAGCGTCCGTACACCGTCTTCCTGGGCGCAGCCGCCCAATTCGGGATCTTCGGCACCTTCTTCCTGGCCTACTTCCTGGGCGATGGCGGCCTCCGCCTCTTCGACTTCAGCTTCAACGATGCGATCTCGATCGGCATCATCGGCTCCGCCGACGGCCCCACTTCCATCTACGTTGCCACGATGCTTGGCTCCAAGTACACGCCCGCCATCGTGGTGGCGGCTTACTCCTACATGGCCCTGGTGCCCATCATCCAACCGCCCATCATGCGGGCGCTCACGACAGAAGCGGAGCGACGGCTTGCGATGCCCACTCGGGCGCAGAAAGTGTCCCGGCGCACCCGCGTCTTGTTCCCCATCCTGACCATCCTCGTCGTGGGACTCATCGCTCCCAAGGCCACTCCCCTGATCGGTACCCTC
>JBBTEL010000296.1:0-4070 GCA_038042325.1 Candidatus Methylomirabilota bacterium
ACCGACGTCAACACGGTCTTCCCGGTCTCGCGCCTCAGGGAGCTGGCGGCGGAGGGATTCGTCGGAGAGCTGGCCTCGCCGGCCTTCACCTTCATGGGGCGGATCTTCATGCGTACTCGCCTCCAGAAGGAGATGGCCCCGGCGCTCCTTGAGCGGCTCCGGGCTCTGGCGGTGGATGCCGCGCTGCTGGTTCCCGTCTGACAGCTCTGTCACCAGTCCGTGGGACTGATGGCGCGAGTCTTCGAGGAGGCCGGGCTCCCGACGGTCTCCATGTCTTCGGCGCTCGACATCACGACTCTGCTGAGGCCGCCGCGCGCGGCGTTTGTCAATTTTCCCCTCGGCCATCAGTGCGGGAAGCCGGACGACCCTGCGGGCCAGCGGGCGATTCTCCGGGAGGCGCTCCGACTGCTCGAGAGCGCGACAGAGGGCGGGACCCTGCTCCGCGTCCCCGTCCGGTGGCGCGAGGACGATCCGACGGACTCCTGGGAAGAGGAAGCCTTCCACGAACCGGCAGAGGCGTAGAGCCCACGCGGAATGACGCAGGCGAGCGGGCCGCTGGCGGCCTACCGGGTCCTGGACCTGACCGACGCCCGCGGAATCCTCTGCGGCAAGATCCTGGCGGACCTCGGCGCCGACGTCGTGCGGGTCGAGCCTCCCGCGGGAAATCCGGCCCGGCGCGAGGGCCCCTTCGCGGGCGAGCCGCCGGATGCCGAGCGAAGCCTCCACTGGTGGGCGTACGCCCAGAACTGTCGGAGCCTGGTGGCGGATCTGGGGGCGCCGGCGGGTGTGGCCCTGGTGCGCGACCTCGCCCGGCGGGCCGACTTCCTCCTCGAGTCGTTTCCCCCCGGCTACCTGGATGGCCTCGGCCTCGGCTGGGAGGCGCTCCACCGGGACCACCCGCGCCTCATCCTGACGTCCATCAGCCCGTTCGGCCACACCGGCCCCTACCGGGACTGGAAGGGGCCGGACCTCATCGTCCAGGCGATGAGCGGGATGATGTTTCACCTGGGCGATGGCGATCGGCCTCCCGTGCGGATCGGCGTTCCGCAGGCGTACCTCCAGGCCGCGGGACAGGCGGCCGTGGGCACGCTCGTGGCGCATCACTGGCGCGAGCAGACGGGCGAGGGGCAGTGGGTCGAGGTGTCGGCCCAGGCGGCGATGATGTGGGCGATGATGAGCGAGACGGGGCTGCCGAGCCTCCACGGCTACGTTCCGTTTCGGGACGGCGTCCACGCCCGCTACGCGGGGTTTCGCCGGCGGATCATCTTCGCCTGCGCCGACGGCTACGTGGCGCTGATCGCCAGCGGCGGCGCCATCGGGGCGGGGGCCATGGAGGCCCTCACGGCCTGGATGGACGAGGAAGGGACGGCGCCGGCCTTCATGCGCGAGCGGGACTGGCGCGCCTGGGACTCGGCCCACCTCCTGGCCTCCGGCGAGCGGGGGCAGGCGGAACTGGATGAGGTCGAGGCCGCAGCGGCCGCCTTCTTCGCGAAAAAGACGAAGCGGGAGCTGTACGAGGGGGCGCTGAAGCGCGGTATCCTCCTCGCTCCGGTGGCGGACACGCGAGATCTGCTGGAGAACGCCCAGCTGGCGGCCCGGGAGTTCTTCTTGCCCCTGGGGCGGCGCGGGGCGGACGGGCCGGCGGTGGGTCCCGGCCCGTTCGCCAGGTTCAGCCTGACGCCGATCGTCAAGCAACGGCCGGCCCCGAGCATCGGCGAGCAGACGGCCGAAGTCCTCGCCGAGTGGCAGGCGGGCCCCGGCGGACCGCGGGTGGCCCCTCACGCGCTGGCGCCGCCGTTCGCGGGCCTGCGCGTCCTCGACTTCGGGTGGGTGGCCACGGGGCCGATCACCGGTCGCCTCCTGGCCGAGTTCGGCGCCGACGTGATCCGCCTGGAGTCGGCGCTCCGCATCGATCCCGGTCGGACCCTGCCGCCGTGGGCGGACCGCGAGGCGGGGCCCAACCGGAGCCAGCTCTTCGCCAACTACAACGCCTGCAAGCGCTCGGTGGCGCTCAACCTCTCCCATCCCAAGGGCCTGGAGATCGCCCGCCGCCTCATTGCGCGGGCCGACGTGGTGGTGGAGTCCTTCACGCCCGGCACCATGGCCCGCTGGGGTCTGGGGTACGCCGACCTCAAGGCGCTCAAGCCGGACATCATCCTCCTTTCCACCTGCCAGCAGGGGCAGACCGGCCCGCATTCGCACTACGCCGGCTACGGCTCCCTGGCGGCGGCCCTCGCGGGTTTTTACGCGGTCACCGGCTGGCCCGACAGGGAGCCGTCTATGATCTACGGCGCCTACACGGACTTCGTCGCCCATCACTTCGCCTCGGCGGCGCTCCTGGCGGCGCTGGATCACCGACGCCGGACGGGCGAGGGCCAGCACGTGGACCTCTCCCAGTTCGAGGCGAGCCTGCACTTCCTCGCCCCGGCGATTCTCGACTTCACCGTCAACGGGAGAGTGACGGCGCGCCGCGGCAACGCGGATGATCGGGCGGCCCCCCACAACGCCTTCCCGTGCGCGGGCAGCGACCAGTGGTGCGTCATCGCCTGCGAGGACGACACCGAGTGGCAGGCGCTCTGCGGGGCGATGGGGAAGCCCGAGTGGTGCGGGCGGCCCGACTTCGCCATGCCCGAGGCGCGGCGCGGCAACACGGAGGAACTGGACCGCCTGATCGGCCGGTGGACCATCGCCCAGGAAGCCCGGGCCCTGGCTCGGCGCCTCCAGCGGCTCGGCATTCCGGCGGGCGTCGTCCAGTCCTGCGCCGACCTCCACAAGGATCCGCAGTTGGCTGCCCGCGGCGCGTTCCAGTGGCTCGAGCATCCCGAGATCGGCCGCGCCCCGTACGAGGCGTGGCCATTCCGGTTTTCCGGGACGCCGGGGCGACTGCGCCGCGCGCCGTGCCTGGGCGAGCATACCCAGGAGGTCCTCGGCGAGCTCCTCGGCATGAGCGGGCCCGAGGTCCATCAGTTGATCACCGAAGGCGTGCTCAGGTAGAGTGGCCCCATGAAAGCCGCGGTCCTTCGCGCCCCCAGGGACTTGCGCGTCGAAGCGGCGCCGGATCCGTCGCCGTCGGCCGGCGAGGCCCTCGTCCGCGTCAGGGCGGCGGGGCTCTGCGGGACCGACTTCCGCATCTGGGCCGGCGATCGCCCGGTCCGGTACCCGCTGATCATGGGCCACGAATTCATCGGGGACGTGGTCGCCGTGGGACCCGGTGTCCTCAACGTGAAGCCCGGCGACGCCGTGGCGGTGGAGCCCAACTACTCGTGCGGCGCCTGCGCCCTCTGCCGCGAGGGAAACCGGAACCTCTGCCTGTCGCGGACCGCGGTGGGCATCGATGTGGATGGAGGCTTCGCCGAGCTGGCGCGGATCCCCGCACGCTGCTGCTGGCCGGCACCTCCGGGACTCCACCCCGAGCAGCTCCTGCTGACGGAGCCGCTCGCCGTCGTGGTTCGTGCCGTTGGGCGGGGCGCCGTGCGGCAGGGAGAGACCGCCGCGGTGCTGGGGGCCGGCGCGCTCGGGCTTCTCGCCGTTCAGGTCCTGAAAGCGCGGGGCGCGCGCGTCCTGGCCGTGAGCCGGAGCGACCGGCGGCTGTCCCTGGCCCGAGACCTCGGCGCCGAGGCGGTTCACAGCCTGACGACCGGTCCCGGGGCGGAAGCGGCGCGCAAGTTTTCAGGGCGCGAGGGGGTCGATCTCGTCGTGGAGACCGCGGGGACCCCGGAGGCCGTGGAGGAGGCCATGGAGCTCGCGCGCCCCGGCGGCCGCGTGGTCCTGACCGGGCTGCCTCACGAGCCCTCCCGGGTTCACTTTTTCTGGGTGGTGAGGCGGGAGCTGACGCTCTTGGGCTCGATGATCTATCAGGACGAGTTCCCCGAGGCCATGCGGCTGCTCAAGGCCGGCGCGGTGAAGGTGGAGCCGCTGGTGACCCACCGCTTCGCCCTGGACGCCATCCAGGAAGCGTTCGCCGCCCACCGCTCCCCCGAGTCCATCAAAGTCGCCGTCATCCCGTGAGCAATGAGACTTCAGGGGAAGACCGCCATCGTCACCGGCTCCACCAAGGGGATCGGCCTCGG
>JBBTEL010000297.1:0-7096 GCA_038042325.1 Candidatus Methylomirabilota bacterium
TCGTGGTTGTGAACACCGATGGACTGGCCCTCGGCGTCATCTCCCGGACCGACCTGGCCAACGCCAGCTTCGTCGAGCCCTACATGCGCCACTGGCGGGGCATGACGGCGCGCCACCTGATGACCTCCCCGGTGATCTCCGTCGGCGCCGGGACGCCGGTGGCCGACGCGCTCGATCTGCTGAGGACGAGGAAGATTCACCGCTTAGTGGTTACGGAGGCTGTTCCAGGCGGCGAGAGGCCCATCGGGATCCTCTCGCTGACCGATGTGGTGCGGCACGTAGACCCCCTCGGAGGGGGGCTCCGCCCCCCTTCCGACACCTCCCCCCAAGGCTTGCGCGGGCAAAGCCCGCGCTCGAGGCCCTGAGATGAGCGAGAACGAACGGGGGTTCAATCCGCTGGAGGTCGAGACCGAGGAAGTTTCCCTCGGGACCAAGGAGCCCGGGCTGGCCAAGGACGTCCACGAGGCCCGGCTGCCGACCGAGTCCATCCTGACGCTCGACGTCGCCGAGTACGTCGCCGACTTCAACGCCCGGGTCATCGGCGCCTACGAAAAGGGAGTCGGCTCGCAGGAGCTCCCCGCCGACGTGGGCATCGCGCGCAGCCTCATTCCAGCCGGGACGGCCGCGCTGAGGGACTTCTCCTACCTTTCCCCGGATATCCCCGAGTTCATCGCCGACCGGTGCGTCGGCTGCATGACCTGCGTGACCGAGTGTCCGGACACGGCGATCCTGGCCAAGGCGATCCCGGGGTCCCGACTGCAGGCCGAGCCGGAGTTCGACGGGGCCCAGTGGGTGCGGACCCGGAAGTACTTCGACGTCCCGGCGCGGAAGGGGCTCGAAGGGGCGCTCTTCGGGATCTTCATCGACCCCACCAAGTGCAAGGGGTGCGCCGAGTGCGTGGAAGTGTGCGCCGCGCTGGGGTACGACGCGCTCCGCATGGTCCGGAAGCAGGACGCCACGCTCGACAGCTACCGCCGGGCGTTCAACTTCTTCCGCCGCGTCGGCCCCACCCCGGCCGAGTACATCAACGAGAAGTCGCTGGCCGACATGATGCTCGCCGAGGAGTCGGCGCTGCTCTACGTGGGGGGCGCCGGCTCGTGCATGGGGTGCGGGGAGGGCACGGCGCTCCGGATGATGGTGGCGGCGACCGGCTTCGCCCACGGCCCGGAGGGCCTGGCGATCGTGGCGGCCACGGGCTGCAACACGGTTTACTGCTCCACGTACCCCTACAACCCCTTCCTGGTTCCCTGGACGAACTCCCTCTTCGAGAACGCCCCGGCGGTCGCCATGGGCGTGCGGGCCAAGTGGGACCAGCGCGGCTGGCAGGACAAGCGCCTCTGGGTCGTGGGGGGCGACGGCGCGATGTATGACATCGGCTTCCAGTCGCTCTCGCGGATGCTCGCGGCGGGGATGGACATCAAGGTGCTGGTGCTGGACACCCAGGTGTACTCCAACACCGGCGGCCAGGTCTCCACGGCGTCTTTCCTCGCCCAGGACGCGAAGATGGCGGCGGTGGGCCCGGCCGTGGCGGGCAAGAGCGAGCGGCGGAAGGAGCTGGGCCTGATCTGCCTCATGCACCCGGAGGTCTTCGTGGCCCAGACGACGGCCGCCCACATCAACCATTTCTACCGCGCGATCCTGGACGCCAACAGTTACCCCGGCCCCGCGGTCGTCGTCGCCTACACGACCTGCCAGCCCGAGCACGGCGTGGGGGACGACCGGGCGGCGCGCCAGGCCAAGCTCGCGGTGGACTCCCGCGCCTTCCCGCTCTTCATCCACGACCCGCGCAAGGGCGAGACGATCCGGGAGCGGCTCTCCCTGCAGGGCAATCCCGACCCCAAAGAGGACTGGGCGCGCCACCCCAAGACCGGCGAGGTCATCGACTTCATCACCTTCGCCCGGACGGAGGGACGCTTCGCCCGCCAGTTCGACGGCGAGGGACGCCCGTCCTCCGCCCTCGTGGCCGCGCAGGCCGATCGCCTGGCCAACTGGCGTCGGCTCCAGGAACTGGCGGGCCTCTACCCGGCTCCCTGAGCCGACGCCTGTCCGACGCGTTATAATCCTAGAACCCTCAGGAGGCTGAACCATGCCCGACGCTCAGAAGATCACCGTTCAGAACGGCGCGCTGCGCGTCCCCGATCACCCGATCGTCCCCTTCATCGAAGGCGACGGCACGGGCCCCGACATCTGGCGGGCCAGCGTGCGCGTGCTCGACGCGGCGGTCCAGAAGGCCTACGGCGATCGGCGGCGGATCGAGTGGATGGAAGTGTTCGCCGGCGAGAAGGCGTTCAGGAAGTTCAACACCTGGCTGCCCGACGAGACCGTGGACGCCTTCCGCGAGTATCTCGTCGGCACCAAGGGCCCGCTGACCACGCCGGTCGGCGGCGGCATCCGGTCGCTCAACGTCGCGCTGCGGCAGCTCCTCGACCTGTACGTGTGCCTGCGCCCGGTGCGCTGGTTCAAGGGCGTGCCGTCGCCGGTCCGGCATCCCGAGAAGGTGGACATGGTGATCTTCCGGGAGAACACCGAAGATATCTACGCGGGCATCGAGTTCGAGCAGGCCTCCGAGGACGTGAAGAAGGTGCTCGCGTTCCTCAAGGAGACCTTCCCGCAGATGTACAAGAAGATCCGCTTCCCCGACACGTCGAGCATCGGGCTGAAGCCCGTCTCGCGCGCGGGGAGCGAGCGGCTGATCCGGGCGGCGATCCGGTACGCGCTGGCCAACAAGCGCCGCAGCGTGACCTTCGTCCACAAGGGCAACATCATGAAGTTCACCGAGGGCGCGTTCCGCAACTGGGGGTACGCGCTGGCCGAACGGGAGTTCCCGGACCGGGTGTCCACCTGGGAGCAGTGGGAGCGCGCGAGCCGCCAAGGGCGAGGCGGCGGCCAACGCCGAGCAGAAAGCCGCGCTGGCCGCCGGCCGGCTGCTCGTGAAGGACGCCATCGCCGACATCACCCTCCAGCAGGTGCTGACCCGGCCGGACGAGTTCGACGTGATCGCGACCCTGAACCTGAACGGCGACTACCTGTCGGACGCCCTGGCGGCGCAGGTCGGGGGGATGGGCATCGCGCCGGGGGGCAACATCAACTACGTCACGGGCCACGCCGTCTTCGAGGCCACGCACGGCACCGCGCCGAAGTACGCCAACCTCGACAAGGTCAACCCCGGCTCCGTCGTCCTGTCGGGCGAGATGATGCTGCGCTACATGGGGTGGAGGGAAGCCGCCGACCTGATCGTCAAGGGCATGGACGGCGCGATCGGCGCCAAGTCCGTGACGTACGACTTCGCGCGGCTGATGGAGGGCGCGAAGGAAGTCAAGTGCTCCGAGTTCGGGGACGCCGTGATCGCCCGCATGTGACGCATGCCTCCGGAGCACGAGAACCACTCCCCGGCCCGCAGCGGGGCCGACGCGATCCACCGCGCCTTCGACGCCTACCAGCGGGAGTTCAGACAGATCACGCGCCGCGCCCGGTCCCGCTTCGAGGGGCAAGACTGGCGCGGGATGCAGCAGGACGCGCGGGAACGGCTGGACCTGTACCCGCGCGTGATCACCGGCGTGGTCGCCGCGGAAACCTTCTTCAACTCGGCCACCCGCCGGATCTTCGACACGGTGGGGGTGGATCCCAAGATCGAGTACGTGGACTCGGACTTCGACACGCCCCCGCCGCCGCCGGACGAGCCCGTGTACCGGCGGTACGTGCTGCGCGGATCGGTCTCCGCGCTCGTCAGGGACCTCCTGGTTGATTATGCTTACCCCCTCCCGGACCGGAACATCGACCTTGACGCCCAGCGGGTGGCCGACGAGATCGAGGCCAGGCGGCGCGCCGCCTGGGGGACGCGACCCGTCGAGGCGATCGAGATCCTCAGGCCGGTCTTCTACCGTAACAAGGGCGCGTATCTGATCGGGCGGGTCGTCGGCGGGAACCGCCTCATGCCCTTGGCACTCGCCCTGCTCCACACCGATCAGGGCATCATCGTGGACGCGGCGCTGCTGACTGAGGACGAGATCAGCATCGTGTTCAGCTTCACGCATTCCTACTTCCACGTGGACGTGGAGCGGCCGCACGACACGATCCACTTCCTGAAGTCCCTCATGCCCCTGAAGCGCGTCGCCGAGCTGTACATCGCGCTCGGCTACAACAAGCACGGCAAGACCGAGCTCTACCGGGATCTGCGCCGCCACCTGGAGCGCTCGACGGACAAGTTCGAGATCGCCCCCGGCGACCGGGGCATGGTGATGGTGGTGTTCACGCTGCCGTCGTACGACGTGGTCTTCAAGGTGATCCGCGACAAGATCCCGTTCCCGAAGACGACGACCCGCCCGGACGTGCTGCGGAAATACCAGCTGGTGTTCAATCACGACCGCGCCGGCCGCCTGGCGGACGCGCAGGAATTCGAGCATCTGGCGTTCGCCCGGGACCGGTTTTCGGACGCCCTGCTGGCGGAGCTGATGGGGACGGGCGGGTGGTCATCAAGCATCTCTACACGCAGCGGCGGATGACGCCGCTCAACCTCTACCTTCGGGACGCGGACGGGGCCGCCGCCCACGACGCGGCGCTGGAGTACGGGCAGGCGATCAAAGACCTGGCGGCGACGAACATCTTCCCGGGCGACCTCCTGCTGAAGAACTTCGGCGTCACCCGGCACGGCCGCGTGGCGTTTTACGATTACGATGAGCTCTGCGCGCTGACCGACTGCAACTTCCGCGACATGCCGCGGGCCCGGGACCTCGACGAGGAGCTCGCGGCGGAACCGTGGTTCTACGTGGGGGACGGCGACCTCTTCCCGGAGGAATTCCTCACCTTCATGGGGCTCCAGGGGAAGGTGCGCGAGGTCTTCCTCGAAGCGCACCGGGACTTGCTGAGCCCGGACTTCTGGCGCAGGATGCAGGCGCGGCATGCCGCCCGCGAGGTCCTGGACATCCTCCCCTACCGGCAGGACCGCCGCCTGCGGAGGGGGTCATGCGGAGGGGGTCAGGCCTGAATAACTGAATAACCAGGAGGAGGGAGCGACATGACGCTAAATGTGGGAGGGGCGGATCGGGTTCTTCGAATCCTCGTCGGCATCGTGCTCCTCGCGCTGGTCGTGGTGGGGCCCAAGACCTGGTGGGGGCTCGTGGGGATCATCCCGCTCCTCACAGGCCTGGTGAGGTACTGACCCGGCTCCTACGCGTTGGGGGTCTCAACGCGCAAGTCACTGCCATGAACCGGGTCGAGCAGGGCCGCTCGCTGCTGCGCCGCTGGGAAGAGTCGAAGCCCACCAATTTCTACGAGGACGATCAGCACCTCAGGCGAGTGCTGGCCTTCCGGGTGGACGCCGCGCGCCTGGCGCCCGTGGCGCCGCTGCTCCACCAGGCGGGCGCCGATGCCGCCGGCCCCGTGAACAGGGCGTCCGCCCTCTTGGATCGCCCCGAAAACCTCCCGCGCCTCGAGCCATGGAACGGCATCGGGGAGCGCACCGAGGAGATCGTGTTCCACCCCGCCTACCACGAGGTAGGCCGCCTGGTCTGGCGGTCGCGCGTGCTGTCCCTGCTGGGGGAGCCGGGCAACGTGGCGCTGCACACCGCGCTCGGGTACCTGTGGGGGCAGAACGGAGAGGTCCCGCACGGCTGCCCCGTCGCCTGCACCGCAGGGCTCATCAAGGCGATCCAGCGCTGCGGGAGCGACTGGATGCTCCGCGAGTGGCTCCCCCGACTCCTGGACCCGGACTACGACCGGCGCTGGCACGGCGCCCAGTTCCTCACGGAGGTCCAGGGTGGCTCCGACGTCGGCGCCAATGCTTGCGTGGCGCGCCCCGTCCACGAGACGCCCGGCGCCTGGCGGATCAGCGGGGAGAAGTGGTTCTGCTCCAACGTCACAGCCGATCTCTACGCCGTCAGCGCGCGTCCCGAGGGTGCGCCCGAGGGGACGAAGGGGGTGGGGCTCTTCGTCGTCCCGCGCCGTCTCGACGACGGCAGCCCCAACGGCGTCTTCATCCGCCGGCTCAAGCAGAAGCTGGGGACGCGCACGCTGCCGACCGCCGAGGTGGACTTCCACGATGCGCTCGGCTACCAGCTGGGGAGCCTGGAGGAGGGGTTCAGGGTGATGATGGGCGTGGTCATCAACACCTCGCGCCTCGGGGTCGCGCTGGGCTCCTGCGGGATCATGCGCCGCGCCTGGGTCGAGGCGCTCCACTACGCGCGCGTGCGCCAGGCCTTCGGCCGCCGCCTCATCGAGTTTCCGGCCGTGCGGGAGCAGCTCGCGGAGATGCGCGCCCTCGGCGTTGCCGGCCTCTCGTCCACCCTCTTCCTCGCGGCGCTCGAGGACCGGCTGACGCTCGAGGGAACGCATCCGGAAGACGACCCGCTCTTCCGCATCGGGGTCAACGTCAACAAGTACATTTGCTCGGTGGACGGGGGGCTGGTCGTCCACCACGGGATCGAGATCCTGGGCGGCAACGGCACCATCGAGGACTTCAGCCCGCTGCCCCGCCTCTACCGCGAGATGCCCGTCGAGGAGAGCTGGGAAGGGCCGCACAACACGATGATGGCCCAGATCCTCCGCGACGCCCTCAAGTCCAAGATGCACGACGCGCTGCTGGGACAGGCCGAGGACACCCTGCTCGGCGTCAAGCACCCGGCCCTGGCGGCGGCGCGGGAGGCCGCCACGTCGGGGCTCCAGGACGGGCGCGAGAAGCTCCACCGCCTGCTGCGCCGGGACCCGGAGGCGGCGGCCCTCGGCGTCCGGCGCCTGGTCCACCGCATGGCCCGGATCTTCCAGGCGTCGCTCCTCCTGGAGGAGGCCGACCAGGACCTGACGGCGAATCGGCCGACGCGGCTTCCGGAGATCGCCCGGTTTTTCGTGAGTCGCTACGTGGAGCCCGGCTATGACCCGGCGGAGGACCCCGGCTACGGGGACCTGATCCGTCAAATCGTGGAGTGACCGAGGCCGCCGGCAACGCAAATACGCATGCCTGACCCCAGGGTGGGGCGGCGGTGCCCCGCCTGAGGCGGCGCCCCTTCCCCTTGGTGGGCGCAGGCTTAGACCATCTCATTGATTTCCAACCACTTTTCCTTTCAGGACCCCGGCATTCGGCTTGCACCCGGTAGGCTCTAAG
>JBBTEL010000297.1:7196-15231 GCA_038042325.1 Candidatus Methylomirabilota bacterium
AACCACTTTTCCTTTCAGGACCCCGGCATTCGGCTTGCACCCGGTAGGCTCTAAGCGCCCCTGCGTGTGGGGGCCAAGGAGACCATAATGGGACAAGGGAACGATGCCGAGACCCTGAAGTGCCCCTACCTCAGACCCGAGAGGGCTGACCGGCTGGACGCGTTTCCCCTCGGGGTGTACTGCCGGCTGCCCGACGGGCGGGTGCGGATTCCGTCCCGCGACGAGCTGGCCCGGTTCTGCACCACCGGCCATCACGCCGATTGCGTTGGCTTCCGGCGGGCGCGATACTTGGAGACGGTCGTCTCCGGCCTGGCCTAAACTGCATCGAGGAGGCTGCCTATGGGCAAAGAGAGCCTGAGCATCACGGACAACCGCACGGGGAAGACCTACGAGGTTCCCATCGAGCACGGGGCCATCCGCGGGATGGACCTCCGGAAGATCAAGGTCTCCGACGACGACTTCGGCCTCATGAGCTACGACCCGGCGTTCATGAACACCGCCTCCTGCCGCAGCACCATCACGTTCATCGACGGCGACAAGGGAATCCTCCACTACCGGGGCTACCCCATCGAGCAGCTCGCCGAGCAGTCCACGTACCTCGAGACGGCGTACCTGCTGCTCCACGGGGAGCTGCCCACCGCGGACCAGCTCAGCGACTGGGCCTGGAAGATCACCCACCACACCTGGATTCACGAGAACATGAAGAAGTTCATGGACGGCTTCCACCACGACGCCCACCCCATGGGCATGCTGGTCTCGGCGGTGGCGGCGCTCTCGCCGTTTTACCCGGAAGCGAAGAACGGAACCGATGCGGAGACCCGCCAGCTTCAGATCGTGAGGCTCATCGCGAAGATGCCGACGTTGGCCGCCTTCACCTACCGCCACTCGCTCGGCATGCCCTACGCCTATCCGGACAACGACCTGTCCTACACGGGCAACTTCCTCAACATGCTCTGGAAGACCACCGAGGCGCAGTACAAGCCCGATCCCGTGCTGGAGAAGGCGCTGGAGGTGCTCTTCATCCTCCACGCCGACCACGAGCAGAACTGCTCCACCAACGCCGTCCGGAGCGTGGGCTCCTCGCAGGTGGACCCGTACTGCGCGGTGGCGGCGGGAGTGGCGGCGCTGTATGGCCCGCTTCACGGCGGCGCCAACGAGGAAGTGCTCAAGATGCTCCAGGCCATCGGCTCCAAGGACAAGATCCCGGAGTTCGTCAAGCAGGTGAAGGAGGGGAAGGGCAAGCTGATGGGGTTCGGGCACCGGGTGTACAAGAACTACGACCCGCGCGCCAAGATCATCAAGCGGATGGCCGACGATGTCTTCACCGTCACCCGGCCGAACCCGCTCCTGCCCATCGCGCTGGAGCTGGAGCGGATCGCGCTCCAGGACGACTACTTCGTCTCCCGCAAGCTCTACCCCAACGTAGACTTCTACTCCGGCCTCATCTACCAGGCCATGGGCTTCCCCGTCGAGATGTTCCCGGTCCTCTTCGCGATCCCGCGGACCTCCGGGTGGCTCGCCCAGTGGCAGGAGATGCGGGCCGACGCCGAGCAGAAGATCGCCCGGCCGCGCCAGCTCTACCTCGGGTCCGCGCTCCGGGACTACGTGCCGATCGCCAGCCGCAACTCCGAAGAGGTTGAATTGTGAGGCGCGCCCGGTGACGACAGGCTACGTCTTCGCCCGGGCGCCGCTCCGGGTGTACTGGGAGCTGACGCGGGCCTGCGACCTCGCCTGCCGTCACTGCCGCGCCGAGGCCATCCCCAGCCGCCACCCCGAGGAGCTGACGACGGCCGAGGGATTCCGGCTTCTCGACCAGCTGGTCGAGTTCGGCCCTCCCGCCCCCCACGTGATCCTCACCGGCGGCGATCCGCTGAAGCGGCCCGATCTGCTGGTGCTGATGGAGCACGCGGTGGGCGTCGGGCTGCCGGTGTCGGTGTCCCCCAGCGCGACGGGCCTGCTGACGCGGGAGCGGGTCCTGGCGCTGAAGGCGGCCGGCGTGGAGGCGATGTCGCTCAGCCTGGACGGCTCCACCGCCGAGCTACACGACGGGCTCCGCGGCGTCCCCGGGACCTTCGCGCTGACGGTGGCGGCGGCGCGCGAGGTCGTGGACTCCGGGATTCCCCTTCAGATCAACACGCTCGTCACGAGCGAGACCGCCGGCGACCTGCCCGAGATCCACCGCCTCGTCTCGGCCATCGGCGCGCAGCGCTGGAGCCTCTTCTTCCTGATCTCGGTGGGGCGCGGCCGCGTGCTCGGCCAGCTGACGCCGGACGAGTGTGAGGCGCTGCTCCACTGGGTCTACGACCACTCCCGCGACGGGCGGCCCGCCGTCACCACGACCGAGGCGCCCCACTACCGCCGGGTCGTGCTGGAGCGGCTGAGAGCGGAAGGGCGGTCGAGTCAGGAGCTGAGGCACCACCCGCTGCGGCGCGGCTTCGGGATCCGGGACGGCAACGGCGTCATGTTCATCTCCCACACCGGCGAGATCCATCCCTCGGGGTTCCTCCCGCTCGCGGCCGGGAACGTGAAGGTCCAGAGCCCGGTGGAGGTGTACCGCGCCGCGCCGCTCTTCACGGCCCTCCGGGCGCCCGAGCGCTACGACGGCAAGTGCGGCCGCTGCGAGTTCCGGGCGATCTGCGGCGGCTCCCGGGCCCGCGCCTACGCGGCCACGGGCAACCCCCTCGGCTCCGACGCGCTCTGCGCCTACGAGCCGTGAGGCTGGCTGAGGCCGCGCGATCCCCGAAGGCGCGGCGCGTGTGGCTCGGGCTGGCGTCGGTGGTGGCGCTGGTCGCCGCCTACACGCTCCTCTCCAACGCCTACCGGGTCATCGATCCGTCGCTCCTTCCCGACCCGATCCGGGGGGTGCTGCGCCCTCAGATCCTCCCGCCGACCCAGCGGATCTTCGACGCGTTCGTCCAGCTGGTGGGCGCCGGGGCGTCCCCGGTGGGCGGCGCCTACGTCCACACGGGCGACCACATCGGCGGCCTGGTCGAACAGCGCGTGACCCTGCAGGGGTCGCTGCTCGTCAGCACCTATAGGGTGCTCATCGGCGTAAGTGTGGGCGCCCCGCTGGGAATCCTGGCCGGTCTCCTCATGGGCTGGAGCCGAGCGGTCGATGAGTACGTGCACCCGATCTACATCCTGTGCCGCTCCATTCCCCCGCTCGCGCTCATCACGTACGTGATGCTGTGGCTCGGGCACGGCACGGCGCACGTGCTCCTCCCCATCATCTATGCCGTGTTCGCGACCATCGTCATCCCGACCTATCACGGCGTGCGCGACGTGTCCGACGTCTACGTGAAAGCCGCGCGGGCGCTCGGCGCTCGGGGCCGGCTGCTGCTCTCGAAGGTGGTGCTGCCGGCGGCAGGCCCCTTCGTGCTGGCCGGCCTCCGGTATGCCCTCATCATCGCCTGGATGACCACGGTGGGGGTCGAGATGCTGATGGCGGACGAGGGAATCGGCTTTCTCCTGATCGGGGGCGGCATGTGGTCGTCCCGGCTGGAGGTGGCGGGGGATCCGGCGGTCATCGTGGTGGGGATCGTCGCCCTCGCCCTGATCGGCTACGCGATGGATGCGGGGGTCAGGGTCGCCGGCGACCGCCTGACGCAGTGGGTGAAGCGATGAGCGGGCCGGTGCGACGGCGGCTTTGGCGGGCCCTGCTCTCCCTCGGCGCGCTGGCCGTGCTGTACGGAATCGCCTCGCAGATCGGGAGCGCGTTGCTCCCGCGCCGGATCTGGATGGTCGCGCATTACATCGACGACGTGGAGCTCCTGCCGCCCTACGCGTCGCTGATCGAGGAGACCGTCTTCCTCATCCAGTCGGGGATCCTGCCGCGGAGCATCCTCGTGAGCACGGGGCGCGTGCTGCAGGGGTTGGCGCTCGGCGCCGCGGTCGGGGTGCCGCTCGGCCTCTCGATGGCGCGGGCCGCGCGGCTGGAGTGCCTGCTGGATCCCTGGGTCACGTTCTTCCGGTTCACCCCCGCCCTCGCGCTGCTGCCGCTCTACGCGCTCTGGTTCGGCCTGGGGGAGCTCTCCAAGATTCTGCTGATCGCGACCGCCGTGGCCGTCGTCACCCTGCTCGGCGCCTACCAGGGGGTCCGCGATGTTCCTCGCGTGTACCTGGAGGCCGCGCTGTCGCTCGGGGCCTCCAAGGGGCTGATCCTGAGGAAGATCGTGTGGCCGGCCGCGCTCCCGCAGATCTTCGCGAGCCTCCGGATCGCGCTCGGGCTCGCGTGGGTGACGGTCGTCGTCGCCGAGCTGATCAAGGCGACCATGCCCAGCCTCGGCTACCTGCTGGCGCTGGCCGGCGCGTACCCGCGGGTTCCCACCATCGCGGTGGCAATCGCCACGATCGGCCTCCTGGTGCTCGCGTGCGACACGGTCGCCCTCGGCTGCTATGCGGTGGCGACCCGCTGGATGAAGAGGAGCCCGGCCCATGCCTGACCCGCGCCGGCGCCGCCTCGAAATCCGCGACGTCGTCCACGTCTATGAAGGCAAGATGGCCACCCGCGCCCTGGACGGCGTGAGTCTTGACGTCCACGAGAACGAGTTCCTGGCGATCGTGGGGCCCGTCGGGTCGGGCAAGACGACCCTGGTGCGCATCGTCGCCGGCTTCCTCACGCCGTCGAGGGGCGTGGTGCGGTGGGACGGAGCGCCCGTGATGGGGCCCAGTCCCGAGCGGGGGTACGTCTTCCAGGAAGAGGCGATCTTCCCCTGGATGACGGTCAGGGACAATCTGGCGTTCGGGCTGCTGGCACAGGGCGTCGAGGCGTCGGAGCGCGAGAAGATCGTCGCCGGGCTGGTCACCCTCATCGGGCTGGAGGGATACGAGCGCGCCTACCCGAAGGAGCTGTCGGGAGGGATGTCCAAGATGGTGGAGGTGGCCCGGGTCCTGGCGACGGACCCCGCCATCCTGCTGCTCGACGAGCCCTTCGGCCTGCTCGACGCTCAGACCCGTTCAAAGATGCAGGACCAGCTCAGCCGGCTGTGGGAGGAGAAGCGGAAGACGGTAATCTTGGTCACCCACGACATCGAGGAGGCGATCTATCTGGCGGACCGGGTCGTCGTGTTCGCGCCGCGCCCGGGGCGGGTCCAGGCGGAGGTGAGGGTCGATCTGCCGAGACCCCGCTCGCTGGAGACGCGGTTCTCGCCCGCGTTCCTGGAGTTGAAGCGGAGCATCTGGAAAGAGATCGGCCGGGCCTAGGAGCGGGCGCGGTGCTGCGACCCCTCGTTCGCTCTGTGCTCCTCACCACCGCGGCGGTCGCGCTGCTGGGGACCCTCACCATCTGGACGGTGGACGGTCCCCAGGCGCTCGTCTCGGCATCCCCGACCGCGGGGAGCGACGGCGTCAAAGAGTTCTCGATCCGGGTCCACGCCTGGGGGTTCAGCCCGAGGGCCATTCGCGTGGAACCGGGTGACACGGTCAGGTTCCGAGTGGTGAGCGACGACATCCAGCACGGCTTTGCGATCAACGAGCTGGGGCTCAACCTCCAGCTCGTCTCGGGCCGCGAGGTGCGCTCGCCGGACGTGAAGGTCGCGCTGCCGCCCGGGAAATACCCGATTCAGTGCAGCACCTTCTGCGGCCTCGGGCATCCCTCCATGAAGGCGAGCCTCGTCGTCGGGAATCCGGGCCGGACCCCCGGCGCCACGGTCCCGTGGATCGCCTCACTGCTCGCCCTCGCCGCGGCGGGGTCGTTTGCGGCGCTCGCGGCGGGTCGCCGGGAGCCGGGCCCATGACGCGCGATCTCCTGGTCCTCGCCCCCGTCCGCCGGGCCCTCCGCTTTCGCCCGTTCCAGTTCCTGGCGATCGTGCCGGCCGCCCTCGTCGTGGCCGTCGTCGTGGCGTCCACCTGGTTCGGGATCGACCATCCGGGCTTCAACTTCGGCACGGTCTTCACCTGGGTCGTCTGGTGGGGCGCCCTCCTCCTCTCCTTCGTCTTCCTGGGCCGGGCCTGGTGTCTGGTCTGCCCCATCGGGGCCGCCGGGGAGTGGGTCCAGCGGCTCCGCCTCTGGGGGCGCTCGCGCTACACGGCCGGCCTCGAGCTGCCGTGGCCGCGGCGGCTCCGGAACCTGTGGCTCGCCACCGGGCTCTTTCTGGTGTTCGTCTGGCTGGACAACGGCTACGGGATGTCCAACAGCCCGCGCCTGACGGCCGGCCTCATCGCGGTCCTGACCCTGGCCTCGGCGTGGATCGGCCTCGTCTTCGAGCGCCGGGCGTTCTGCCGCTACGTCTGCCCGCTGACCGCCTTCATCGGGCTCAACTCGCTCTTCTCGACGCTCGAGCTGCGGCGCCGGGAGGCCGAGGTCTGCCGGGCCGACTGCGCGACCAAGGACTGCTACCGCGGCAACGCCACCACCTACGGCTGCCCCATGGGGGAATTCCCCGGAGGCGCCATGGACACCAACCTCCTCTGCATCCTCTGCACCGAGTGCATCAAGGGGTGCGGCCACGACAACATCGGGCTCCGCCTTCGAGCGCCCGGCCGCGATTTGTGGGCCATGCGCAGGCCGCGCGCCGACGGGGCGTTCGCGGCCGTCACGGTGGTCGGGCTGGCGACGCTTATTCCCCTCGTGACCTACGCCTGGCTGCCGAAAGTGCGGGGGCTCCTCGCCGGCGTGCTGCCCGCCGGGATCCCCCCCAACGACCCGCCCCGCCTCGTCGCCGTGGGTCTCCTCTTCGCGATTGGGCTGGGCGCGAGCGTCGCACTCGTCTACGGCTTCAGTTTCCTCTCGCGCCGCGCCGCCGGCGCCCGGGCCCTGCCCGCGCGGGCGCTCTTCGTCCACTACGCCTACGCGCTCATCCCGCTCGGCCTCTTCAAGTTCCTCGCCGATCTCTTGGATCACGCCCTCCGCACCTGGGGGGCGCTCGGCGACGTCACGCGGGCGCTGCTCCTCGACTTTCCGCTCAACCGGACGGTGGCGGGGCGGGTGACCGTCGTGCACCTGCTGGGCCCGGTGGAGACCTACCTGATCCAGATCCTCCTGCTCCTCGGCGGCCTGCTCTTCACGCTCTTCGCCCTCCACCGGATCTCGCTGCGGCTCTTCGACGACCGCGAGGTCGCCCTGGCGTCGTTCCTGCCGATGGCGGGGCTGGGCGTCGTGCTGACGCTGGTGAGCCTCTGGATGCTCGGAGCACCGCTCCTCTAGATGCCCGCGCCCCCGGACGCCCCTCGACCGGTCCGTCATCCCGCTCTGACCGCGGCCGCCGCCCTCGGTCTCAGCGTGCTGACCGGCCTTGTGGTGCTCGCGTTCCTGGGGAAATTCCCGCCCGCCCCCCGGGACGCCGGGCGCGCCGGCGCCGTCTTCTACGTCGTGGCCTACCACTACGGCTACGCGTTCTACGACCGGACCTTCGCCGAGGTCGCGGCCATGGAGGTGAAGGCGGGCGAGCCCGTCACGCTCTACATCGTGCCGTCCCAGGCGCTCCCCCGGGAAATGGTTCTCGAGTACGCCGAGCGGTCGCTCCGCGCCCCCATCGGCGGCCTCGCCGCCGGGGATCCTCAGATCCGCAAGAAGATCCTGGAGGACTTCGCCCTCGGCAACGTCGAGCACATCATCGGCATCACCGGGCTGCCCGTCTACGTCACGACGAACGTCACCGCGGCCCTGAACGCGCGGCCCTTCCGGGACGGCGGCCCGGCGACCCTCCGCGAGGCGGTGGAGCGCGGCGATCCCACGATCAAGACCGTCACCTTCACCGCCAAGCGCGTGGGCGCCTACGACGTCCTCTGCGTGGACTCGGGCATGGACGGCGCCGGCACCTGCGGCTGGGGCCACAAGTGGATGGTCGCCAAGGGCGCCTTCATCGTCCGGGGGCAGTGAGTGGCGCTTTGTTGACGACCGTGGACCTTGGGGCTATTCTGGGTGCACCGAGGAGGGGAAAATCATGGCGATCGCATTGCCACAGTCCGTGAAGAAGATTCTACAGGACAAAGCCTACGGGCACGTCATCACGTTCAACCCGGACGGGAAGCCGCAGCCGACGATGGTCTGGATGGACGTCGAAGGCGACGAGGTGCTCTTCAACACCGCCGAAGG
>JBBTEL010000298.1:0-249 GCA_038042325.1 Candidatus Methylomirabilota bacterium
TGACCCGCCGCCGCTTCCTGACGAACGAGGATGTGGCGCAGCCCGGGGAAGTCATACAGGGCGTCGTAGACCGGCAGCACCGCCCCGCCCGGCAGCCCGAACACCACGTCCACTCCCTCCCGCTTCAGACACTCCAGAAAGATCCGCGCTCCCGTGAGTTTCACTGCCAACTCTTCCCCTCCTAAAGCAGGCCGGCTGTGGCCAGCAGTTCTCTCGCCTCGGAGGGGGACTCCGTCCCCCTTCCGAACC
>JBBTEL010000298.1:259-11912 GCA_038042325.1 Candidatus Methylomirabilota bacterium
GGGGGGGGCCTCGACGCCCCCCTCCTATTCCTCCCCCCTCGGTTGCGCGGGCAAAGCCCGCGCTCGAAGCACGAACTAAAGCAGGCCGGCTGTGGCCAGCAGTTCCCTGATGTCTTCGATGGCGTCGCCGTCGGGCGTGCTGAGCGGCGCCCGGCAGGGACCGCCGTAGAAGCCGAGCAGGTCCAGGGCCGCCTTGAGCCCCCCGATGCCGTGGTGCCCGTGGACGCCGCGATCCACCGCCAGCATTCGATGCACGAGCTCACGCGCCTCGTCCCAGCGTCCCTGCCGCGCGAGCGAGTAGACCTCGCAGTGCTCCCGGGCGGCGAGGACCGCCAGGGCCAGGATCCCCCCGGACGAGCCCAGCGTCAGCGACGGCAGCAGGCCCGACGCCGCCCCCACCAGCACGTGGAAGGACTTCGGCGTCAGGTGGATGAGCTGCGCCGCCTGCGCGATGTTGCCCGACGAATCCTTGATCCCGCACACGTTCGCGTGCTCGGCGATTCGCGCGACGGTCTCCGGCTCGAGGTTGATGCCGGTGTTCTGCGGGAAGTTGTAGATCATCACCGGAATGGGCGAGGCCTCCGCGACCGTCAGGTAGTGCCGGATCTGGGCCGCCGGCTGGGAGAGCCCCTTCTTGTAGTAGTGGGGGGTGATGACGATGGCCGCGTCGGCCCCGATCTCCGCGGCGCGCCGGGTCTGGCGGATCGTGCCCTGCGTGGACTCGGTCCCGGTCCCGGCGATGAAGAACTTCCCGCGTGGAATAGCCGCCCGCGCCGCCACGAGGACCGCATCCTTCTCCGCCTCCGTGAGCAGCGGAAACTCCCCCGTGGAGCCGAGCATGACGTAGCCGGCCAGCGCGGTCTCGTTCCAGCGCGCCAGGTTGGCCTTCAGGCGGTCGAGGGCCACCGCCTCCCCCCGGAAGGGTGTCGGGACCGGGATGAACACTCCTTCCAGCTCAGGCATTCGGACCCTCCATGCGCGCTCGTTGCTCTTTGATCCGGGCCTGAGCCGCCGCCAGACGCGCGACGGGAATCATGAAGGGCGAGCAGGAGACGTAGGTCATGCCCACACGATGACAAAACTCGACGGAGGAAGCTTCCCCCCCGTGCTCACCGCAGATGCCCACCTTCAGGCCAGGCCGGGTCTTCCGCCCGCGCTCGATGCCGATCCTGATCAGCTCCCCGACCCCCTCTTGGTCCAGGACCGAGAACGGATCCGCGGGCAGGAGCCCCCGGTCGAGGTAGAACGGCAGGAACTTCCCGATGTCGTCGCGGCTGTAGCCGAACGTCATCTGGGTGAGGTCGTTGGTCCCGAACGAGAAGAATTCCGCGTCCTCCGCGATCCGATCCGCCACCAGCGCCGCCCGCGGCACCTCGATCATCGTGCCGATCAGGTACTTGACGTCCGCGCCCGCGTCGGCCATCACCGTGCCGGCCACGGACCGGGTCATCTCGTGGGTGAGCTTCATCTCGCCCACCGTCCCCGTGAGGGGGATCATGATCTCCGGTTCGACCTTGACCCCTTCCCGGGTGACCGCGCAGGCCGCCTCCATGATGGCGCGCACCTGCATCTCGTAGATTTCCGGGAACGTGATCCCCAGGCGGCAGCCGCGGTGCCCGAGCATCGGGTTCGCCTCCTGGAGCGAGCGCACCTTGGCCATGACGTCTTCGAGCTGGCGGGCACGCGCCTGGTTGATCCCCAGCGCGTCGAGGCGCGTGTGCTCCTCCAGGAGCTCCGTGTACTTCGGGAGGAACTCGTGGAGCGGCGGATCCAGCAGCCGGATGGTCACCGGCAGCCCGTCCATCGCCCGGAAGATTCCGATGAAGTCCTCGCGCTGGAGGGGCAGCAGCTTCTCGAGCGCCACCTGCCGCGCCTTCGTGTCGCCGGCCATGATCATCTCGCGCACGATCGCAATGCGCTCGGCCTGGAAGAACATGTGCTCGGTGCGGACGAGGCCGATCCCCTCCCCGCCGTTCTCCCGGGCCTTCCGGGCGTCCTCGGGCGTGTCGGCGTTGGCGCGCACGCCCAGGGTGCGGGTCTCGTCCGCCCACTTCAGGAACACGCGGAGCTCCTCGCTGATTGGCGGCGGAATTCGCGTGACGGCGTCCAGGAGAATCTCGCCGGTATGGCCGTCGATCGAGATCAGGTCTCCCTCGCGGACCAAGGTCCGGCCGGCCTGAAACGCGCGGCGCTCCTCGTCCACGAAGATGTCGCCCGCGCCGACGATGCAGCACTTGCCCATTCCCCGCGCCACCACGGCGGCGTGCGAGGTGAGGCCGCCCCGGGACGTCAGAATCCCCTCGGCGGCCCACATGCCGGCCACGTCCTCGGGCGAGGTCTCCGGGCGGACCAGCAGGACCTTCTGTCCGCTCTTGGCCCAATCCACGGCGCGATCGGCGTTGAAGACCACCCGCCCGACGGCGGCGCCGGGACCTGCCGGGAGGCCCTTGGCCAGCAGGCGCCCCTTCCCGATGGTCCGCGCCTTGTCGGTGGGGTCGAAGATGAAGTGCAGCAGCTCGTGGAGGCGGTGCGGCTCCAGGCGGAGCAGCGCGGTCTCCTTGTCGATGAGCCCTTCCCGAACCATCTCGACGGCCATCCGGACCGCCGCCTTGGCCGTCCGCTTCCCGGAGCGGGTCTGGAGGAGGAAGAGCGTCCCATCCTGGATGGTGAACTCGATGTCCTGCATGTCGTGGTAGTGACGCTCCAGCTGGTCCTTGATCGCGACCAGCTCCTCGTAGACCTGCGGCGCCCGCGCCTGGAGCGCCGTGATGGGCTCGGGGGTGCGGACACCGCCGACAACGTCCTCCCCCTGGGCGTTGACGAGGAATTCCCCGAAGAAGCGCCGCTCGCCCGTGGCGGGGTTCCGGGTGAAGGCCACGCCGGTTCCCGAGCTCTCACCCAGGTTGCCGAACACCATCGCCATCACGCTGACCCCGGTCCCCCAGTCGTGGGGGATCCCGTGGATCTTGCGGTAGGCGACCGCCCGCTGGGTGTTCCAGGAGTTGAAGACCGCGTCGATCGACAGGCGGAGCTGCTCGAGGGGATCCTGAGGGAACGCCTCCCCCGTCTTCTCCCTGACCAGCGTCTTGTACCGGCCCACCAGGTCCACGAGCGCCTCGGCGGGCACCTCGGGATCGCTCTTCGCGCCGAGGCGCGCCTTGGTCTCGTCGAGGATCCGCGCGAAGGCCGTCCGCTCCAGACCCAGCACCACGTCGCCGAACATCATGACGAAGCGACGGTAGCAGTCCCACGCGAAGCGGTCGTTCTTGGTCCGCCGGGCCAGCCCGACCACGCTCGCATCGTTGAGGCCGAGATTCAGGACCGTGTCCATCATGCCCGGCATCGACACGCGGGCCCCCGATCGCACCGACACCAGGAGCGGGCTCGCCGGGTCTCCGAAGCGCAGATTGATGGCGGACTCCAGCCGCCGCAGGTTGGTGACCACCTCGTCCCACATGCCGTCCGGATGCCGTTTCTCCCGCCTGAAGTACTCAACGCACGCCTCGGTCGTGATCGTGAAGCCCGGGGGCACCGGGATGCCGAGATTCGTCATCTCCGCCAGATCGCACCCCTTTCCCCCCAGGAGGTCCCGCATTCCAGCGGATCCTTCCGCCTTCCCGCCGCCGAAGAAGTACACGTACTTGACCATCGGTCGCGATCTCCCCGTGGTGGGCCGGAAAATCCTTATAAACCTAGCAAAATCCCCTCTCCCGTGTCAAGGAGTTCGCGCCAAAAATCAAAGGGCCACGGGGTGTCCCGTGGCCCTCACTCGCGTCTCCAGCCACGGGCTCTCCCGCCCGTGGCATCCGGCGTTCGCGCTACGCGGCGGATGCTCCGGGCAGGCCCGGAAGGACCAGAATCAGGCCCAGTCGAAGCATCCGGAGCGAACGCTCACCCGTCATAGTGGAAAACACGTTATCCCATCCCCCGGACCGCTGTCAAGCCGATCAACGGGGTCCCTTCTTCCGCTTTGGCGGCGCGCCCCGGGGCGAGTCCTCGCCGTTGCCCCGCATGACCAGAGCCTCCACGGCGTTCAGATGATCGAGCATCGCCCGCCGCGCCCCGGCCTCGTCCCGGCGGCGGATCGCGTCGAGGATCCGGCGATGGTCCTGGTGAGAGCGGGTCGGCCGTCCCGGGGTCTGAAGCGACTCCTCGCGGCTCTGGGTGAGGAGATCCATGAGCGCGTTGACGATCCGGGTGATCGCCCGGTTGCGCACCGAGGCGGCAATGGACGCGTGAAAGGCCGCGTCCTGAGCCAGACCAGTGAGCCCCGCGGCCACCTCCTTCGCCTGATCCTCCAGGATCCGGTCCATCTCCTGGAGGTCGTCCTGCGTGGCCCGGCGGGCGGCAAGGCCCGCGATGGCGGGCTCCAGGAGCCGCCGCGCCTCGAACAGCTCGCCGACGGCTTCGCGCTGGGACAGGATCATGTGGGCCAGCGGCTCGATCAAGGATTCGATCGAGACCTCCCGGACGAAGGTGCCTTCCCCCGGGCGGATCTCGATGAGCCCCAGGCTCTCCAGGGTGCGGAGCGCTTCGCGGACCGACGTGCGGCTGACCTTGAACTGGGCCGCGAGGTCCCGCTCGGGCGGGAGCTGGTCGCCGGACTTGAGGCGTCCCTCGGCGATCAGCGCCTTGACCTGGCGCACGATCTCCGCGTAGATGCGGGTGCTCTTGATGGGCTCGACGTGGGGCAGTTCCACCGGCCCCTACTCCGCGGCCCCTGACGTCTCGACCGCTTCGGAGACGCTCCCCTGGGCGCGGCGGGCCAGCCACCAGCCGAGGAGCGTCAACCCGACCCCTAGCACGGCGGACACCACGTAATGGAGGACGCCGGCCCACGGACCGATCCAGCCGTGAACGATCTTGTCCTTGACGATCATCTCCCCGGCCACCCAGCCCAGGACCCCACCGCCGAGCCAGACGATCCACTGGAAGCGGTTCATGAGGCGGGCCAGGAGGCCGCTCCCCCAGATCACGATGGGGATGGAGAGCCCGATGCCGAAGGCGACCAGCACAAGGTCGCCGTGGGCGGCCGCGGCCACGGCCAGGACGTTGTCGAGGCTCATGATGACGTCGGCCACGATTATGATCCAGATGGCTTCCCGCAGCGTGGTCCCCTGCCGGACCTTGTGCCCCCCCTCGCCGCCGCCCGCATCTTGGCGGACCAGCTTGACCGCGATCCAGATCAGGATCAGCCCCCCCACTGCCTGGAGAAAGGGGATCCTCAGGAGCTGGGAGATGATGGCGATGAACGCGAGCCTGAGCGCCACCGCTCCGAATGTGCCCCCGATCCGCCCGTAGAACTGCTGCCGGGGCGGCAGTGTCCGGACCGCGAGGGCGATGACGAGGGCGTTGTCGCCGGCCAGGCTGAGATCGATGATGACGATGGCGAGCCAGCGGGCCCAGAACTCATACGTCAGGAATTCCACGTTCCCCCCTCAGCGTCCGATGAAGAGCGAGATCCCCGGCGCGACGAGCAACCGCTCCGTGACGCTCCCGAGCAGGAGCCGTTCGAGCCCCGTCACGCCGCGCGGCCCGACGGCCACCAGCGAGGCGTTCGCCTTCCGCGCTGCGGCCCGCACCTCGTCCGCTGGAACCCCGGACCTGACCACGGCCTCCACCTTCCACCCCGCGTCCCGAAACAGGTCCGCAATTTCGCGGACATCCCGCTCCGCCGCCTTGCGCAGCTCCTCGGTGGCGCGCGCGACCTCCGCCCTCAGCGGGTCGGCAACGCGCCGGGGGAGAAGTCCCAGGGTCTTCACCCGGAGCGGCTCCACGACCCGCACCACGGTGACCGCGTTGCCCGCGGCGCGGAGCTCCGCGAGCCGCCGCGCGGCGGCGCGCGCGTCGCCGGAGCCGTCCACGGCCATCACCGCCCGGATGGGCGTCCGGATGTCGCCCTTGACGACCAGCACGCTCGAGGAGGCGGCCCGCGCGACCGCCGAGCTCACGCTCCCGACGAGGAGGCCTCGCACCGCCCCCAGGCCCCGGGCGCCGACGACGATCACGCCCGCTCTCCACTCGGCCGCCGCAGCCAGAATCGTCCGGGCGGGGGACCCGATCGCCACCGCGGACGAGACCTTCGCGCCCGCCTTCTCGACCCGGGCCCGGGCGTCCGCCGCCACCTTTTCGTCGCGCGACCGGCGCGCCGCGATGGTCTCCGGCATGCCCTCCAGGGGGTCCACGACGCTCAGGACCCTCACCTCGCTGCCGTCCGGCCAGGGCATCCCCGCCGCCACCGCCACCGCGCGCTCGGCGCTCTTGGAGCCGTCGGTCGCCACCAGGATCTTCCAGCCCCTCGCTCGGTCCGTCATCCGGCTTCTCCTTTTCCCTCAGTGGCGGCCCGATTCCCCGGCGGGGGCCGCAAAGCCGCGGAGCCGGCGCCACCAGGGGGTGAGCACGGGCATCACGAAGAAGAAGACCGCCACCGCGGTGATGGCACCCGCAATCGGGCGGGTGAAAAAGATCGCCAGGGATCCCTGCGACATGATGAGGCTCTGCCTGAGCGCGTTTTCCGCGATGTCGCCGAGCACGAGGGCGAGCACCAGGGGTGCCAGCGGGTAGTCGAGCTTCTTGAAGACGTACCCGACCACGCCGAACAGGAGCATGTACCAGATGTCGATCATGCTGTTGTGGACGGCGTAGGAGCCGATCGCGCAGACCACGATGATCAAGGGTGTGAGAATGCCAAAGGGGATGCGGAGGATCGAGGCGAAGAACGGAACGAACGCCAGCACCATCAGGACGCCGATGATGTTGCCCGTGTACATGCTCGCGATGAGTCCCCAGACGAACTCCGGCTGTTCCTTGAACAGCATGGGCCCGGGCTGGAGCCCCCAGATGATGAGACCGCCCAGCATCACCGCCGCCGTCGGCGACCCCGGGATGCCGAGCGTGATCATGGGCAGCATGGCGGCGACGCCGGCCGCGTGGGCGGCGGTCTCCGGCGCGACGACGCCCTCCAGTTCGCCCTTGCCGAACCGCTCGGAGTTTTTCGAGAAGCGCTTGGCGAAGGCGTAGCTCATGAACGACGCGGGCGTCGCGCCGCCCGGCTTGAACCCCATCCAGAACCCGATGAATGCCCCGCGGACAAACGTGCGGTAATAGCGCGGCAGGATCTTCCACGTGTCCAGCACCACCCGGAGGTTCATCCGCGTCTTGGCGCCATGGAACTTGAGCCCCTCCTCCACGCTCAGGAGGATCTCGCCGATCCCGAAGAGGCCGATCACCGCGACGATGAAGTCGAAGCCCTTCATCAGGTCGGTGACGCCGAACGTCAGCCGGAGCTGGCCCGTGACGATGTCGAGCCCCACCGAGGCGAGGATGAACCCCAGGAGGATCGAGACCAGCGACTTCAGCGGGTTGCCGCCGCCCAGACCGACGAAGCTCGAAAAGGTCAGCAGCTGGATGGCGAAGAACTCCGGCGGCCCGAACTTCAGGGCGATCTCCGCCAGCAGCGGGGCGAAGAAGGTGATCAGCACGGTTGCGAAGAGCGCGCCCACGAACGACGACGTGAACGCCGCGGTGAGCGCCTGGCCGCCCTGCCCCTGCTGGGCGAGCGGGTACCCGTCGAAGGTCGTGGCGACCGACCAGGGCTCCCCCGGGATGTTGAACAGGACGGAGGTGATGGCGCCGCCGAAGAGCGCCCCCCAGTAGATCGACGTGAGCAGGATGATCGCCGAGGTCGGGGGCATCGTGAAGGTGAGGGGGAGCAGGATGGCGACGCCGTTGGCCCCCCCCAGACCGGGGAGCACGCCGATAATCGTGCCCAGCGCGATCCCGACCACGGCGACGAAGAGGTTGAACGGCGTGATCGCGACCTGGAAGCCGAGGGCGAGGTTCTCGATCCCCACCGCTCAGTACCCCAGCCACGCCTCGACGGGCCCCTTCGGCATCGGCACGAGGAACCATGTCTCGAAGATGAGGAACGTGGCGACGGGAATCCCGATCCCGAGCCCGACCACCGCGAGCCAGGAGTGGCGCCCCACCCAGCGCATGTAGAAGCCCAGGTAGAGCGCGGAGGCGACGTACAGGCCGATGAACTGCGTCAGCACGACCATCCCGGCCGCGGGCCACAGAACCTTGAGCACCGGGCCGAGCTGCCGGCGGCTGACGAAGGGCCTGGTCGAGGCCCGGCGGGCCGCCTGCAGGAGGATCACGCCGGACATCAGGATCAGGATCGCCGCGAGGGAAAACGGGAAGAACCCGCTCTTCGGGCCGTCCGTCCCCCAGCCGATGCCGAGCCGGACGGCGTCGTAGAGCACGACGCCCCCCAGCAGCGCCAGGACAGAGGCGGTGAGGAGATCGGCGGCCCGCATCCTACTTCTTCAGCAGGCCGCCTTTCACCATCAGATCCTTGTGGAGCTGCTCGGCCCCCTCGACCCACTTCACGTACTCGGCGCCCGTCAAGAAGGCCGGCTTGAGCGCCCCGTCCGACAGGTACTTCTTGAACTCCGGCGTGTCGTACACCTTCTTCAGAAAGCCGACGTACCAATCCACGGCTTCCTTCGGCATCTCGGGCGGCCCGAAGATGCCGCGAAGCATGTTGTACTGGATGTCGAGCCCGAGGGCCTCCTTCACCGTCGGGATCTCCGTCCAGGCCGGATCCGGAATCCGCGCCGCGTCGAAGACCGCCAGCGGGCGGACGCGACCGGCCCTCCAGTGGCTTGCGCACTCGATGGGGTTGTTGACGGTGGAGTCCACGTGCTTGCCGACCAGGTTGACGCACACCTCGCCGCCCCCCTTGAACGGCACGTAGGTGAACTTGAGCCCGAGCGCCTGCTCGACCTGGATCGTGATGATCTGATCCTCCTGCGCCGAGCCGGTGCCGCCCATCTTCATCCTGTCCCCGCCGGACCGCTCCTTGACCGCCGCGATGTACTCCTTGGCCGTCTTGTAGGGTGTCTCGGCGTTCACCCAGAGGATGAAGCGGTCGAGCGCGAGTCGGGCGACGGGCGTCAGGTCCTTCCAGTTGAAGGGGACGCCGGTGTGCAGCGGCGTGGTGAAGAGGTTCGACAGCGTGATGATGATCGTGTGGGCGTCGCCCTTCTTGCCCTTGACGTGGAGGAAGCCCTCCGCGCCGGCCCCGCCGGCCTTGTTCACGACAATGATGGGCCGCGGGGAGAGCTTGTGCTTCTCCGCGATGCCGGCAATGAGGCGCGCCATCTGGTCGGCCCCCCCTCCGGTGCCGGCGGGGATGACGAACTCGATGGGCTTCGTCGGCTCCCACGCGGCCTGGGCGGGACTCCCGCCCCCCCAGACCAGCGCGAGAACCAGCAGGACGACCCAGGGATGGACGCGGTACAGTCCGTGTCTCTTCATCGCAGCCTCCTCGTTGAGAGCGATTGGGGATGGCCCCCCGACTATACAACAAAAAAAGGGGCCAAGCCCGCGTTCCGTCGGGCTCGGCCCTCGCGCACGATTCGGGCGGGCCTCCTCAGGCCTTCGCCTTCACGTCCTTTCGGAAGGCGGCCACGGCGGGGATCTCCCAGGTCCACATCTCGTCCACCTTGGCCTGGAAGTACGCCAGGTCTTCCTCGGTGAAGTGGGCGAAGCGGCCCTGCTTCAGCAGGTACTCCCGCACGGGCTTGCGCGGCCGCCCCTCCACGATGGCCTTGGTCTTGCCGTAGTACTTCACGACCCCATCCTCCACCTCGTAGAGGGGAAAAATCCCGCACTCGATGGCCAGCTCCCCAAGCTCGTGAGAGAGCATCGGGTCGTAGTCCCAGCCCTTGGGGCACGGGTCCAGCGAGTGGATGAACGTGGGCCCGCCGATCGAGAGGGCCTTGCGGACCTTGTTCATCATCTCCACGGCGTAGGAGGCGCACACGGTCGCCACGTACCGGCACTCGGGGTGGCCCGCCGCCAGCATCCCCGCGGTGTTCTTCTTCCAGCGCGTGTGCATGATGCGCCGCGCCTTGCCCGGGGGGCTGAAGGTCGTGTGGGCGCCGTAGGGGGTGGAGCCGGAGACCTGGATGTCGGTGTTCGCGTACGACTCGTTGTCGTAGAGCAGGATCAGGCTGTTGTACTCCTTGTGCGTCAGGGTCGCCGAGATGGCGCCGAGCCCCATGTCGGCCCCGCCGCCGTCGCCGCAGAACGCGATGACGTTGATGGGCTCCGCCTTCATTTTCCCCTTCTTCATGAGCGCCTTCAGGCCGGCGGCGGTCCCCAGGGCGGCCGAGCCCGACGACCCGAGCTGGGTGTGCATCCAGGGCACCACCCATGGCGTGCTGTAGTAGGTGGTGTTGGCCACGTACATGCAGCCGGTGGACCCGAGCACGATGGTCCGAGGCCCGGCAGCTTTGACCATGAGCTTCATGACCAATGCCGACTCACACCCCTGACAGGTCCGATGGCCCGAGGAGAAGTACTCCTCGATCGTGACCTTCTTGACGCCCTTGAAGGGCTGGAGGACTTGGGTTGCGTTGGTAAACGTGGTCGTCTCGGCCATGGCGTGTCTCCTTTAGTTACTCGCGGACGCCGAGCCAGCGCGTCTTGGTCTCAGACTTTCCGGTCTTCGCCGCGTTGAAACAGAGATCGGTGACCTGATACACGTCCTCCAGCATTACCTCGCGGCCGCCCAGACCGCAGATGAAGGAGAGGAGGGGCGGCCGGCGGTCCGCGTTGTACATCGCCGCCCGGATTTCGTTGGCAACCACGCCGGATCCGAACGGCGAGCCGAAGGAGTAATCGCGGTCGATGACCCCGATGGCCTTGGCTTTGGACAGGGCGCCCACGAGCCGCTCGGTGGGGAACGGCCGGAACCAGCGGAGCCGGACCAGACCGACCTTCTTGCCCTGGGCCCTCATGTTGCGAATGGCAACCTTCAGAGGGAGCGAAATGGTCCCCATGCCGATCAGGATGATCTCCGCGTCCTCCGTCATGTACTCCTCGAACCACGGGTTCTCTGGGCCGCGGCCAAAGACCTTGCGGAAGTCCGCGTACGCCTCTTCGATCACCGTATAGGCCCGCTCCGTCGCCGCGTTGTTCTGACGACGGATCTCGATGACCCAGTCCTCGTTGACCTGAGGGGCAACGGTGATGGGGTTATCGGGGTGGAGCTGGAGGTCGCCGCGGTTGTACGGCGGGAGGAACTTGTCGACAAGGGACTTGGACGGCACCTTGGTGATGGCCTGGGAGTGGGTCAGGAAGGCGCCGTCGGCGGAGATGGCGATGGGAAGGAAGATCCGCCGGTCTTCGGCCACCCGGTAGGCGATCAGCGTCGTGTCCAGCGCCTCCTGGGAGGTGTCGATCCAGCAGAGGAGCCAGCCCAGGTCCCGGACGAACAGGGCATCATTGTGCTCCACGCCGAAGGCGCCCGGGTCGTCGAGGGCACGGTTGCCGACCATGGCGACCAGCGGCACCCTGAGCGCCGGCGTGACGACCAGGCACTCCATCGCGTAGGCCCAGCCGACCCCGGAGGACCCGCAGAAGACCCGGGCACCCACCGTGGAGGCGTGTTTGACGATCTCGAACTGGCTGTGCTCACCCTCCGCGACGATGTACTCGGCGACGAGCTGTCCGTTGGCAATCTTCTTCGCGAGGGCCTGCATGACCGTATCGTAGGGTCGGATCGGGTACGCGGTGACGACGTCGATGTCGGCGAGCGTGAGGGCCTCGGCGATGGCCTCGCTCCCGGAGATCAGCATCTCCT
>JBBTEL010000299.1:0-3527 GCA_038042325.1 Candidatus Methylomirabilota bacterium
CGCGAGCCCGGCTACGAGTACAAGGAGACGGTCGCGACGGGGACGAAGGCCGCCGCCGCGGGAGGCTTCACGGCGGTCGCCTGCATGGCCAACACGAATCCCGTCAACGACAACCGCTCCGTCACCGACTACGTCCTCGCCAAGGCCCGGAGCGAAGGGTTCGTGCGGGTCTATCCGATCGGGGCGGTCACGCGCGGCCTCGAGGGCAAGGAGCTGGCTGAGCTGGCTGAACTCGCGGAAGCCGGCTGCGTCGCGTACTCCGACGACGGCCACCCGATCATGAACTCGGCGCTCCTCCGCCGGGCGATGGAGTACACGCTCCCCTTCGGCCTGCCCATCATCTCCCACGCCGAGGACGCCCACCTGGTCCAGGGCGGCGTGATGAACGAGGGCGTGGTCTCCACGGAGCTGGGCCTCGGCGGCCGGCCCGCCACAGCCGAAGAGGTCATGGTGGCCCGCGACTGCTGCCTAGCAGAGCTGACGGGGGCCCACGTGCACGTCGCTCATATCTCTACGGCGGGAGCGGTGCGGCTCGTCAAGGAGGCGAAAGCGCGCGGGATCCGGGTGACCGCGGAGGTGACGCCGCACCATCTGCTCCTGACCGAGGAGGCCGTGCGCGGCTACGACCCGAACACCAAGATGAACCCGCCGCTCAGGACCAAGCGGGACCAGGAAGCACTCCTCGAGGCCCTGGCCGACGGGACGATCGACTGCATCGCCACCGACCACGCGCCGCACGCCCTCTCGGAGAAGGAGGGCGACTTCGACGGAGCGGCCGCCGGCATCGTGGGGCTCGAGACCGCGGCTTCGGTTCTCCTGGACCGACTGGTTGGCCCGGGCCTCCTCGATCTCAAGACGCTCATCGCACGGCTCACGGCGGGCCCTGCCCGCGTGCTCAACCTGCCGGGCGGGAGCCTCGCCCCCGGCGCCGACGCCGACGTCACGATCCTCGATCCCGCGCGCGAGCTGACAATCGATCCCTCCGGCTTTCACTCGAAGAGCCGGAACACCCCCTTCGGAGGCTGGCGCGTGACGGGGATGCCGTGGATGACGCTGATCGGAGGCCGGGTCGCGATGTGGGAGCGGGTGATCAAGGGAGGGATCCACTCATGAGAAACCCCGCGCCCGTTCGAGCGCCGGCTTTGCCGGCGCAATCCTTGGGGGGAGGAGTCGGAAGGGGGGCGAAGCCCCCCTCCGAGAGATGATGTGGGAGCGGGTGATCAAGGGAGGGATCCACCGATGAGAAACCCCGCCCTGCTCGCTCTGGCCGACGGGCGCGTCTTCCGGGGGGAATCCCTCGGGGCCGAGGGCGAAGCCACCGGCGAGATCGTCTTCAATACCGCGATGACCGGCTACCAGGAGATCATGACCGACCCCTCCTACAAGGGCCAGATCGTCGTGATGACCTACCCGCTCATCGGCAACTACGGGATCAACGACGAGGACGTGGAGTCGCGCCGCCCCTGGGTGGAAGGCTTCGTCGTCAAGGAAGCCTCGCCCACGCCTTCGTCCTGGCGGGGACGGCGGACGCTCGACGAGTACATGCGGGAGCAGCGGCTCGTCGGGATCCAGGGGATCGACACGCGGACGCTGACCCGCCACCTGAGGGACCACGGCGCTCAGGAGGGCGTGATCTCGACGGAGGAGCTGGATCCCGCGCGGCTCGCGGCCAAGGCCACGGCCTCTCCCGGCCTCGTCGGGAGGGACCTGGTTCGCGAAGTGACGATCCCCGCGCCTCACGGGTGGGATGAGGCGACCTGGGATCGGGTCAGGGGGTATCGGGAGCCGCCGGCGACGCGCTTCACCGTGGTGGCCTTCGATTCGGGGATCAAGCGCAATATCCTTCGCCATCTGGTGTCGGTCGGCTGCAAGGTGACGGTGGTTCCCGCCTCCACCCCCACCGCCGCGGTGCTGGAGCAGAAGCCCGACGGCGTCTTCCTCTCCAACGGCCCGGGCGATCCCGAAGGGGTGCCCTACCTGATCGAGGCCGTGCGGGGGCTCCTCGGCAAGGTGCCGATCTTCGGGATCTGCCTGGGACATCAGATCATTGGGCTGGCGGCCGGCGGCAGAACCTACAAGCTCAAGTTCGGCCACCACGGCGCCAACCACCCGGTCAAGGACCTGGCCACCGGAAAGGTGGAGATCACGGCCCAGAACCACGGCTTCGCCGTGGACCCCGAGTCGGTGAAGGCCCACGGCCTGGACCTCTCCCACGTGAACCTGAACGACGGGACCTGCGAGGGGCTGCGCCACCGGGAGCTGCCGGTGTTCTCGGTCCAGTACCACCCCGAGGCCTCTCCCGGGCCCCACGACGCCAACTATCTCTTCAACCGTTTCGTGGATCTGATGCGAAAGACGAAGGGAGGTTGATCCGTCCATGCCGAAGTATCTGATCTCCTACCGAAAGACCGAGGAAATGGGGCAGAAGCCCGAGTGGACCTCCTTCACGACGGACAGCGACGTGGCCCTGGAGGCCCACGCCATCCGCGAGCGCGTCGAGAAGCGGATGAGCGTCCTCGGCGAAAAGCTCTGGGGCAGCGGCGAGATCGTCTGGGTCGGCGCCGGGCGGCTCGACGACATCCTGTACAAGCGCGAGGAGGCGGCGCCTGAAACCTCCGTCGTTTATGGGCTCGTGGAAGGATAGCGTGCTTGTCGGACCGACTGGACGCCAGGGCCATCTGCCTGATGGTGCTGCTCACGGCCATCTGGGGGGGCTCCTACACCTTCGTGAAGGTGGGCTTTCGCGACCTGCCGGTTTTCGGCTCGCTCTTTCTCCGGATGGTAGTCGCCTCGGCCATCCTGTTGATCTACTCCCGCTGGGCGAGGATCCCGCTCTGGTACAGCGGGCGCGGAAACCGGTTCCTCCTGGCGGGGACGGGAGCCTTCGTCTGGTCCCAGGTGCTGCTGTACCTGGGGCTCACGCTCACTACGGCGGGGCGGGGCTCGATCTTCTTCAACACCCAGCCTTTCTTCACCCTGGCCGCGCTCCCCTTCTTCGTCCGGGAGGAGAGCTTCACCCTGAGGAAGCTCGGGGGCACGGCGCTGGCGTTCGCGGGAGTGGTGCTGCTCTTCGCCGAGAAGCTCGGCGCAGGCGACCGGTCGGTGCTGCTGGGCGACACGCTGGTCCTGCTGGCCTCCCTCGGCTGGTCGGCCAACAACATCCTCAACAAGACGATGCCCCGGGAGGTCCACCCGGCCTCGATCATTCTCTGGAGCGCGGGCGGCACGCTGCCGGTCATGGGGGCGTGCACCCTGCTCCTGGAGCCGGGCCGGCCCTGGCGCCTGACGCCGACTGCCATCGCCTCGGTCCTCTACCTGGGCGGGGTCGCCGCGGCGTTCTCCTTCGTCGCCTTCACCTGGCTCATCCGCCGCTACGCGGCCATCAAGGTCAACGCCTTCGTCTTTCTCTCCCCGGTCTTCGGCGTGCTGATCGGCTGGGCCTCCCTGGGGGAGCCCCTGTCCCTCGCCCAGGCGGCCGGCGCGCTCCTGGTCGGCGGCGGGATCTACCTCGTGAATAGCCGGAGCGC
>JBBTEL010000300.1:0-3099 GCA_038042325.1 Candidatus Methylomirabilota bacterium
CCGAGCAGCAGGAGATCCGGAAGGTCGCGCGGGAGTTCGCCCTGGGCGAGATCGCCCCCGTGGCGGCCCGGCACGACGAGACGGGGGAGTTCCCGCACGCGATCGTCAAGAAGCTGGGCGAGCTCGGGTTCATGGGGGTGCTCGTCCCGCCCGAGTACGGCGGCGCGGGGCTGGATTACGTCTCCTACGCCCTCATCGTCGAGGAGCTCAACCGGGTGGATGCCTCGGTGGGGATCACGATGTGGGCCCACAACTCCCTCTGCACCAACCACATCAACCTGTTCGGGACGAAGGCCCAGAAGGACAAGTACCTGGGGCGCCTGGCCGGGGGCGAGGCGATCGGCGCGTGGGGCCTCACGGAGCCCGGCTCGGGCTCCGACGCGGCGGCGATGAAGTCCACGGCCGTCCGCCAGGGGGATCACTTCGTCCTGAACGGGGCGAAGGCGTTCATCACCAACGGCGGCGTGGGCCAGATCGCGGTGGTCATGGCGGTGACCGATGCCGCGCGGGGCGCCAAGGGGATCTCCGCGTTCATTCTGGAAAAGGGAATGCCGGGGTTCAGCCCCGGCCAGCGCTACCGGAAGCTCGGCCTGCACGCCTCCGACACCTCCGAGCTCGTGTTCGACGGCGTGCGCGTCCCCGGGGAGAACCTGCTGGGGGAGCTGAACATGGGGTTCGTCAACACCCTGCAGGTCCTCGAGGGCGGCCGCATCGCCATGGCCGCGATGGCCGTGGGGCTCGCCCAGGGGGCGCTGGACGCCTCCCTCGCCTACGTGAAGCAGCGGACGGCCTTCGGGAAAACCCTGGCCGAATTCGACGGGATCCAGGGTATGCTGGCCGAGATGGCCACCGACGTCGAGGCCGCGCGCCTCCTGACGCTCCGGGCCGCCTACCTGAAGGACAGGGGGCAGCCCGCCCGGCACGCCGCTTCCATGGCCAAGGTCTTCGCCTCCGAGGTGGGCATGCGCGCGGCCACGCGCGCCGTCCAGCTCCACGGCGGCGCCGGCTACACCTCCGACTTCCCCGTCGAGCGAATCTTCCGGGACGTCAAGCTCTGCGAGATCGGGGAGGGGACCTCGGAAGTCCAGCGCATGGTCATCGCCCGCGAGATCCTCGGGACCCGATGACTCCTCGGAGGGGGCCTCGACGGCCCCCTCCGATGCCTCCCCCAGAACGGATTGCGCCGGCGAAGCCGGCGCTCGAAAGGGCGCTGATAGGTATGACGGAGCCAAGCGTGGTTTATAGCGCGGCCGACGGGGTGGGGACGATCGCCCTGAACCGTCCGGATGTCCTCAACGCCCTCAACGCGCCCCTGGCGGCCGCCCTGGCCGACGCCGCGGCGGCGGCGGCGCGCGATCCGGACATCTGGGTGGTCGTGGTCCGCGGCGCGGGCCGGGCCTTCTCGTCCGGAATGGATCGGAGCGCTCTCTCCGCGGGCCGGATCGAGGAGGCCTTCTACCGGCATTGGATCCGCGGGCTCAACGGCCTGGAGGACGTCGGGAAACCGGTGCTCGCGGCGATCCACGGCTACTGCATCGGGGGAGGCCTCCAACTGGCCCTGGCGTGCGATTTCCGGCTGGCGACCGCGGACGCCGTCCTCGGCCTCGGGGCCACCCGCCACGGGCTCATCCCCGACGGCGCCGTGCTGCGCCTCGCCCGGGTGGTCGGCATCGGCCGGGCCAAGGAACTGGCCCTCCTCAACGACGAGATCACGGCCGCGGAGGCCCGGGCCATCGGACTCGTGAACTGGGTGGTGCCCCCGGGGGAGTTCGAGGCCGCTGTGAAGCGGATCGTCGAGAAGTGCTTCCAGGCGTCGCCCACCGCCTTCCGGCACACCAAGCGCTTTCTCCACGAATCCTTCCACGTGGATCCCCGGAGCGTCATCGAGGAGGTCGTCAAGGCCCAGACCGAGTGCATGGCCTCGTGGGAGCTGACGGAGGCCAACCGGGCCTGGGACGAACGGCGGGAAGCCCGGTTCTTCCCGCACTGAAAGGGGGGATGCGAGCGTCGCGAAAGGTTCCTCGCCGCAACCGTCTTCGTCCACAATGCGGATCCCTCTTGACGGGGGAGGAGGACAAGCATGCTGCAGGGGTTGGCAACCGCACTGACTCGTTGGAGCACGCGGTGGGTTCCCGATGCCTGGATCATCGCGGTCATCCTGTCGCTCATCACCTACGTCCTCGGGCTGCTCTTCACCAAGTCAACAGCCTATCAGCTGGTTCAGTATTGGGGGAACGGCTTCTGGATTCTCCTGACCTTCGCCATGCAGATGTGCCTGATCATCGTGACCGGGTACATCCTGGCGACGACCCCCCTCTTCAACCGGATCCTGAACGGGCTGGCGCGTCTCCCGAAGAGCCCCAAAGGGGCCATCGCGCTCATGGCGCTGGTGTCCATGGTGCTCGCCTGGCTCAACTGGGGGCTCTCGATCGTCGGGTCCGCCGTGTTCACCCGCTTCGTGGTCCAGCGGCAGCGGGGCATCGACTACCGGCTCCTGGTGGCCACGGCCTATCTCGGCCTCGGCGTCATGTGGCACTCGGGTCTCTCGGGGTCGGCCACGCTCCTCGTGGCCACGCCGAAGCACTTCCTGGAGAAGGACATCGGGATCATCCCGATCACGGAGACCACCTTCCATCCGTTCAACCTGATCCTGGCCGCCATCGTCCTGGTGGCCCTGGTTGGCTTCGGCCCCACCATGCACCCGCGCCGTGAGGAGACCGTCGAGGCCGATCCCGCGCTGGTCAAGGAGGGAGGATTCACCCCGCCGCCGAGGCCGAGGGAGATGACCCCGGCCCTGCGTCTCGAGCACTCCCCCATCATCAATCTGGTGGTGGGGATCGGGGGGCTGGTCTGGCTCTGGTGGTACTTCGGCGGGAAGGGCTTCCCGGGGATCAATCTGGACGCGGTGAACTTCACCCTCCTGATGATCGGGATCCTCCTGCACTGGACGCCGGCCTCGTTCCTCAAGGCCGCCATGGAGGCGGGGACCTTCATATGGGGCGTGGTCATCCAGTTCCCGTTCTACGCGGGGATCTTCGGGATCATCCGCTTTTCCGGTCTCGCCGAGGTCATGGCGGGGTGGTTCACCGCCATCGCGAC
>JBBTEL010000301.1:0-1139 GCA_038042325.1 Candidatus Methylomirabilota bacterium
CCCGAGCTCGGCTTCAAGGAAGTCAAGACGGCGCGCCTGGTGGAGGAGACCTTCGCCGGCCTGGGGCTCGCGCCGAAAACCGGTCTCGCCCTCACGGGCGTCAGGGCGGAGGTGCGCGGCACCAACGACGGACCCACGTTCGCGCTCCTGGGAGAATTGGACGGCCTGGTCGTGAGCGACCATCCCCTGGCCGACCCGGCGACGGGGGCGGCCCACGCCTGCGGCCACAACGCCCAGATCGCCGGATTGCTCGGCGCCGCCATGGGCTTTGTGGATGCCAACGCGATGGGCACCCTGGCCGGCAGGGTCGTCTTCTTCGCCGTCCCCGCCGAAGAGTACGGCGACGTCGAGTGGCGGGTGGACCAGGCGCGCCAGGGGAGGCTCGAGTTCCTCGGCGGCAAGCCCGAGTTCCTGAGGCTCGGCCACTTCGACGACGTGGACCTGGCCATGCTGATCCACACGACGGCGCGCCCCGAGGACCGGAAGGCCGCCGTCGGCGTCTCCAACAATGGCTGCATCGTCAAGACGGTCCGCTACCTCGGCCGCGCGGCCCACGCCGGGGGCGCGCCCCACCGCGGCATCAACGCGCTCTACGCCGCCACCATCGGGCTCCAGGCCATCAACGCGATCCGGGAGACCTTCAGGGACGAGGACACGATCCGCGTCCACCCGATCATCACCCACGGAGGCTCCCAGGTGAACGTGATCCCATCCCTCGTACGCATCGAGACCTATGTGCGGGGGAAGACCGTCGAGGCGATCCTCGCGGCCAACGTCAAGGTGGATCGGGCGCTGCGGGCCGGCGCCCTCGCGCTGGGGGCGAAGGTGGAAATCGAGACGCTCCCGGGCTATCTGCCGCTCTTCAACAATGAAGCCATGGCGACGGTCTTCAGGGAGAACGCCATCAGCCTGCTGGGTGAGGAGCACTTCGCCAGCGCCGGGCACCGCACGGGATCCACCGACATGGGCGATCTCTCCCACGTGATGCCGGTCGTCCATCCCTACATGGGCGGGGCGGCCGGCGGCCACCATGGGGCCGACTTCGCGATCGCCGATCCCCTTCTCGCCTACGTGGCTCCCGCCAAGGCGCTGGCCCTCACCGCGGTGGATCTGCTCTGGGACGGCGGGGCCCTGGCCCG
>JBBTEL010000302.1:0-1192 GCA_038042325.1 Candidatus Methylomirabilota bacterium
GTATAATGACGCCATGATCTCGGTCGGGGAGGGGCAAGCCCACATCCTGGCCCGGGTCACCGCGGTCACCTCGCCGGAACTCATTCCCGTCCCTCGCGCGCTGGGCCGGATCCTGGCCGACGACCTCCGGGCGCCCTTCGACGTGCCGCCCGCCGACAACTCCGCGGTGGACGGCTACGCGGTGGCGAGCGCGGACCTTCCCGCCGCCGGCGGCGCGATGCTCCAAGTCATCGCCGATCTGCCCGCGGGCTCGGTCTTCGACGGCGCCGTCAAGCCGGGACAGGCGGTGCGCATCATGACGGGCGCGCCCGTGCCGGCGGGCACCGACACCGTGGTGCCCCAGGAACTGGTGGAGCGAGTGGGCGACCAGGTCAAGGTACCGGCCACCACCAAGGGGGCGAATGTCCGCCTCGGCGGGGAGGACGTGCGGGTCGGCGCCGTCGTCATCGAGGCCGGCACCGTCCTCCGCCCTCAGGAGCTGGGCGTGATCGCCTCGCTGGGCTTCCCCCAGGTTCTGGTGCGGCAGAAGGTGCGCGTGGCGATCCTCTCGACGGGCGACGAGGTGGCGGAGCCCGGCGAGCCCCGCAAGCCCGGCCAGATTTACGACTCGAACCGGTTCTCACTCCGGGGTCTCGTCGAGCAGGCCGGCGGAGCGGCGATGGATTTCGGCATCGTCCCCGACGTGCGCGATGAGCTCCGGGCGAGGCTCCTCGAGGCCGGCCGCGCGGCCGACATCGTGCTGACCTCGGGCGGTGTCTCGGTCGGGATCTACGATCTCGTCAAGGACGTGCTCGGCGAGATCGGAGGCATCGACTTCTGGCAGGTGGCCATGCAGCCCGGGCGGCCGCTGGCCGTCGGCCGGATCGGCGAGGCGCTCTTCTTCGGCCTGCCGGGCAACCCCGTGGCCTCCATGCTGACCTTTCTCCTCTTCGTCCGCCCGGCGCTCTGGAAGCTGGCCGGCCGCCGCGAGATTTTCCCGACCCAGTTCCGCGCCCTCGCGGCCGAGCCCATGAGGAAGAAACCGGGGCGGCGGGAGTTCAAGCGTGGCATTCTGACGTTCGGGCCCCGGGGCTGGGAAGTCAGGACCACGGGCCCCCAGGGTTCGGGCATCCTCACTTCGATGGTGGCGGGGAACTGTCTCATCGTCATCGAGGAAGAGCGTGGCGACGTGAAACCCGGCGAGATCGTCCTG
>JBBTEL010000302.1:1292-8761 GCA_038042325.1 Candidatus Methylomirabilota bacterium
GGAGACCCGCATGCCTAAGAAGATCACCATCGCCCTCATCGACGATGTCAAAGAGATGGTTCGCCACCTCGCCACCGTCCATTCCCGAAGCCTGGCCCATCTCCGCTACTGCGACGTCAGGCTCGAAGTGGCGGAGGGCAAAGCGGCGGCCGCCGAGAACGGGGCGAGCAAGTTCTCGGGCGAGGACTACGGCTTCTCTTTCGGCATCCGGGTGCTGGCCGGCGAGCGCATGGTGGCGCCCGGCTACTTCGGCCGGTCGCTCGGCGCCGCCGATCTCGACTCGTTGGAGAAGATCCTGAAGGAGGGCATCGAGAAAGCCTACCGCCGCGCCATGGCCAACGGCGAGCTCAAGGCCACCGTCAGGGAAAAGTTCGGGAGCCTCGGCGATTCGCTCGCGGACACGCGCCTCCACCCGATCCAGGTGAGGCAGGACGTCGTCCCCGCCGAATACGAGATCGACCCGCGGACCGTGGATCTCCGGGAGATGGAGCGCTACACGACCGACGTCTCTCGACAGGTGGGCGCCCTCCACGACGGGGTGAAATACAACTTCATCTCCACCATGACCCAGCTCGGCCGCGAGCTCTTCGCCTCCTCCGAGGGCGGGCTGATCGACCAGGCCTTCGCCCTGACCCAGGGGATGTGCTTCCTGGTCGCCGTCTCGAACGGGACGAGCCAGGAGCTCTACGACGTCCTGGGTCACCAGCGCGGCTGGGAGATCCTCGCCCGCGGGGTGAACGAGCCGTTCATGACCTTCCCGCCCTTCATCGACTTCGCGCTGAGCCTCGCCCGTGAGGCCGTGGAGCTGGCAGCGGCGCCCGCCCTCCCCTCCACCGACCGCGAGGTGGTGGTGGTGACGGACCCGCACTACAACACGCTGGTCTCCCACGAGATCATCGGCCACCCCGTGGAGCTGGACCGCGTCCTCAAAATGGAGACCGCCTACGCCGGGCGCTCCTGGCTCTTGCGGAGCCTCGACGAGCACCAGGTCGGCAAGCCCGTCGCCTCCCCGCTGGTCACGGCGTACTCCGACCCCTCCCTCCCCGGCTACGGCCATTACACGTACGACCACGAGGGCACGCCGGCCAAGCGCGTGGTCCACATCGACAAAGGGATCTTCAAGGGCTTCCTGAACAGCCGCCAGACGGCGGCGATCTTCGGGGGCGACCCCAACGGCCACTGGAAGGCCACGGATTCGTCCTTGGTGCCGCTGATCCGCATGTCCAACACCGTCTTCGAGGGGGGCGACCGGGGCGCGCGGGACATCATCGCCGAGGTGGACCACGGCTACTACCTCGTCGGCCACCGGATCCCGTCCATCGCCGAGAGCCGCGAGAACTTCCGCATCTCGGCGCGCAAGGTGTACGAGATCCGGAACGGCCAGCTCGGCCAGCTCTATCGGGATGGCGGCATCATGGCGGACACGAAGGATTACTTGATGAAGGTGGACGCGGTGGGGTCGGACTTCCGTCTCTACCCGATCCCCAACTGCGGCAAGGGCCAGCCCATGCAGACCAAGAAGCTGGGCAACGGCGGCCCGACGATGCGGAGCCGCGCGCGGCTCACGGGCCCTGTTGTCGGCGCAATGGATTGAGAGGAAGGAGCCTCGTCCCATGAAAGTCCTAGTCGAAAAGGACGGTCCCGTCACCACGGTCATCATCAACCGGCCCGAGGCGCGGAACGCGGTGGACCCCGAGACCGCGGAACTCCTGCGGGAGGCCTTCCGGGCGTTCGAGCAGGACGGCGACGCGCTGGCCGCGGTGCTGTGCGGCGCCGGCGGCTGCTTCTGTGGAGGGTACGACCTCAAGTCGCTCTCGGCCCACGGCCTCCGTGATCCATCCGAGCTCGAGGGGGACGGCCCCATGGGTCCCAGCCGGATGCTTCTCAGCAAGCCCGTCATCGCTGGCGTTGACGGCTACGCCGTCGCGGGCGGGTTGGAGCTGGCGCTCTGGTGCGACCTCCGGGTGATGGAAGAAGACGCGCAGTTCGGCGTCTTCTGCCGGCGCTGGGGAGTGCCCCTCATCGACGGCGGCACGATCCGCCTGCCGCGGCTGATCGGCATGAGCCGCGCGCTCGACATGATCCTCACCGGCCGGTCCGTCGGCGCGGCCGAGGCGCTCCAGTGGGGGCTCGCCAACCGCGTGGTGCCGAAGGGCCAGGCGCGGGCCGAGGCCCAGAAGCTCGCCCGCGAGATCGCGCGCTTCCCGCAGACCTGCCTCCGGGCCGACCGGATGTCGGCCCACCGCCAGTGGGACTTCGACCTGGCGGAGGCGCTCCAGTCCGAGGGACGCGGCGGGTACCGGCCGCTCGTGGAAGAGGCGCGGGCGGGCGCCACCCGTTTCGCGACCGGGGTGGGCCGCCACGGATCCTTCGAGCGTCTCTAGGATGATCACCCTCTCCCCTCAGGGGAGAGGGTCAGGGTGAGGGGAACGATGGGAACGTTCAAGGTCAAACTCGACATCGGGGATCCCGAGGGCAGACGCTGGGAGACCGTTGACGCCCTGGTCGATACAGGCGCGAGCTTCAGCATGCTTCCCCGGCCGCTCCTACAGCGACTGGGGGTAACGGCCCAGGAGAAGGTCGCCTTTCAGCTTGCCGACGGCCGGTCGATCCAGTGCGATATCGCCCAGACCCAGGTGAGGATCGACGGGCGCATTCGCACAACGCTGGTCGTCTTCGGTGAGGCCGGGACCGATCCCCTGCTGGGCGCCTATACGCTGGAAGGCTTCCTCCTCGCCCCCGATCCCGTGAACCGCCGCCTCATCCCCGTTCCCGGCCTGCTCAAGACTCTTTTCTACTACCACTTTCTGCTGTGGGCGACCCACCACAATCTATGACGTTTCGATGATGCGTCACTCTCTCAAGGATCAGTTGCGGCAAACTCTTAGAACATCTTTGAAAAAAAATGTTCGTGATGTCGAACAAGTTCGGCTCACCTTTGCCCGCGCAAGACCCTCCTCTCTCGTTGAGGCCTTGAGTCGCCCACTCCTACAGCCTCTCCCCCAGTTTTTCCGAAAGAAGGACAGAACTCTTGGGAGTCCCCAACAAGAGGTTTTCGGTTTCTACGCACTTCGAACAGCCATCCGTGGCTATCTCATCGGCTTGCTGTATCTTCAGGCAGCAGACAGAGAGGAAGGTGTTCATGCCCTCGCTCCCGCCCTTGCGTTGCACTATACTGCCGCCTACCACGCCCTAATTGCGCTGCTAGCCCTCCGCGGCCGAACTATCGTCGATCCGATCCTTGGACCCCTCCGTATTATCCGTAAGGGCGACATAACCTACACGGAATCAGATTCGATCCCCGACGAACCCGGATTGATAATGGCCAAGTTGACGGCCAGAAATTCCTGGGTTTTTGAACCTCGACGAAAATCCCATGAGGTACTCTGGGTAACTCTCATCGAGTTGATGGCAAGGCGAGACAGCGCTATTCCGGAAATCCTCCGGAGGTGGTTTCGATCGGAGCTGGCGACCGATGCAAGAAGAGTTGACAAATCGGGTGCTATCAAGAAGACAATTCGAGACATTGTAAACGCCCGGCACCAGGCGTTGTATGAGGGGTACGCCTACGATGACGTCGCTGAAAACCAAGGTACCGGTCACGCACTCGGGTATAAGGCGAAAGGATTTCGTGCCCTTGCGGCAGGACTCTTGAGTTCAGTCGCGTTGGAGCTCGATGATCTTCTCTATCTTGAAGATGTGATGCCGAAGGGCCCAACACGAAACAGCATGGTAATGGGTATTCTGACACCACCGTTCGAAATGCCGGACTTGGCGATCCCGGACGGAACTGAGGAGAATCTGGGTAAGTTGTCTCGACTGTTTGACTACCTTAGCCCCAAGCCGGAGAAAGAATGATCACAACCTCGGACCTGGCGAAGGCGGCGGGAGGGGCCTTCGAGTATCTGAAGGCCCAGGCCGACATCCAGGAGGCCGAGGTCTTCGCCGCGGCCAACGGCTCCCTGCTCACACGCATCAATTACACCTCCCACATTCCTTGCAACGGCGTCGAGGAGCCCAAGTCCACCGAGTCCTATGGGATCGGGATCCAGGCGGTCTTCAACACGCCCGAGGGTGCGAAGGTCGGCTTCGGGAGCGAGCCGAGCGATCTCACGCTCGAAGGAACCAGGCGGGCGCTCGAGAAGGCGCGGCAGGGAGCGGTCCACGACCCGGAGTTCCACTCGCTCCCCAAGCCCACGGGCGAGCCCCGGACGCTGACCGACTACCACGACCCGAAGCTCCTCCAGGTGCGGGACGAGGAGCTGGTGGAGACCGGCTGGAAGGCCGTGACGGGAGCGCTCCGGACCTTCATGGCGTCCTCACGGCTCGTGGACCTCGCGGGAAGCGAGACGACGGTCAAGCGCCTGGGGCTGATCCTGGGCGGCGACGTCACGATCCTCCAGGAGCGCGTCGCCATCGTCTCGACTCACATGCCCAACGTTCAGGTCGACGAGTCAACGCTGATCATGAGCTTCCTCACCGCCATGGTCGAGGCCCGGGACGCCAAGGGCTCGGGCTGGTCCACGGGCACGCGCCTCGACCACTTCACCGACGAGGCGGGCGTGGACGCCGCGGCCAACGCGATCCAGGCCATTGGGGGCGAGCGGGTGCGCTCCGGCGACTACACGGTGATCCTGGGCCGGCAGCCCGTCACCGATATCCTCAACAACCTCGTCCTGCCATCCTGCACGGCGAGCACCTTCTATTCCTCGAGCACGCCGTTCCTGGGAAAGCTCGGCAAACCGGTGGCCTCGCCTCTCCTCACCATCTACGACCACGGGGCGGTGCCCGGGTTCATGGGATCGAAAGGCATCACGTGCGAGGGCCTCCCGACGGGGCGCACCGATCTCGTCAAGAACGGCGTGCTGGTGGGGTGCCTCACGAACTGGTACGAGGCCCAGCGGCTCCTCCGCGACCCCAAGCTGGGAGAGAAGCTCGGGGCGGAGCCAGACGCGGCGCGCGGCGCCCTCGTCGCGCGCAACGGCTTCCGCTTCGGCACCGGCGGCGGCCGCATGTTCGACTCCCAGCCGGGGGTAGCCGCTTCGAATGTGATCGTCGAGGGCGCGGAGCCTGTGTCGCTGGACGAGCTGGTCGCCCGCGTGAGAAACGGGCTCTACATCGGCCGGATCTGGTACACCTACCCGATCAACGGCCTCCGCGCCGGGGACTTCACTTGCACCGTCGTCGGCGACTCGTTTATCATCAGGGACGGAAAGCTCGTGACTCCCATCAAAGCGAACACGATCCGCATTAACGACAACTTCACCCGCGTCCTCGCCAACATCGTCGGCATCACCAAGGACGTCAAGGGCACGCTGGTCTGGGCCGCCGACGAGGTCGTGTACGCTCCCGAGGTCGCCGTCACGGGCGTGCACGTGGATGAAATCGCGGGGTTCATGGAGGACCTGACCTGATGCCCACCGCCGATCTCGCCCGCCTGGCGTCCATCGCCCGGGACTGCCGGGTCCAGATCATCCGGATGCTGACCCACGCGGGGTCCGGGCACCCGGGCGGCTCGCTCTCCGTCATCGATATCCTGACCACGCTCTACTTCGCGCGCATGCGCTACGACCCCAAGCGCCCCGACTGGCCCGACCGGGACCGCCTCGTCCTCTCCAAGGGCCACTGCGTCCCGGCGATGTACTGCTGCATGGCCAAGGCGGGCTACTTCCCCGAGAGCCAGCTGATCACCCTGCGCAAGCTGGGGAGCCCGCTCCAGGGCCACCCCGACCGCGTCATGCTCCCCGGCATCGAGGCCGCCACGGGCTCCCTCGGCCAGGGGCTCTCCATGGCGATGGGGATGGCGCTCGGCCTCAGGCTCGACGGCCGGCCCTCCCGCGTCTACTGCGTCCTGGGCGACGGGGAGACCCAGGAGGGTCAGGTGTGGGAGGCCGCCATGGAGGCGCCCAAGCTGGGCCAGCCCGACCACCCGCTGGACAACCTCTGCGTGATCCTCGACTACAACAAGATCCAGCTCGACGACTTCGTGAAGAAGGTGCTGGACCTCGAGCCGGTGCTGGAGAAGTGGAAGGGGTTCGGCTGGCCGGTGCTCGAGATCAACGGCCACGACCCGGCCCAGATCGCCAAGGCCCTGGACCAGGCCGAGGCGATCAAGGGCCGGCCCACCTTCATCGTGGCCCATACGGTCAAGGGCAAGTCGGTCTCCTTCATGGAGAACGACCCGGAGTGGCACGGCAAGGCCCCAAAGCCCCCCGAAGGGATCCGCGCCATCCGCGAGATCCTCGGGGTCGCGGAGGGAGACTGGGCGGCGTACCTCGGCGCGCACGCGGAGACGGCCGCGATCGTCAAAGAGCTGGAAGCGCTGGAGAGAAAATAGGGAGACCCCGCATGCCGGCCAAGGCATCCCGCGCGGCGTTCGGCGAAGCGATCCTGGAGCTCGGGGCCCAGGACCCCCGGATCGTGGTCGTGGACGCCGACCTCCGAAAATCCACCATGACCTCGGCCTTCGCCAAGGCCTACCCGGGGCGCGCCTTCAACGTCGGGATCGCCGAGTCCAACATGATCGGGATCGGCGCCGGGCTCGCCCTGGCGGGGAAGATCCCGTTCATCTGCTCCTTCGCCTGCTTCGTGGTGGGGCGCTTCGAGACGATCCGCGTCTCCGTGGCCTACACCCGGGCCAACGTGAAGATCGTCGGCACCCACGCGGGGATCGCCATCGGCGAGGACGGCTACAGCCAGATGGGGCTCGAGGACATCGCCTGCCTCCGGGCGCTGCCTAACATCCCGATCATCCAGCCGGCCGACGAGAGCGAGACCAAGCAGGCGGTGGCCTACGCCGTCGAGCACCAGGGCCCCCTCTACCTCCGCCTCACCCGCCAGAATCTCGAGCCTGTCTCGCCGCCCGACTACCGCTTCCAGTTCGGGAAGGCCGTGGTCCTCCGTCCCGGCGGCGACGTGACGATCCTGGCCAGCGGCGGTCCCCTCTTCAACACTCTCAAGGCGGCGGAGAAGTTGGAGGGCGAAGGAGTCAAGGCCGAGGTCATCAACGTGGCGTGCATCAAGCCCCTCGATGAGGAGTTGATCGTGCGGTCGGCGCGGAAGACGGGCCGCGTCGTGACGGTGGAGGACCACTCGATCTGGGGCGGCTTGGGGAGCGCGGTCTCGGAGCTGCTGGCGGAGGTGCATCCGACCCCCGTGAAGCGCCTGGGAATCCAGGGCTTCGGCGAGTCCGGCGATCCGAAGGGGCTCTACGCCAAGCACGGGCTGGATCCGGACGGCATCGCCCGGAGCGTCATGAAGTTCCTGAACCGCTAGACCCCTCACCCTCCCCCACTCGAATGCCCCTCACCTCTTCTCCTCTCCCCCCTCACCCTGCCCTCTCCCCCTCAGGGGGAGAGGATGAAGGTGAGGGGATTATAAGTGGGGTGAGGGGGGAGAGGATTAAGGTGAAGGAGACAGGATCAGGTGAGGGGCGATCTGGTAGATCAGAAAGATCCCCAGGCAGAGGC
>JBBTEL010000303.1:0-1181 GCA_038042325.1 Candidatus Methylomirabilota bacterium
GGCGTGTCCGACATCTTGTAGGCGGGCCCTTGGGAGAGCAGATCGCCGTACGTCGGATCGTCCAGCCAGAAGATCGAGCCCCGGTCGCGCCAGTGGGGATGGCTGGCGACTTCCTTGGCGTTCCAGACCGGCTGCGTGATGATCCGCGCGCGATCCAGGATCTGGGCCACCTGCTCCTTGGTCTTATCCTTGGCCCAGGCCTCCAGCGCGGCGTAGATCTCGCGCTGGCTCTCGGGGCTCACGCGGGCATCATGGCTCTTATAAAGCCGCATCCACTTCTCCCGGCCGACGGCCTTGGCCAGGCGGGCGAAATCCCCGTCCTCGTAGGCCGAGATCAGGATGTACCCCTCCTCCTGCTCCTGGGGGTTGTCCGACTTCGGATAGGACGACTTGCCGCACTTGATGATCCCGTGGACGCAGAGCTGGGTGTCCCAGTTGCCCCAGCGCTCGCGGATGATGCCGTGGCGGCCGTAGAGCGGCAGGGCGTACTCGAGCTGGCGGCTGACCCCGTGGACCTGGCTGTACTCGATGAAGGTCCCCTCCCCCGAGACGTTGTCGCGCCAGTAGAGGGCCGAGAGCGCGTGCAGCGCCCCCATCATGCCGCCCCAGTAGTCGGCGAGCCAGATCGTGTGCTTCGAGGGCGACCCGCCCAGCTCTTCGGGCTGGCCCGTGATCGAGAAGGCGCCGCCCTGGGCCTGGCCCAGGATGTCGTAGGACGCGCGGACGCGCCCGGGCCCCCAGCCGCCGAAGCCGCCGAGCCAGACGTAGATCAGGCGCGGGTTGATCTCGCGGAGCTGGCGGTAGCCGATCCCCCAGCGGTCGAAGGTGCCGGGCCGGTAGTTTTCCACCATGACGTCCGCCTTGGCCGCGAGCTTGTACATGAGCTCCCGCGCCTCGGGGCGGTGGAAGTCCATCGAGATGAAGTACTCGTTGAAGTTGGCGCCGAAGAAGCCGAGGCCCGTCCCCGACTGGGGGACCCAGCGCGAGAGCGGGTAGAGGAAGCCCTCGTTGCCCGGCGTGGAGTGGCGCATGGGCTCGCCGCGGCGCGGCAGCTCGATCTTGATCACCTCCGCGCCCAGCTCGCCCAGGTAGGCGGCGCAGGAGGGGCCCAGGATGTACTGGGTGCAGGACAGCACCCGGTAGCCTTTCAGAACTTCCGGCTTGGCGAAGATGGAAGCCGG
>JBBTEL010000304.1:0-1909 GCA_038042325.1 Candidatus Methylomirabilota bacterium
TGCGGCGGCTCGGGTTCGAGTATTACTCGGTCGGCCGCAGGCCGATTCTCCCCGCTTAGACGTTCGATGCGCGTTTTGGTGACAGGCGGCGCCGGCTTCATCGGCTCCCACCTCTGCGAATTCCTCCTGGGCCAGGGCGCGGAGGTGGTCTGCATGGACAACCTCCTCACGGGGAACATCGAGAACATCGCCCACCTCACCGATCCCCGTTTCTCCTTCGTCAAGCACGACGTCACCAACTACATCTACGTCGCCGGCCGGCTGGACTACGTGCTCCACTTCGCCAGCCCCGCCTCCCCCGTGGATTACGCGCAGCTCCCGATCCAGACCCTGAAGGTCGGCGCGCTCGGCACCCACAAGGCGCTCGGCCTGGCCCGGGAAAAGGGGGGGAAGTTTCTCCTGGCCTCCACCTCCGAGGTGTACGGCGACCCCCTCGTCCACCCCCAGCGCGAGGAGTACTGGGGCAACGTGAACCCGGTGGGACCGCGGGGGGTGTACGACGAGGCCAAGCGATTCGCCGAGGCCATGACGATGGCCTACCACCGCTTCCATGGGCTGAACACGCGCATCGCGCGTATTTTCAACACGTACGGGGAACGGATGAGGATTGGCGATGGACGCGCGATTCCAACCTTGATCACCCAGGCGCTCCGGGGCGAGCCGCTCACAGTGTACGGCGATGGCTCCCAGACCCGCAGCTTCTGCTACATCTCGGACATGGTGGACGGGATCTGGCGGCTCATGCAGTCCCCGGTGAACGAGCCCGTGAACCTGGGCAACCCCAAGGAGATGACGGTGCGCGAGCTGGCGGAGCGGATCGTCGCGCTCTCCGGGTCGAAGAGCGCGATCGTCTTCAAGCCGCTCCCCGTGGACGACCCCAAGGTGCGCCAGCCCGATATCACTCGGGCGCGCACCCTCCTCGGCTGGGAGCCCCGCGTGGACCTGGACGAAGGGCTCGCGCTGACGCTCAAGTGGTTCCGGGCCAAACTGGGGACACGATGAAGGTCCTCGTCACGGGCGGCGCCGGCTTCATCGGCTCCCACGTCGTTGACCGCCTCCTCAAGGCGGGTCATGAGGTCGCCGTGGTGGACGACCTCTCCACCGGCCGCCGGGAATTCGTGGATCCGCGCGCGACGCTCCACGTCGCGGACGTCCGGAGCCCACGGCTGGCTGAAGTGTTCGAGGCCGACTGTCCCGACGCGGTGATCCACCTTGCCGCCCAGGCCGAGGTTCGCCGGTCGGTGGAAGATCCCGCCCTCGACGCCGCCATCAACATCGGCGGCACGCTCAACCTCCTCCTCTGCTGCCGGCGGCACCAGGTCTCCCGGGTCGTGTACGCCTCCACCGGCGGCGCCATCTACGGCGACACGACCGTGCTGCCGACCCCGGAAGATCAACCGAAAAGGCCGGCCTCGCCGTACGGCATTTCCAAGCTCGTCGCCGAGCACTACCTGGCGTGCTGGGAGAGGCTCTACAGCGTGGGCGGGATCGCCCTCAGGTACGCCAACGTCTTCGGCCCCCGGCAGAACCCCATGGGAGAGGCCGGTGTGGTGGCGATCTTCTCCCACCGGATCCTCCACCGAGAGCCGATCACGATCAACGGCGACGGCGAGCAGACGCGGGATTACGTCTATGTCGAGGACGTGGCGGAAGCGAACCTGCGCGCGCTGGAGCGAGCCGACGTGAGCGGCCCCGTCAACATCGGCACGGGCGTCGAGACCTCAGTGAACGCCCTGCTGAAGCGGCTGGAGGTGGCAGCGGGGGTCGCGGCCGAGGCGCGCCACGGTCCCGCGAAGCCCGGGGAGCAGCACCGCAGCGTCCTGGACGCGAGCGCGGCCAAGCGCGTCCTGGGGTGGACGCCGCACGTGACCCTCGACGAGGGTCTCCGCCGCACTGTGAGCTATTTCAG
>JBBTEL010000304.1:2009-6948 GCA_038042325.1 Candidatus Methylomirabilota bacterium
GCCCGTGCCCAGATAAAGGAGAAGCGATCATGATCGACGACGAGCTCAAAGCCATCCTGGCCTGCCCGGCGTGCAAGGGAGACCTGCTCTTCGAGGAGACCCGGATCATCTGCCGCGCGTGCCGGAAGGCCTACCCGATCCGGGACGGCATCCCCGTCATGCTGATCAGTGAGGCCGAGCCCTGGACGCCGCCCCCGCCGCGGTAATCCTGGCGGGCGGCCAGGGCACCCGGCTCCGCCCGCTGACGCTCGGGCGCCCCAAGCCCATCGTCCCCCTCCTCAACATTCCCTTCCTCCACTACCAGCTCGCCCTCCTGCGCCGGCACGGCGTGGTGGACGTCGTCCTGGCCTGCTCCTACCTCGTCGAGGCTGTCCAGGCGCGGCTCGGGGACGGGCGGGAGGTCGGCGTGAGGCTCCGCTACGCGGTGGAGGCGGAGCCGCTGGGGACGGCCGGTGGGGTCAAGAACGCCGCCACGCTGACGGCGGGCCGGCTGGTGGTCCTGAACGGCGACGTCCTGACCGACGTGGACCTCGCCGGGATGCTCGGCTTCCATACGGCGCGCGGGGCCCGGGCCAGCATCTACCTCACGCCCGTGGAGGACCCGACTGCCTTCGGGCTGGTGGAGACGGAGCCCGACGGCCGGATCCGGCGCTTCCTGGAGAAGCCGTCGCGCGAGCAGGTCACCACCAACACCATCAACGCGGGCATCTACCTCCTCGAGCGCGAGCTGCTCGACCTGATCCCGGCGGGCCGCGCCGTCTCCATGGAGCGCGACTTCTTCCCCGGCCTCCTGGAACGCCGGATCCCCGCCTACGGCTTCGCGGCCCGGGCGTACTGGCGGGACATCGGGAGCCCGGAGCAGTATCGCCTGGCGCAGATGGACCTCCTCAAAGGCCTCGTGGACACACCCCTCACCCCGCCGGGAACCCGGAGCGGTGACGTGTGGGTGGGGGCGGGCGTGTCCATCGCCCCCGGGGCCGTCGTCAGGGGGCCCGCGGTTCTCGGCGCGGCAGTCAGGCTGGAGCCCGAAGCCAGCGTGGGCCCGTGGAGCGTGCTCGGAGACAACGTGCGCGTCGGCCGGGGCGGCCGCGTCGAAGAGGCCGTCCTCTGGGACGGCGTGTCGGTCGGCGAGGCCGCCGTCGTCAGGGCATGCGTGGTGGGCTCCGGGGCCGTGATCGGACGAGGCGCGCGGGTCGCCGCCGGCGCCGTAGTCGGGGAAAACGAAGTCGTCCCGTGATATCCTGAACTTCGTGGCACTTTCCCGAATCCGAAACTTCTCCATCGTGGCCCACATCGACCACGGCAAGTCCACCCTGGCGGATCGGCTGCTGGCCCTGACCGGGGCCATGGACCCCAAGAAGGCCGTGGACCAGGTGCTGGACTCCATGGACCTGGAGCGCGAGCGCGGGATCACGATCAAGCAGCACACGGTCCGCCTCCCCTACCTCGCCCAGGACGGCCAGGAATACACGCTCAACCTGATCGACACCCCGGGGCACGTCGACTTTTCTTATGAGGTCTCCCGTTCGCTGGCAGCCTGCGAGGGAGCGCTCCTGATCGTGGACGCCGCGCAGGGAGTCGAGGCCCAGACCCTGGCCAACTTCTACCTGGCCCTCGAGGCCAACCTCACGATCATCCCGGTCATCAACAAGATCGATCTCCCCCAGGCCGACGTGGAGGGGACCCGGCGCCAGATCGCCGAGATCCTCGGGCTCAACCCCGACGACGCCATCCCTATCTCGGCCAAGCTCGGCACCGGCGTGCCGGAGGTCCTGGAAGCGATCGTCCACCGCATCCCGCCGCCTCCGGGTGATCCGGCGGCGCCGCTGAAGGCGCTGGTCTTCGATTCCTTCTACGATCCGTACCAGGGCGTGGTGGTGTACGTCAGGGTCTTCGACGGGCGCGTGCGCGCGGGCATCCCGGCGCTCCTCATGTCCAACGGGCGCGTGTACGAGGTCCAGCAGGTCGGGGTCTTCACCCCCGAGATGAAGCCCGTGGAGGAGCTGTCGGCGGGCCAGGTGGGCTACCTCACCGCGGGGATCAAGCGCGTGGCCGACGCCAAGGTCGGCGAAACGATCACCGACGCCAACCGCCCGACCGCCGTTCCGTTCCCCGACTACCGCGACGCCAAGCCCATGGTCTTTGCCGGGCTCTACCCGGTGGAGGACACAGCCTACCAGACCTTCCGGGACGCGCTCGACAAGCTCCGGCTGAACGACTCGGCGTTCACCTTCGAGCCCGAGACCTCTCTCGCGCTGGGCTACGGCTTTCGGTGCGGCTTCCTGGGGCTCCTGCACATGGAGATCGTCCAGGAGCGCCTCGAGCGCGAGTTCGGGCTGGCGCTGATCGTCACCTCGCCGAGCGTGCGCTACCGCGTGCTGACCACGGCGGGGGAGACGGTGGAGATCGAGAACCCCGCCAAGCTCCCGCCCGCCGACGAGATCGACCACATCGAGGAGCCGTTCGTGCGGTCCTCCGTCTTCGCGCCCACGGAGTTCATGAACCCGATCTACCGGCTGGCGCAGGACAAGCGGGGCGAGCACCGGGCCCTCGAGTACCTGGGCAAGCGGGTCCACATCACCTTCGACTTCCCGCTGTCGGAGATCATCGTGGACTTCTACGATCGTCTCAAGTCCATCTCGAAGGGGTACGCCTCCTTCGACTACGACTTCCTCGAGTTCCGCCCCGCGGACATGGTCAAGCTCGACATCCTCCTGAACGGCGACGCCGTGGACGCGCTCTCCGTCATCGTGCACCGCGACAAGGCCTACGAGAAGGGCAAGACGCTCGCCGAGAAGCTGCGGGCGGTGATCCCGCGCCAGATGTTCGAGGTGGCGATCCAGGCGGCCATCGGCAGCCGGGTGATCGCCCGCGAAACGGTGAAGGCGATCCGCAAGAACGTCACCGCCAAGTGCTACGGCGGCGACATCACGCGCAAGCGGAAGCTCCTCGAAAAACAGAAGGAAGGCAAGAAGCGGATGAAGCAGCTCGGCAAGGTCGAGGTGCCGCAGGAGGCCTTCCTGTCCGTCTTGAGAAGCTGATGGCCCTGGACCCCACCGCGCCCAAAGACGCCCCGGTGACCGACGAGATCGCCCGCCCTGTCCCCGTCGAGACGAAGCGGCGGAAGTCTCTCACGCGGGAGTACATCGAGGCGATCGTCATCGCCATCCTGCTGGCGCTGGTGATCCGGACCTTCGTCGTCCAGGCCTTCACGATCCCCTCGGGCTCTATGGTCCCCACGCTCCAGGTGGGGGACTACATCCTGGTGAATAAGTTCATCTACGGCGCCGAGGTCCCCTTCACCAGCCTCCACCTGCCCGGCATCCGCGGGCCCCAGCGCGGCGACATCATCGTGTTCAAGTACCCCTGGGACGAAAAGCGCGACTTCATCAAGCGGGTGATCGGCCTGCCGGGCGACGAGGTGTACATCAAGGGGCGCACGGTGTACGTCAACGGGAGACCCCTGGACGAGCCCTACGCCCTATACAACGACGGCACCTCCCACACCAACGTGGAGTACGGCCCGTCCACCGTCCCGCCCGATTCGTTCTTCATGATGGGCGACAACCGCGACAACTCCCAGGACAGCCGCTACTGGGGCTTCCTCAAGCGCGACAAGGTCCGGGGCAAGGCTTTCATCATCTACTGGTCCTGGGACGGGGACACCCACTGGCTCCGCTGGCGCCGGCTGGCCTGTTACTTCGACGGCGGCGGGAAGATCGCCTGCCCGCTGGAGCGTTCCCGGCCATGACGCTCGCCTGGACCCCGAGCCGGCGGGGCCCGCTCGGGGTCTACCTCCACATTCCGTTCTGCCGTCAGCGCTGCCATTACTGCTCGTTCAATACCGGTCCCTATCGGCTCGCGGCGATGGACCGGTTTCTCTCCACCCTCCTTAACGAGATCGACCTGGTCGGCGAAGCGGCGTGGGTGGGCGACGTCACCATTGGCACCGTGTTCTTCGGCGGGGGGACGCCGTCGCTGCTCGAGCCGATCGAACTGGAAACGATCCTCGACCGCCTGAGGAAGCGGTTCGCCCTGGATCCCGGCGCTGAGGTGACGGTCGAGTGCAATCCCGAAAGCCTGACCCGCGCCAAGGCCGAGGGGTATCGCCTGGCGGGAGTGAACCGACTGAGCCTCGGCGTCCAGAGCCTCGACGACGATCTCCTCGTGCGCCTCGGCCGGCTTCACTCGCCGGACGACGCGCGGCGGGCCTTCGATGCCGCGCGATCCGCCGGAGTTGACAACGTGAGCCTGGATCTGATGTACGGCCTGCCGGGGCAGGATGTCGCGCGCTGGGAGTCCACGGTGCGCGAGGGGCTGGCCTGGCGGCCCGAGCATCTGTCGGCCTACGCGCTCACCCTGGACGAGGGGAGCCGGTGGGCATGCCTTGGCGGGGCGGGGCTTCCGGGCGAGGAGACGGTGACGGCCCAGTACTGGGCCCTGGCCCGGATGGCGCGCGAGGCCGGCTACGAGCACTACGAAATCTCCAACTACGCGCGCGGCGGTAGGAGGTCGCGCCACAACCAGGTGTACTGGCGGGCCGAGGAATACCTGGCCTTCGGGCCGGGGGCCTGCGGCTTCCTGGGCGATGTCCGCTACGGCAACGTCAAGCCCGTCGAGCGGTACTGCACCATGCTGGAGGCCGGCAGCCTTCCCCTCGGGACGCACGAAGTCCTCACTCCGGCTCAGCGAAAGGCCGAGAAGGTCATTCTCGGGCTCCGGCTGAGCGACGGCGTTCCTCTCGCCGGGCTCGAGGACGCACGCTCCCTCGTCGAGACCTGGGCGTCCCTGGGATTGCTCGAGGTCGCCGGCGATCGCTGCCGGCTGACCGAGGCGGGCTTCCTCCTCTCCGACTCCCTCTTCGTCCACCTCCTCTAGCCCCATTATTCACGAACGATCGTCGCCTGCGGCGGGCGGGTCCTGTCGCAGGGCGCGGCCC
>JBBTEL010000305.1:0-3880 GCA_038042325.1 Candidatus Methylomirabilota bacterium
GCGTATTTGCGTTACGTAACGCAAATACGCATGCCTGACCCCGTCAGGTGGGGCGGAGGGCGACGGCCTGGCAGGTGGCCACGACGGTGCCGTCCTCGGCGGTGACCGTCATCGTGTAGAAGCTGGCCCGCCGCCCCTGACGCTGCTCGCGGGCCTCGGCGACCAGCCGCGTGCCGGGCTTGACCGCCGCCAGGAACTGGATCGTGACGGAGAGCGCCACGGCCGGGTCGCCGTGGGCGTTGCAGGCGGCGCCGAACGCGTAGTCGGCCAGCGAGAAGATGGCGCCGCCGTGAGGGTTCCCCTGGAAGTTCACCATCTGGGGCGTGAGCCGCATGGCGGCCTTGCAGTAGCCCGGGGCCAGGTCGAGGAGCTCGATCCCGAGCGAGGCGGCGAACGGGTCCCCGCTCACCTGCTCCCGGATCTTCTCGATGCTCACCGCGTTCCGGCTGCTTTCGTCGCGCGGCCGAGGTAGGCCGCCTGGACCCGCGGGTCCCGCTTGAGCTCGTCCGCGCTCCCTGCCAGCACCACGCGCCCCGTCTCGATCACGTAGCCCCGATCGGCGATGGCCAGCGCGCTCCGCGCATTCTGCTCGACGAGCAGCACCGTGGTGCCGGCCTCGGGGAGGCGGCGGATCTGCTTCAGGATCTCGCGGACCACCAGCGGGGCGAGGCCCATGGACGGCTCGTCCAGGAGCACGAGGCGTGGCCGCGCCATGAGGACGCGGCCGATGGCCAGCATCTGCTGCTCGCCGCCGGAGAGCGTGCCCGCCAGCTGGCGCTGGCGCTGCCGGAGGACGGGGAAGAGCGTGAACACGCGCTCCTGGTCGGCCTGGACCCCGGCCTTCCCGTGGCGGCGGTATACGGGATATGCGCCGATCAGGAGGTTGTCCCTGACCGTGAGGGCCGCGAAGTTCTGGCGCCCCTCGGGGGCGTGAGAGATTCCGAGCCTCACGACGTCCTCGGCCGCCCTCCCCGTGATCTCCCGGCCGTCGAACGCGATGCGCCCGCTCCCCGGCCTGAGGAGCCCGGAGATGGCGCGGAGCAGGGTCGTCTTGCCGGCGCCGTTGGCGCCGATGAGAGTCACGATGCTCCCTTCGCCGACGCTCAGGCTGACGCCGCTGAGGGCCCGGATCGCGCCATAGGACACGAAGAGTTCCTCGACCTCAAGCATCCGCGACCTCGACCCCGAGGTAGGCCTCGATCACCGCCGGGTTGTTCTGCACGGCCTCGGGGGAGCCGTGGGCCAGCACCTGGCCGTAGTTCAGGACGAGGACGGAATCCGAGATCCCCATCACGAGGTCCATGAGGTGCTCCACCAGCAGGATCGTGATGCCGCGGCGGCGGAGCGACAGGATCAGCTGCCCGAGCGCGTCGGTCTCGGCGAGGTTCAGCCCCGCCGCCGGCTCGTCCAGGAGCAGCAGCGTGGGCTCGGTGGCCAGGCAGCGGGCGATCTCGAGCAGCCGCTGCTGACCGAAGGGCAAGCTGCCGGCCGGGTCTTGAGAGCGTTCGGCAAGGCCGACCAGCTCCAGGCAGGCAAGGGCCCCCTCGCGGATCTTGGCCTCCTCGCGGCGGGAGCCCGGCGTCCGGAAGGCGGCGGCCAGCAGGCCCGCCCGGCTCTGGCGGTGGCGGCCGACCATCGCGTTCTCGAGCACGGTCATGTTGGTGAAGATCTGGAGGTTCTGGAAGGTCCGGGCGATCCCGAGCCGCGCCCGCTGCCACGTGGAGAGACCGCTGAGCCCCTGCTCCTTGAACCGGATCTCCCCTCGGTCCAGAGGGAAGATGCCCGTGATGAGGTTGAAGATGGTGGTCTTCCCCGCCCCGTTGGGGCCGATGATCGCGCGGATCTCGCCCGCGGGGACGTCGAAGGTCACGTCGGCCACGGCCACCACGCCGCCGAATGTTTTGGCGAGCCCCCGCGCGGACAGCAGCGCCGGCGCCATCAGCCACCGGCCTGGCGCCGCCGCCAGAAAGAGGCGCGCAGACCGGACACGAGCCCTTCGGGCATGAAGATCATGATGGCGACCAGGATGATGCCGTAGGCGATCACCTCGTGCTCGCCTGAGGCGTAGGAGAGCAGGCGCGGCATCACGCGCCGGATCGCCTCGGTCAGGATCGTGATGGCCGCCGCGCCGAAGGGCGCGCCCCAGACGCTCGCGAGGCCGCCGATGGCCGCCATCACGACGAACTCCACCGAGGCCACGAAGGTGAACGCGGCCGGGCTCACCAGCCCCAGGTGGTGGGCGTAGAGGCTCCCGGCCAGGCTGGCCATGGCCGCGCTCAGGGCGAAGACCTGGAGCTTGTGCCGGGCAGTGTCCACCCCGAGCGTCTCGGCAGCGACCTCGCTGCCGTGGATGGACCGGAGCGCGCGGCCGATGCGGGAGTTCACGACGTTGCGCGCGACCAGCAGCGTCAGCAGCGCGGCGCCGGTGGTCAGGTAGTAGCGCTTGAGGTCGCTGTCGAACCGGAAGCCGAAGAGCGAGAACGGCGGCACCCCGGGGATCCCCGACGGCCCGCCGGTCAGATCTTTGAACTCGACGAAGGCCAGGTAGGTGATGATGCCGAAGGCCAGCGTCGCCATCGCCAGGTAGTGGCCCTTGAGCTTCAGGATCGGGATCCCGAACCCATAGGCGATCGCCGCCGTGAGGATGATTCCCGCGATCAGGGCGATGGAGGATGGGACGCCGTACGAGACCGTCAGGATGGCGGAGGCGTAGGCCCCTAGGCCGTAGAAGGCAGCCTGGCCCAGCGAGATCTGCCCGGCGTACCCGGTCAGGAGGCAGAGGCCGGTGGTGACGATGGAGTAGATGCCGACGTAGATGAGGACGTCCAGGTAGGACGGGGTCCTGACGAAGACTGGAATGAGTGCGAGGACCACGACGCCCCCAACGAAGGCCCAGGCTTTCATAGGCTGTTCGAGCGCGGGCTTTGCCGCGACCCGCGCCACCTGAAGTGGCGCGGGTGCCCGCAGAGGTGGCTCGCTTCCGCTCGCGCACTCGCGAGATCAGGGGGGCGCAGCCCCACTCCGAGTGTCATAAACCGCCCCGGGCGCCCCGGCCAAAGATCCCGTGGGGGCGGAAGAAGAGGATGAGGAAGAGGACGACGAACGCCACCGTCTCCTTGTAGGCTGCGCGGAAGATCCCGCCCGCGAGATTTTCGAGCACCGCGAGCAGGAGGGCGCCGGCCACCGCGCCGGCGGGGTTCACCAGCCCTCCCATGATGGCGGCGACGAAGCCGCGGAGCCCCAGGTACAGCCCCATGTCGTAGGAGACCAGCGTCAGCGGCGCGATGACGATCCCCGCCACCGAACCGAGCCCCCCCGAAAGCGCGAACGCCAGGAGCGACATCCGGTCGGGGCGGATGCCGCTGAGCCGGGCTGAGAGCGGGTTGATGGCGCACGCCCGCAGCGTCTTTCCCGGGTAGGTGTGCTCGAAGAAGACGTAGAGGAAGGCCAGGATCAGCGCGGTGGTCCCGAGGATCCAGACACCCTGGCGGGTGATGATCGCCCCGGCCACCCGGAGGGGCGGCCCCGCGGTGAAGGGCGGGAGGGGGAAAGGGTCCGTTCCCCAGATGAGCAGCGCGATCCCGCGGACGGCGATGTCCACGCCGATCGTGATAATGATCAGGGTGACCGGCGAGGCGCGGCGGGCGCGCGCGGGATGGATCGTGAGGCGCTCGACCACCCCCCCCGTGAGGGTGACCGCGGCGACGGCCACGGCCACCCCCAGGGGGAGCGGCAAGCCCAGGGGCCCGAGCGAGATGAGCACCATGGGCCCCAGCATGGCGAATTCGCCCTGGGCGAAGTTGATGATCCCCGTGACGTTGTAGATCGTCACGAAGCCCAGGGCGATCAGGGCATAGATGCTCCCCGTCGTCAGCCCGGC
>JBBTEL010000306.1:0-17105 GCA_038042325.1 Candidatus Methylomirabilota bacterium
CCTCGCCGAGGCGATCCAGTATCGAGGCCTCGACCGGTGGCTCTGATGCTTCCGCGAGGAGGGAGGCATGCCCCACCCGATGAAGCTCACCCGCGACGGGAGCGCGCTCGTCGTCGTGGACGTGCAGGAGCGGCTCTTCGCCGCCATGGACGCCGAGCACCGGGAGGAAGTGGTCAAGAACCTCAAGGTGCTTGCGACGGCAGCCCGCCGACTCGGGCTGCCGACCGTGATCACCGAGCAGTACCCCAAGGGGCTCGGCCACACGCTGCCGGAGCTCAAGGAAGCGCTCGGGCCCGTGGAGCCGGTCGAAAAGGTGGCGTTCTCCTGCTGCGACGCCGAAGGGTTCAGCGCGCGGCTCCGGGCGACGGGTCGGAGGCAGGTGATCCTGGCGGGGATCGAGGCCCACGTCTGCGTCCTGCTGACGGGACTCGACCTCCTCGCGGAGGGCTACGCGGTCCACGTGGCAGCCGACGCCGTGACTTCGCGCACCCAGGGGAGCTGGCGGATGGGCGTGGATCAGCTCCGGCAGGCCGGCGCGGTGATCACCACGTCCGAGAGCGTGCTCTTCCAGCTCCTCCAGAAAGCCGACACGGACGACTTCCGCGTCCTCGCCAATCTGATCAAGTAATGGCCCGCTACTTCGACATCCGCTCCACGATCCTCATCGTGGTGGGGTACGGCATCCTGCCCGAGGAGGAGGATCGGCCCATCGCGTACGAGCTGAGGCGCCTCGTCAACACGCGCGGCGCAGGGGCCGAGAACCGCTCGGCGGTGGTCCTCACGGACATGTGGGTGATGAATCAGGAGATGGCCGACTTCTTTCCCGCCATCGCCATCGGCGGTCCGGGCGTCAACGCCTTCACGGCGCAGATCTACGAGGACCTGCCGGTGGCGTTCACGCGGGACCAGCAGTGCTTCATCCAGATGAACCCGGAGTCCGGCAAGCGCGCGGCCATCTGGGGCATGGATCACCGGTCCACGCGCGAGGCGGTGGACGTCTTCGTCAACGACGGCTTCCTGGACCGGTTCCTGGATCTGGTCTGGCGCCGCGCCTAGTTCGCGTCGGACGGCGGGCCGAGAAGCGAGCAGGCCAAGGGGGTCGTGCGAAGCTTATCGGCCCGCCGTGGGGAAAACCGGCGGGATGTTCGTATAGACGATGCTCCCCTGCGAGTCCTCGTACCGGTAGATGACCTGGGGCGTGCCCGCGCCTGAGCCCCCGCCGTAGAGGGAGAGGATGCGCCGGACGTACTGCTGCGTCTCGGGGTACGGCGGGATCCCGCGGTACCAATCGACCGCCTGGGCGCCGGCGTTGTAGGCGGCCAGCGCCAGCAGCAGATTCCCCCCGTAGCGATCAATCAGGCTCCGCAGGTGGCGCACGCCGCCGTCGATGTTCTGGGCCGGGTTGAAGGCGTCGCGCACCCCGAGGGCGGAGGCGGTCCGCGGCATGAGCTGCATGAGCCCCCGCGCCCCCTTGCGCGACACGGCCCACGGGTTGAAGGCCGACTCGACCCGGATCACCGACTGGACGAGGCCCGGGTCCACGCCGTAACGGTCGGCCGCGTCCACGATCTGCTGGGCGTAGCGCCCACGCACGGCTTCAGGGATCGCCAGCCAGCCCGACGCCGTGCCGCTCCACCCGGGCTGGGGCTGGTAGCGAGAATTGGTGGGGGCGTTCGTGAGGTGGACCACCCCATCCTTGTCCACCATCCGGAAAGACGACGCCGGCGCTGGGTCGGCCCAGCCCAGGAATCCCAGCGCCGCCGCGAAGAGGAAAAGAAGCGAACGTGGCACAGTACGCTCCATCGTAGAGGGCCGCGCTCCGGCCTGTCAAGTCTTGCGAATTTCTTTTTAGAGCAAAGGACGTGCCAGGGGCGACGGATCGAGAAGTCGAGAGGTTAGCCTCGGCTCGGTGTCAGAAAGCCGTCGGCCGGGCGAGTGCATCGGCCACTTGGCCCGGGACCACGGGCTCCGACCGGTCCGGCAACTCGACGAACGCCAGGGCGATCGCCTCGGGAATGCTCTCCACCAGGTGGAAGGTCATGGACTCCCGGACCGCCTGCGGGACGTCTTCCAGAAGATTCTTTTCGTTCCGCTTCGGCAGGATCATGGTCTTGACCCCGGCGCGCTTGGCGGCCAGCACCTTCTCCTTGATTCCGCCGACCGGAAGGACGCGGCCCGTGAGGGTGATCTCGCCCGTCATGGCGAGGTCGGGCCGGACGGAGCGGCCCTTGAGGAGCGAGACGAGGGCGGTCACCATCGTCACGCCCGCGGAGGGCCCATCCTTGGGGATGGCGCCCGCCGGGACGTGGAGGTGAATGTCGGAGGACTCCCAAAAGTTGGAGGGGATCCCCACGTCGGCGGCGTGCGAGCGGACCCACGAGAGCGCGGCCTGGGCGGACTCCTTCATGACGTCGCCGAGCTGGCCGGTAAGGGACAGCGTCTTGCCGCCCTTCATGCGGCTCGCCTCCACGAAGAGGATGTCGCCACCCGCGGCGGTCCACGCCAGCCCGACGGCGACGCCGGGCACCCGGGTCCGCTCCTCCAGCTCCTCGAGAAGATACTTCGGCGCCCCCAGGAACTCGGTGACAACTTCCGGCGAGATGGTGACCGCGTCGGTCCGCCCTTCGGCCCGCCGGCGGGCCACCTTCCGGCACAGGGTCGCGATCTCCCGCTCCAGGTTCCGGAGCCCGGCCTCCCGCGTGTAGTTCCTGATCAGCAATCGCAGCGCGTCATCGGTGAACTCGATCGGCGCGCCCGCGACGAGGCCGTGCTCGGCGGTCTGCTTGGGGATCAGGTGCCGCCGCGCGATGGCGACCTTCTCTTCCTCCGTGTACCCGGGGAGCTCCAGCACCTCCATCCGGTCCCGCAGGGCCGGCGGCACGGGGTCCAGGATGTTGGCGGTCGTGATGAACAGCGCCTTGGAAAGGTCGAAGGGCACGTCCACGTAGTGATCCCGGAACGTGCTGTTCTGCTCGGGGTCGAGCACCTCGAGCAGCGCCGAGGCCGGGTCCCCGCGGAAGTCCATCCCGAGCTTATCGACCTCGTCCAGCATGAACACGGGGTTCTTCGACTCGACCCGCCGGAGCCCCTTGATGATCTGGCCCGGGAGCGCGCCGATATACGTGCGGCGATGGCCGCGGATCTCGGCCTCGTCGCGGATCCCGCCGAGCGAGATGCGCACGAACTTCCGGCCGAGGGCGCGCGCGATCGATTTGCCGAGGGAGGTCTTCCCCACGCCGGGCGGGCCCACGAAGCAGAGGATCGGGTCCTTCCCGCCGGCCCGGATCTTCTTGACGGCCAGATATTCCAAGATACGGTCCTTCACCTTCTCGAGCCCCCAGTGGTCCTCGTCGAGGATCTCCCGCGCCCGGGCGATGTCGAGCTGGTCGGCCGTCTCCTTCTGCCAGGGAAGCGCGATCAGCCAGTCGAGGTAGGTCCGCGCCACGGTGTACTCGGCGGCCGCCGGCGGCATCTTGGCCAGGCGGTCGAGCTCGCGGAGGGCCTCCTTCCGGGCCTCCTCGGACATCCCGGCCGCCTCGATCTTCTGGCGCAGCTCGCCGATCTCCTGGCTGCGCTCGTCGCTCTCGCCGAGCTCCTTCTGGATCGCCTTCATCTGCTCGCGCAGGTAGTACTCGCGCTGGGTCTTCGACATCTCCGACTGGACCTGGGACTGGATCTTGGAGCCCAGCTCCAGCACCTCGGTTTCTTTTGCGAGCGCCGCGATCAGTTTCTCGAGCCGTCGCTTGACGTCCACCGTCTCGAGAAGATCCTGCTTCGTGGCCGAGCCGAGGGTCGGCAGCGACGCGGCGATGACGTCGCTCAGGCGGCCGGGGTCGGCGATGTTGAGGGCCACGCCGGCCAGCTCGTCCGGCAGCATGGGCGACAGCGCGATGATCTTCTGGAAGAGGTTGGCGACGCTGCGGGTCAACGCCTCGACCTCGAGGTCCCCCGCCGCGGGCTCCGCCTCCACGACCTCCTCGACGCGCGCCCGAAGGAACGGCTCCCGCTGCACGATCTCGTCGATCCGGAAGCGCGCGATCCCCTGCACCACGAGGCGGAGCGTCCCGTCCGGCTGCTTCAGCACCTTGTGGATCAGGGCCGCCGTGCCGACGGCGTGCAGATCGTCGGGGCCGGGCTCCTCGACGGCCAGGTCGCGCTGCGTGACCACGCCGATGAGGCGGGAGCCTCCGAGGGCGTCGTCCACGAGGCGCACCGACGGCGCGCGCGCCACGGCCAGCGGGAGCACGGCCTGGGGAAAGAGCACCGTGTCCCGGAGAGGGAGGATGGACAGGAGATCGGGGAGCATCAGCGTGGACTGGGCGGTCATGGTCGGCCCCCTACCGTCAAAACACGTCGAGCGGGCGGAGCTGCCCCGACGCCGCGCGGACCAGCGCCTCGCCGGGGCCCCGGTCCCGGTGCTCCCGGGACCGGCCGGCATCCTCGCGGAGGTAGGCCAGCAGGTCCTCGATCTGCTTCTGCATTTCGAGCATCCGGCGCCTCATCTTTAGGATGATCTCGACGCCCGCAAGATTCACCCCGAGGTCGCGCGTGAGACGGACGACGCGGGAAATTTCTTCGACGTCCTCCGCGGAGTACATCCGGGTCCGGCCCACGGTGCGGCTCGGCTGGATCAAGCCCTTCTTCTCGTAGAACCGGAGGGTCTGCGGGTGGAGCTTGAGCATGTCGGACACCACGCCGATCATGTAGAGCGGCTTGCCCTTGTTCGTCACGCTGCACCCCCTCGAAAGCGCTCGTAACCGGCGCGCGGCGTTTCCGGCAGCAGGCGCTCGAGCTCGCGGAAGATCCCCTGGGTCCGCGCGTCCAGCCCCCGCGGGATGCTCACGCGCACCGTGACGTACAGGTCCCCGGTGCCCTCGCCGTGCAGCCGCCGCATGCCCTTGCCGCGGAGGCGGAACACCTGGCCGCTCTGGGTGCCGGGCGGCAGGACCAGCGCCGTCTCGCCGTCGAGCGTCGGCACCCGAATCCGCGCGCCGAGCACCGCCTCGCCGAGCGTCACGGGCACCTCGCAGTGCGCGTTGTCGCCCTTGCGGATGAAGAATGGATGCTCCGCGACGCGCGTGATCACGATCAGGTCACCCCGCGGGCCTCCGAACGGCCCCGCATGCCCCTCCCCCAGCGCGCGGAGCTGCGCCCCCGTGTCCACCCCCGGGGGGATCGCGACCGGCACCTCCGCGACCTCCGGCCGAAGGCCGCGGTCGCGGCATGCCGGGCACCCCGCCCCCGCGCACTCCGGGCACGGCCGGAAGCGCTCCACGGTCAGCGTCAGCCCGACGCCGCGCGCCGCGTCGGCGAACGAGAGCTCCACGGGGACGTACACATCGTCCCCCCGCTGCCCCTGCGCTTCGCCCGCCGGGCGGCGGAACGCGCGGTGGCCGAAGCGATCGTACAAAGAGCGCGCACCGGGATCACTGAGAATCCGATAGGCTTCAGAGATCTCGTCGAACAGCCCCCCCGCCTCGACATCCCACAAGTTGACGTCGGGGGAGTACTGGCGGGCCAGCCGGCGGTAGGCCTGACGGAGCTCCCGCTGGCCGGCGCCGATACTGACGCCCAGCACCGCGTAGTAGTCCCGCCTCATTTACTGCGCCTCCAGCGAGTTTCGGTGCCGGGACAAATGACGAGCCAGACAAGGCCCGAGGGACGAGCCGACCGGAGCGTAGCGACCACGCCGGCCTGCGGCCGGACGCGGTGCCCACAAAGGAATTGATCGGTGACGACCGACGCTGATCAATGGCCGAAGGCCATCCTTGGCGGGCACCCACGAAGTGGGTCGTGGCGACGTCAGTTGGCCCGGCACTACTTCTTCTCGCCGAGATCCTCGAACTCGGCATCCACCACGTCCCCCTCGGGGGCCTTGGACTTCGCCTGACCCGTCGCCCCACCCTCGGTGCTGGTGGCCCCGGCCTTGGCCTGGGCCTCGCGGTACATGATTTCCGCCAGCTTGTGCGAGGCCTTCATCAGGTTCTCTTGGGCGCGCGTGATCCGGTTGATGTCGTCGCCCTTCAGCGCCTCGCGGGCCTCGTTGAGCGCGTCCTCGATCACCTTGCGCTCGCCCTCCGGAACCTTGTCGCCGTGCTCCCGCAGCGTCCGCTCGGTCGTGTACACCAACGAGTCCGCCTGGTTGCGGACCTCGATCTCCTGCTGGCGCTGGGCGTCCTCCGCCGCGTGCGCCTCCGCCTCCTTCATCATCCGGTTGATCTCTTCCTTGGTGAGCCCGGACGAGGCCGTGATCGTGATGTTCTGCTGCTTGCCCGTCGCCGTGTCCCGGGCCGAGACGTTCACGATGCCGTTCGCGTCGATGTCAAACGTCACCTCGATTTGCGGCACGCCGCGCGAGGCCGGTGGGATCCCGACCAGGTGGAACTTGCCCAGGGTCCGGTTGTCGCGCGCCATGGGCCGCTCGCCCTGCAGCACGTGCACCTCCACCGACGTCTGGTTGTCGGCGGCGGTCGTGAAGATCTCGGACTTTTTCGTCGGGATCGTGGTGTTGCGTTCGATGAGTCGGGTCATCACGCTTCCGAGCGTCTCGATGCCGAGCGACAGCGGCGTGACGTCGAGCAGGACCATGTCCTTGACGTCGCCGGTGAGCACGGCGGCCTGGATGGCCGCGCCGACGCCCACGACTTCGTCCGGGTTCACGCCCTTGTGGGGCTCCTTCCCGAAGAGGGCTTTCACCATCTCCTGCACCTTCGGCATCCGGGCCTGGCCCCCGACCAGGATGACCTCGTCAATGTCCCGCGGGCTCTTGCCGGCGTCCTGCAGCGCCTGCCGGCACGGGCCGAGCGTGCGCTCGATCAGGTCGGCCACCAGCGATTCGAGCTTCGCGCGCGTCAGCGTGAGCACGAGGTGCTTGGGCCCGTTCGCGTCGGCCGTGATGAACGGGAGATTGATCTCGGTCTGGAGGGTCGTCGAGAGCTCGCACTTGGCCTTCTCCGCGGCCTCCTTCAGCCGCTGGAGCGCCATCCGGTCCCTCTTGAGGTCGATGCCGTTCTCACGCTTGAACTCCTCGGCGATCCAGTCGACGACCCGCTGGTCGAAGTCATCGCCGCCCAGGTGCGTGTCGCCGTTGGTGGCCTTCACCTCGAACACGCCGTCGCCGATCTCCAAGATCGAGATGTCGAAGGTGCCGCCGCCCAGGTCGTACACCGCGATCGTCTCGTCCTTCTTCTTGTCCATCCCATAGGCGAGCGCGGCGGCCGTCGGCTCGTTGATGATCCGGAGCACTTCCAGGCCGGCGATCTGCCCCGCCTCCTTGGTGGCCTGGCGCTGGCTGTCGTTGAAGTACGCCGGGACGGTGATGACGGCCTTCGAGACCTTCTCGCCCAGGTAGGCCTCGGCGGCCTCCTTGAGCTTGCGGAGGATCATGGCCGAGATCTCGGGAGGCGAGTACACCTTGCCGCGCACTTCCACGCGCGCGTCCGCGTTATCGGCCTTCACGACCTTGTATGGGACGAGCTTGGTCTCCTGCAGCACCTCGTCGTAGCGGCGCCCCATGAAGCGCTTGATGGAAAAGACGGTGTTCTCGGGGTTGGTAATGGCCTGGCGCTTGGCCACCTGGCCCACCAGGATCTCCCCGTCCTTCGTGAACCCGACCACCGACGGGGTGAGGCGGCTCCCCTCCTGGTTGGAGATGACCGTCGGGTCACCGCCTTCCATCACCGCCACCACCGAATTCGTCGTGCCGAGGTCGATGCCGATTACCTTCGCCATGTACGGTCTCCTTATGGAATTACAAATCTTAGTCTGTTCATCTAATATCATCTGAGTTTATACTTGTCAATGTGTGAGTGGAAAAATCCCATGAACTCAAATAAATGCCTTTTTTTATTGATCCTTATGAGACGCCGATGCTAGGGTGCGGCTATGAAGTTCGGATGTATGGGGTGTTTCGTCCTCCTTCTGATCCTGGCGGTGGTCCTCGTCGGGGGGGCCGTGGCGCTCTACTACGCAGGGTCGGTCTTCGACATGCCGGCCTTGCCCAGGGTCGAATACACCCCCTCTGAGGGCCACCGGGCCCAGCAAAAGCTGTTCGAACTCGCCGCGCGGGACTCGAAGCGCTCCGCGGAGCCCGTGGTGCTCACCGAGCGCGAGCTGAACGCGTTCCTGGCCCGGCACCTGGAAGAGAGCGAGGGCCTCCCCTTCTCGCCGATCGTCGTGAGGCTCTTCCCGGGCACGATCGAGGTGCAGGGTCGGACGACCCTCGTCAACCTCTTCCAGGGTTTCCCCTTTTCCCTGCTGGCAGAGTACCTCCCCGCCTCCGCGCTGGATCGTCCCGTCTGGGTGACGGTGAGCGGGACCATCCAGGTGCAGAAGCGGCGATCCAGGACCGAGCGCCCGTACGGGCAACTCGTGGTCAGCGAATTCAGCCTGGGCAATCAGGACCTGGGTTCCTGGGTCCTCGCCTGGATGCTCGGCCGAAAGCGAGAGTCCCTGCTGCGGTGGCAGCTACCGCCGGCGGTGGACGGGATCACAATCGAGCAGGGAAGGGTGGTGATCACCGCGCGGACGTAATTCCTGCCCGGGGTCAGCGCGGAGGCGCCGCCCGGACGAAGCGCATCTCCAGGTCGTAGAGAATCCCTTCGAGAAGCCGGCTCTCGTCGGGCGACCGGTGCCCCTCGGTCTTCTCCCTCAGCAGCCGCAACAGGTCGATGCTGAATTGAGCCTGGGCCAGGTCCACCGGGGCCCCCTCGCCCGCCGCTTCGGCCCCCTCGCCCAGATGATAGAGGGCCGAGTTCGCCAGCAGGAGGAACAGCGCAGCGAGATCCGCCTCCGGCGCCCCCTCGGGAGCTCGCGGCCACGCGGGGGCCACTTCCGGCGGGATGGTGGCGGCGCGCTCAGGAGGCTGAGCGGCTTCGGGCTCGGCGGCCCCGCCCCGGCGATCTCTGACGGTAAACCCTTCTTCGGAGGCGTCCTGGGGAGGCAACGCTCGGAGCCTACCACACCGAGCGGAGGCGGGACAAGGCGCGGGGCCAATAGGCTTGGAGCCTGGATTTCCCCTTGTGTATAATGCGCTTACCATTCCCAAGGTGCCGGACATGGCCGACTCTCCCGGAACCCTCTTTGACTCCCTCCTCGACGTGATGGCCCGTCTCAGGGGAGAGCAGGGCTGCCCCTGGGACCGCGAGCAGACCCGCGCCTCGCTCATGCCCTACCTGATCGAGGAAGCCTACGAGGCTCTCGAGGCGCTGGAAGGCGGCGAGCGGGACGCCATGATGGAGGAGCTGGGGGACCTGCTCTTTCAGGTGGTGTTCCACGCGCAGGTCGCCCGCGAGCTGGGGGAGTTCACCATGGCCGACCTGCTCGAGCGGCTGGTCGCAAAAATGGTGCGGCGCCATCCTCACGTCTTCGGCGAAGCGAAGGTCTCCACCGCCCGGGAAGCCTTCTCCCAGTGGGAACGGATCAAGCACGAAGAAGCGACCCAGGGCGGGGCGCCCCGCTCCGTCCTGGACGGCGTGCCGCAGAGCCTGCCGGCGCTCCTCCGGGCCCAGCGCCTCCAGGAGAAAGCGGCCCGCACCGGTTTCGACTGGAAGGACGCGGCGGGGGCGTGGGCCAAAGTCAAAGAAGAGGTCCGCGAGGTGGACGAGGCCTTCGCCGGCGGCGACGGCGCCCAGATCCAGGAGGAACTGGGGGACCTGCTCTTCGCCGTCGTCAACGTCGCGCGCCTGCGCGGTCTCGACGCGGAAGGATGCCTCCGGCGATCGGCGGACAAGTTCCGCCGCCGCTTCATGCACATGGAACGCGAGCTCGCCGCCGAGGGGAAAAGCCTCTCCGAGACTTCCCCGGAGCGGATGGATCGATCCTGGGAGGCGGCAAAGGCTCGGGAGAAGGACCCGGGCGGATCGGAGACCCCGCGACCATGAAGGCGCGGATCGGGAAGACCGACGTTGTCATCGAGCGGGGCGATCTCACCGACTGGGAGGTGGACGCCATCGTCAACGCCGCCAACTCCCACCTCTGGATGGGAGCGGGCGTCGCCGGGGCCATCAAGCGAAAGGGCGGGGTGATCATCGAAGAAGAAGCGGTCCGCCAGGGTCCCATCGAGGCGGGGGAGGCCGTGATCACGACTGCCGGCAACCTTCCCGCTACGCACGTCATCCACGCGGCCGCCATGGGTCAGGATTTGAAGACGGACGCCCAGAAGATCGCCCAGGCGACCCGCTCGAGCCTGGCCCTGGCCGACAAGCGCAAGCTCACCTCCATCGCCTTCCCCGCCCTGGGCACCGGCGTTGGCGGCTTTCCGGCCGCCGCAGCCGCCGAGGCGATGCTCGGCGCCGTGGTGGACCACCTCAAGGCGGGAACCACGAGCCTCCGCAAGATCGCTTTTGTGCTGTATCAGGAGGAGGCCTGGAAGGCCTTCACGGATACGCTGAAGCGGCTGGTGTAACGATCCCCTTGTGACATGTCGGTCCAATGCTGTGTCACAACGACACAATCTAACCGCTATTACAGCCAAGAAAAGTAGAAAAGTATAATGTTTTTTAGCGGTTACGGTTTGAGACGGTTGCTGGCATCCTCCCTGCAGATTCGAGAACGGAATGCATTTGACCTGTCGTTGCGCGACGTGGATTTCGAAATATCCCGACCGGCCCCCCTGCGGTACACTAACGGGAACGACACTCGGGTAGGGTGACAGCAGTTCATGGCACAAAGCAAAGTCGGACACCCAGTTAGCCGGCGCCTGGGGGATCTCCTCGTCAACGAGGGCCTGATCACCCAGGAAAATCTCCAGCGGGCGCTGGTCGAGCAGAAGGGCTCGAACGAGAAGCTCGGGTCGATCCTCGTCCGGCTCGGGCTCATCCAGGAAGACCAGCTGATCGGCTTCCTCTCCCGGCAGTACGGCATCCCCTCCATCACGCTTACCCAGCTCGACATCGACCCCGAGGTCGTCAAGCTCGTGCCGGCCCAGATCGCCAAGAAGTACGAGGTGCTCCCGGTGAAACGGACGGGGAACGCCCTGACGCTGGCCATGGCCGACCCGACGAACGTCTTCGCCCTCGACGACGTCGCCTTCATGACGAACCTCCAGGTCCTCCCCGTGGTGGCCTCCCAGGGCGCGATCCGGCAGGCCATCGAGCGCCTCTACGAGCCCCAGGCCTCCGCCTTCAGCGATGTCATCACCGCCCTGGAGGGGGAGACCCCCGACGTGGAGGTCGTGGAAGGCGGGGAGGATGTCGCCCCGTCGAAGGTCGACATCTTCGAGTTGAAGGACGCCTCCGAGGAGGCGCCGGTCGTCAAGCTGGTCAACCTCATCCTGACCGACGCCATCCGCCGGGGCGCCTCCGACATCCACCTGGAGCCGTACGAAAAGGTGTTCCGGGTCCGCTACCGCATCGACGGCGTGCTGCAGGAAATGATGGCGCCGCCGAAGCGGCTCGAGGCCGCGCTCCTCTCCCGCGTGAAGATCATGTCCAACCTGGACATCGCCGAGCGCCGGCTCCCCCAGGACGGGCGGATCAAGATCCGCTACTCGAGCCGGGAGATCGATCTCCGCGTCTCCACGCTGCCAACGATCTTCGGCGAGAAGATCGTGATGCGGATCCTCGACAAAGAGGCGCTCACGCTCGATCTGGCGAAGCTTGGGTTCGACGACTGGAGCATGGAGAACTTCAAGAAGGTGATCCACCAGCCGTATGGCATGATCCTGATCACGGGGCCCACCGGATCCGGCAAGACGACCACGCTCTACTCCGCCGTCCACACCATCAACTCGCCGGACATCAACATCATGACCGCCGAGGACCCGGTGGAGTACAACCTGAAGGGGATCAACCAGGTCCAGGTCAATGAGGAGATCGGGCGCACGTTCGCGGCGGTCCTCCGGTCCTTCCTCCGCCAGGACCCCGACGTCATCCTGGTGGGCGAGACCCGCGACCTCGAGACCGCTCAGATCGCGATTCGGGCTGCCCTGACCGGCCACCTCGTCTTCTCCACCCTGCATACCAACGACGCCGCCGGCACCATCGCCCGGCTCCAGGACATGGGGATCCCGCCGTTCCTGGTGGCCTCGTCGATCCTCCTGGTGCTGGCCCAGCGCCTGGCGCGCCGGGTCTGCAAGGAGTGCCGGGAGCCCTACGAGGTTGACGAGGAAAGCCTGACGCCCTACGGCCACGTCCCCCAGGGGCTGGGGAAGGTCACCCTGTACAAGGGCAAGGGATGCCAGGCCTGCAACTTCACCGGGATGAAGGGCCGGACCGCCATTTACGAGGTCATGCCGATCAGCCCCGAGATGCGGGAGCTGATCCTGCGCGGCGCGAACACGACCGAGCTCCGTGATCTGGCAACGCAGCAGGGGATGAAGACCCTCCGCCAGGCGGGACTCTTGAAAGTGCTCGAAGGGGCCGCCACGGCGGAGGAGATTCTCCGCGTGACGATCGGCTAGGCGACAGGCCGGAAACCCGGCATTCGGCGAATCTCCGACTTGAGAATAAAGGAACGGTGACACATGGCCGCGACGATGCACGAGCTGTTGACCATCCTGATCGACCGGGGGGGGTCTGATCTCCACCTCACCACCAGCACGTACCCGCAGATACGGCTGCACGGGAGGCTCGTCCCGCTCACCGAGTTCGAAGTCCTGACGCCGCAGGACACTCAGCGTCTGGCCTACAGCGTGCTCAACGAAGGCCAGAAGCAGAAGTTCGAGGAGGAGAACGAGCTCGACCTGTCCTTCGGCATCCAGGGGCTGGCCCGCTTCCGGTGCAACGTCTTCCGCCAGCGGGGGGCGGTGGCGGCGGCGATCCGCGTGATCCCCTTCAAGATCCGCTCCTTCGAGGAGCTCGGGCTGGCCCCGGTGGTGGCGCAGCTTGCGGAGCGCCCGAAAGGACTCGTCCTCGTCACGGGCCCGACGGGCTCCGGGAAGTCGACGACGCTGGCGGCCATGGTCGACAAGATCAACAACGAACGCTCGGACCACATTGTCACCATCGAGGATCCCATCGAGTTCGTTCACCAGCACAAGAAGTGCATGGTGAACCAGCGCGAGGTCACCTCGGACACCCATTCGTTCACCCAGGCGCTGAAGTATGTCCTCCGCCAGGATCCCGACGTCGTGCTGATCGGTGAGATGCGCGACCTGGAGACGATCGCGGCGGCCCTCACCATCGCCGAGACCGGCCACCTCACCCTGGCCACCCTGCACACGAACTCCTGCGCCCAAACCATGAACCGGATCATCGACGTGTTTCCCCCCCACCAGCAGCCCCAGGTCCGGTCCCAGCTCTCGCTGGTCCTCGAGGGCGTGCTCTCCCAGACCCTGATCCCCCGGGCCGACGGCAGGGGACGCGTGATGGCGCTGGAGATCATGATCAACACCCCCGCCATCCGAAACCTGATCCGGGAAGAGAAGATCCACCAGATCTACTCCGCCATGCAGGCGGGGACGAAGTTCGGGATGCAGACCCTGAACCAGTCCCTTGGCTCGCTGGTCCAGCGGGGTCTCATCACCCGCGACGATGCCATGAACCGGTCCGCGCTTCCCGACGAGCTCAACCAGCTCCTGGCCGGGATGGCGTCGCGCGCCGTGGCGGAAGCGACCCCGTTCGCGAGACACTGAGGAGGAGGGAGTCGCGATGCCGGTCTTCGCTTATCAGGGACGCACCACCCAGGGCTCCACGGCCGGCGAGATCGAAGCGCCCGACCGCACGGCCGCCGTCGCGGAGCTGCGCCGCAAGGCCATCCTGGTCACCCAGATCAAGGAAAAGGCTGGCGGGCCGGCGCGGGCCGCCGGCATGCGCGGGCGCTTCGGCGGCAAGGTCAAGGACAAGGAGATGGCGATCTTCACCCGCCAGTTCTCCACGATGGTGGACGCGGGGCTTCCCCTGGTGCAGTGCCTGACGATCCTGGCCGAGCAGAGCGAATCGAAGACCCTCCGGACGGTGACGTCCAAGGTGGCCGGAAGCGTGGAGGCGGGGTCCACCCTCGCCGACGCCCTCCGGAGGCACCCGAAGACCTTCGACGAGCTGTACGTGAACCTAGTCGAGGTCGGAGAGGCGGGCGGTATCCTGGACACGGTCCTCCAGCGGCTGTCTGTTTACATCGAAAAGGCGGCGGCCCTGAAGCGGAAGGTCAAGTCCGCCATGATCTACCCCCTGACCATCGTCGGCGTGGCGTTCATCGTGGTCATCTTCATGCTCACCTTCGTCATTCCCACCTTCGCCAAGATGTTCGCCGGCATGGGGGCGGACCTCCCCCTGCCCACGCTGATCGTCATCAAGCTCTCCGACTTTGCGACCCGCTTCTGGTGGCTCATCATCGGTTCGGTGATCGGCATCGTCGTCGGGATCCGCGCCTACTACAGGACGGAGGGCGGGCGATCGCTCATCGACGCCCTCGTGCTCAAGCTTCCCGTGTTCGGCACGCTGATCCGAAAGGTGTCGGTGGCCCGCTTCACCCGCACCCTCGGCACGCTGGTCTCCTCCGGCGTCCCGATCCTGGAAGGTCTTCGCATTACCGCGCGGACGGCGGGCAACCGTGTCGTGGAGCGGGCGGTGCTCGAGACCCGCGCCTCCGTCACCGCTGGGAAGACGCTGGCGGAGCCGCTGAAGGCCTCCACGGTCTTTCCCCCCATGGTGGTGCAGATGATCTCGGTCGGCGAGCAGACGGGCGCCCTGGACGCGATGCTGAACAAGATCGCCGACTTCTACGACGACGAGGTGGACACCGCCGTCACCGCGCTCACGGCGCTCCTCGAGCCGATGATGATCGTGTTCCTGGGCGTGGTCATCGGCGGCCTGGTCATCGCCATGTACCTCCCGATCTTCAGGCTGGTGACCCTGGTCAAATAGCGGGTGACGGTGCTCGAGATCCCCAACCTCTCGGCAGCCCTGCGCGGACTCAGCGTCGCCCGGCTGCTCGCCGCCGGGCTCCTCCTGGGTATCGGCGCCGTCCTCAGCCTGTGGGGGAGCCTGGTGCACCCGTTTCTCCCCTACGCGCTCTGCCTCGTGGGGGCCGGGATCGCCTCGGGAATCTTTCTCCTCCTCCAGCCCGCCGGCGGGAGCCTCCGGCGCTTCGCGTGGCTCCAGCTGACCTTCGACGCCGCGCTGGTGACGGCCATCGTGGCGTTCACGGGCGGGCCCCGAAGCATCTTCACGTTCCTGTACGTGCTCGTCGTGACGGCGGCCTGCGTGGTCCTGGCGCGTCCGGGCGGCCTCGCCATCGGGGCCCTGTCCAGCCTCCTCTACACGGGACTCGTGCTGAGCCGCACCGCCTTCCCCCTGCTCTTCGACCCCACGGAGACCACCGCCCTGGAGGTCATGACCATCTTCTTCAACACCGCCGCCTTCCTGGGCGTGGGCGTCCTCGCCGGATCGCTGGGCGAACGGTACCACGTGATGCATCGCGCGCTGGAGGATCAGCGCCGGGACCTCTCCGACCTCCAGGCTTTCAAGGATCTCATGTTCGAGTCCCTGGGCTCCGGCCTCGTCGGGATGGACCTCGAGCGGCGCATCACCGCGCTGAACCGCGCCGCCGAGGAGATCACCGGCCACCACGCCGCCGAAGCCCTGGGGCGCCGGTGGGAGTCGATCTTCGGGGACGGGATTCCGTCCGATGAAATCGACCTCGCCGCGCGCGTCGAGGGCTGGCAGGTCCGGCGCTACGAGATGCGGCTCCGGCGCAAGGACGGGCGGGAAGTCCCCCTCGGGATCTCGTTCTGGCCTCTCCGTTCCGGCCGCGGGGAGTTGGCCGGGATCATCGGCGTCTTCCAGGATCTCTCGAGCATCAAGCAGATGGAGGAGCGGATGCGCCAGGCCGACCGCCTGGCGACCATCGGGCGTCTGGCGGCCAACATCGCCCACGAGATCCGCAATCCGCTGGCGTCCCTGTCGGGGGCCATCGAGGTGCTGAGCCGGGAGCTGCCCCGCGGCGGGCCCCATGACCGTCTCATCGAGATCGTGCTGCGCGAGTCGGACCGGCTGAACCAGATCATCAAGGACTTCCTGGAATACGCGCGCCCGGCTCCCCTGCATCCCCTGCCGGTGAACGTGGGCGATGTGCTCGACGAGGTCCTGCTGCTGCTCGAGCACCGTGCCCTCCCGCCGGATCTGAAGATCGCGCGGGAGTACGACGGCACGGTGACCGCGCTCGTGGACCCCCAGCAATTCCGCCAGGCCATCTGGAACCTCTGCCTCAACGCCCTGGAGGCCATGCCGGAGGGCGGGGAGCTGCGCATCGGGGCCGGGATCATGCCCCAGCGGAAGACCAGGAAGCTGGAGGTCTGGGTCGCGGACACGGGGAGCGGGATCGATCCCGAGAGCCTCTCGCACATCTTCGAGCCCTTCTTCTCCACCAAGCCCGAGGGCAGCGGGATCGGCCTCGCGCTGGTCCACCGGGTGATCCAGGACCACGGCGGCGACATCGAGGTGCGGAGCGAACCCGGAGTCGGGACCACATTCACCCTGCGGCTGCCCCTGGCCGAATCCGGGCGCGACGCCTGAGGGACCCGACCATGGCCGACGCACGCATCCTCGTGGTGGACGATGAACGCAGCATGCGAGAGGTCCTCTTCAGCATGCTCAAGAAGGAAGGCTACGACGTGACGGTCGCCGACGGGGGCGAGGCCGCCATCGAGGCCGTCCGCCGGGAGGCCTTCGACGCGATCATCACGGATGTCCGCATGCCCAAGGTGGACGGGCTCCAGGTGCTGAGGGCCGTCAAGGAGCTCTCGCCGAACACGGTGGTCATCATGATCACGGCTTTCGGTTCGTCCGAGACCGCCGTGGAAGCGATGAAGCTCGGCGCCTACGACTACATCACCAAGCCGTTCAAGTACGACGAGATCACGCTGAACATCAAGCGGGCGCTGGAGCGAAAGCGCCTCCGCGACGAGAACCTCAACCTGAAGCGGCAGCTCGAGACGCAGTACCGCTTCGAGAACATCATCGGCAAGAGCCCCAAGATCGTGGAAGTGTTCGACACGATCCGGAAAATCGCGGACAGCCACTCCACGGTCATGGTCACGGGCGAGAGCGGCACCGGGAAGGAGCTGGTGGCCCAGGCCATCCACTTCAACAGCCACCGGCGGGAGAAGCCCTTCATCTCCGTCAACTGCGGGGCCATCCCGGAAGGGCTCATGGAGTCCGAGCTCT
>JBBTEL010000307.1:0-3881 GCA_038042325.1 Candidatus Methylomirabilota bacterium
GAGATCACCTGGCAGGTCGCCGGGCTGGGACGGAAGGTGCACCGGGAGCAGATCCAAAGCGCCCTCCCGGACGACCTGGCCGAGGAATGGCACGCCCTCTCCGAGTGGGTTCTGGGGGTCGCTCAACGGTACGGGTCGCGCGTCACGGTGAGGCTCGTGGACGTTGCCTCGCTGGAAGGATTCTTCAAGTCCTTGTTCCGGCGCTTCAACCGGTACCCCGCGTTTGTGGTCAACGGCAAGAAGTACGTCGGGAGTGACTTCTCCAGGGTGGATGACCTGATCTCCGAACGGCTGACGGCCCACCCCGTGGGCTCATAGTTTCAAACACGCCTGGAAAGGAGGGAAAACGGTTCGGTCGCTCACAGGATAGGGTGCTGAAAGGCTGCCAAATGCGGAAGAAGGAGGAGGAGGAGGCAGAATGAACACCCTTGTGGCCGTGATCATCGGAGCCTTGACCGTGTACCTTGCGTACACGCTCTATGCCCGACGAATCGACCGGCAGGTGATCCAGTCGGACCCGAAGCGGGCGACCCCCGCCACGCTCTACATGGACGGGGTGGATTTCATGCCCACCAACCGCAACATCCTGTTCGGCTATCACTTCAAGTCCATCGCCGCAGCGGGTCCCATCATCGGCGCCATCGTCGCGGCGACGCTGTGGGGATGGCTCCCCGCCATCATCTGGCTGGTGCTGGGAGTCTCCTTCATCGGCTGGGCGAGCGACTACAGCGCCATCGTGCTGTCGGTGAGGAACGAGGGGAGCAGCCTCTCGGCCGTGGCTCACCGGCTGATCTCGCCGCGAACACGAACGGTCCTCTTCGTGTTCATTTTCTTCTACCTCCTGCTGGTGGCCGGCGCCTTCGTCGGCATCATGGCCGCCGTGCTGGAGTCCCAGCCCCGGACCCAGCTGGGCGTGATCATGCTGACCGCCATGGGGCTGCTCCTGGGCCAGATGCTCTACCGCTGGCGCACGGGGCTGGTGGGGGCCACCATCCTCACCGTGGGGATCACTCTCCTGGCGATCCTGGCCGGGCCCTGGAGTGAGGGGATCTTCAAGGCGCTCAACGCGGGCCTCAACGGCCTGACGGGCGGCACGCCCATCGTCACGTACTTCGATCCGACGCTCGCCGGCTTCAAGGGGGCCGAGGCCAAGATGATGCCGAGCCTCATCTTCTGGGCGCTCGCCATCTCCGCCTTCTGCTACGCGGGCTCGGTCCTCCCCATCTGGCGGATGGCCCAGCCCGTCATCTACGTGGGCTTCTGGATCACGGCGCTGGCCATGGTCCTCGGCCTGGGCGGGGCGGTACTGGCGCCCTTCGTCAAGCCCGAGGTGGCGACGTTCGTCATCCCGGCCTGGAAGGGCTGGAACGCCCAGCTGGGCCCGTCGGGGATCATGCCGCTCTGGCCGATGCTCTTCGTGACCATCGCCTGCGGGGCCATCTCGGGCTGGCACGCGCTGTTCGGCGCTGTGGGGACCGCACGGCAGATCGAGAACGAGGCCGACATGCTCCCCGTGGGCGGCGGCGCGATGTTCACCGAGTTCCTCCTGGGCCTCCTGGCCCTGCTGGCCGTGTCGGTCGGGGCCAAGGGAGCCCCCGTGGGGGCCTTCGCCACCGGGCTGGGCGGGTTCATCAGCGTGTGGGGCGTCCCGCTCCAGTACGCGGTGTCGCTGGCGTTCGCGGCGTTTATCGTGATCGTGCTCGTGGTCACCCAGCTCCTCTTCCGGGTGATGAAGGTCACGCTGACCGAGTGGCTGGGAGAGGTGATCCCGCCCATGCGCAACCAGCACGTCGCATCTCTGATCTCGGTCGCTCTGGCCCTCCTGCTGTTGATGACCGGCACCTGGATTTACCTCTGGCAGCTCTTCGGCGGCGCCAACCAGTTGATGGCGGCTTTGGCGCTGCTGCTGGTGACGGTCTGGCTCGCCTCGGTGGGGAAGAACTGGCTCTACGCCGGGCTTCCGATGATCTTCATGTACGTCACCACGGTGGCGTCCATCCTGGTGACCGCGTACAACATCTACTATAACGTCTACCAGCCGAACCTGGCGGCCGGGCGGATGATTCCCGTGGTCGGCTCCGGGCTGATGGTCCTGGTGGCGATCCTGCTGGTGGTGGCGGCCGCCTTCATCGGGTACGACGGCTTCCGCGCCTTCCGGAAGTACCTGCGGCAGCCCGTGACCGCTCCGAAGGCCGCGCCCGCCAGGGGGTAGACGGCTCACCCTCGCATCGAATCGGCAAGGGTCTGATCCCGGCGCCGGGGGAGGGCGACCTCCCCCGGCGCTGTTCGACGCGGAATCCTGACACGAGGGGGCATGCCGGCATCCGGGTTGGCGGAGCGCCTCGGGAGCGCCTGGGAGGCGGTCAAGCAGTTCATGTACGGGCTGACGGGTCACGAGTTCGCCCGCCACGCCCTGGAGATGCGGCATGAGATGGAGGCGGTCTTCATGGTCGTCACCATGGGCGACCTGATCGGGGTGCCGATCCTGCCGCCGATCTATTCGCTGCGCCTCTTGCCGTACGTGGTGCCGGAGATCGCCACGTGGAAGCGGAGCATGGCCCGCCGGAAGGAATTCTGGGAGAAGGAAGAGTATGATATGCACGGGGTCTGAACCAAGATAGGGAGATCCAGATGGCGAAGGAGAAAAAGGCCAAGAAGGGCGGGCTCATCGGGGTGTTCAAGGACATCGTGTACGGGATGTCCTCCCACGAGATGACCCGCTACGCGGTCCGCTCGCGGGCCAGCATGGAGCACCTCTTCATCCTCATCACCATGGGAGACCTCCTCGGAGTGCCGATCCTGCCGCCGTACTACTCGCTGAGGCTCCTGCCCTACGTCACGCCCCAGATCAGCGCGTGGAAGCGGCGCATGCTGAGGGAGCGGGACATCACCGACGTCCTGGGGTAGGCCCCTATGTCGCTTCGAACCGTCTTCGAGAGCCAGCCCGAACGGCGCTACATCATGTTCGGGGGGAAGGGCGGGCTGGGGAAGACCACCCTGTCCGCCACCTGCGCCTTCTGGCTGGCGAGCCAGGGCAAGCGCGTCCTCCTCTTCTCCGTGGATCCGCAGGCCAGCCTGTCGGACATCTTCCAGAAGGACATCTTCGGCAAGGGGCCGGTGCCGATCGTGCAGAACCTCTGGGCCCAGGAGGTGGACGCGGATCGGCGGATCAAGGACTACCAGGAGGAGATCCGGAAGAAGATCCTGGACATGTACGGCTTCGATCGGGTGCCGGAGGAAATCGACAACTACATCACGGCCGCCTCGGCCGAGCCGGCCATGGAGGAGAGCGCGATCTTCGACGCGGTCGTGGACATCGTCGTCCAGGGCGACTACGACTACTACATCTACGACCTGGTCCCGCTCGGCCACGCCCTCTACTACCTGTCCATGGCCAAGGTCTACGACGAGTGGATCAACAAGATCACGAAGCTCCGCGAGGACATGCGCCAGTACGACCAGGTGGCGGCCACCATGCGGCGCGAGGAGACCTTGGAGGAGGACAAGATCCTCAGCGAGCTCATCTACATCAAGAACCGGATCAACGCCTCCTCCCAGATCCTGACCGACAAGCGGCGCACCGCCTTCTTCTTTGTCGTGGTCCCGGAAGAGATGATCATCCTCGACACCCGGAAGGCCGCGGAGCTGTTCTCCAAGTTCGACGTCCCGCTCTCGGGCTACGTGGTGAACCGCGTGCTCCCGCCGGACCTTGGCGCGGGCCACATCCCGCAGTACCTGAAAAACCGGATCGCGATGCAGCAAAAGTACATGAGGGACATCGAGGCCACCTTCGGGGCCCAGGTCCTGGCCCACGTGCCGGAGATGGAGCGCGACATCACCGGCCTCGGCATGATCGAGCGGCTCGCCAAGCGGCTCTTCGA
>JBBTEL010000308.1:0-14144 GCA_038042325.1 Candidatus Methylomirabilota bacterium
TGGTCGTGATCACGGGGCTCTCGGGGTCGGGGAAGTCCTCGCTCGCCTTCGACACGATCTACGCCGAGGGGCAGCGGCGCTATGTGGAGTCGCTCTCGGCCTACGCCCGGCAGTTCCTGGAGCAGATGGAGAAGCCGGACGTGGACTCGATCGAGGGGCTCTCGCCCGCGATCTCCATCGAGCAGAAGACCACCTCCAAGAACCCGCGCTCCACGGTGGGGACCGTCACCGAGATCTACGACTACCTGCGCGTCCTCTTCGCGCGGATCGGCGTCCCCCACTGCCCGTCCTGCGGCCGGGTCATCTCGGCCCAGACCGTCCAGCAGATGGTGGACCGGGTGGCGATGCTCCCCGTGGGAACCAAGCTCCTGATCCTGGCGCCCGTGATCCGGGGCCGGAAAGGGGAGTACCGGAAGCTCTTCTTCGACCTCCGCCATCAGGGCTACGCGCGCGTCCGGGTCAACGGCCAGCAGCGGGAGCTGACCGAGGAGATCGAGCTCGACAAGAACAAGAAGCACACGATCGAGGTGATCGTGGACCGCCTGATCGTCCGCGAGACGCTGGGCAATCGCCTCGCCGACTCGCTGGAAACCGCCCTGCGACTGGCGGATGGCATCGTCCAGGTGGAGACTCTCGACGGCCAGGCCTCCGTGTTCTCCGAGCGCCTGGCGTGCGCGAAGTGCGGGATCTCGTTCCCCGAGGTGTCGCCGCGCATGTTCTCGTTCAACAGCCCCTACGGTGCCTGTCCGGACTGCGGCGGCATCGGCACGCGTTACGAGCTGGATCCGGAGCTGCTCGTCCCCGATCCGCGGAAGTCGCTCAAGCAGGGGGCGCTGGCGCCGTGGGCGGGCAAGGAGTCGGTGTACTTCAAGCAGACCCTGCAGGTCCTGGCCAAGCGCCACCACTTCAGCCTCGACACGTCGTGGGAGAAGCTCCCGCGAAAGACGCGCGAGCTGGTGCTCCGGGGCGAGCCCGACGGCGGCTTCGAAGGGGTGCTGAAGGTCCTCGACCGCCGCTACAAGGAGACGCTCTCGGAGGAGACGCGCCTGGAGATCGAGCGCTTCATGTCGCTCCGGGACTGCCCGGCGTGCGGAGGGTCCCGCCTGCGTCCCGAGGCCCTCGGGGTGAAGATCGCGGGCCGCTCCATCGCCGACGTCGTCAGGCTCACGATCAAGGGCGCGGCGCAGTTCTTCGAGGGTCTCAAGCTCTCGGAGCGCGAGACGACGATCGCCCGCCGGGTGCTGAAGGAGATCCGGGAGCGCCTGGGCTTCCTGACCAACGTGGGACTCGATTACCTGACCCTGGACCGGGCCGCGGCGACGCTGGCGGGCGGCGAGGGGCAGCGCATCCGGCTCGCCACCCAGATCGGCTCGAGCCTCGTCGGCGTCCTCTACATCCTGGACGAGCCCTCCATCGGCCTCCACCAGCGCGACAACCGAAGACTCCTGGAGACTCTGAAGCGGCTGCGCGATCTCGGCAACACGGTCCTCGTCGTCGAGCACGACGAGGAAACCATCCGCTCCGCCGACCATGTCATCGACTTGGGGCCGGGAGCGGGCGAACTGGGAGGCCACGTGGTGGCGGTGGGAACGCCCGACGAGATCATGGGCAATGCCGCCTCGCTGACCGGCAGGTACCTCGCGCGTGAGCTGAGAATCCCCATCCCCGACCTCCGCAGGAAGCCCAACGGCAAGTTCCTCACGATCCACGGCCCCCGGGAGCACAACCTCAAAGGGATGCCGGTCCGGATCCCGCTCGCCACGTTCACCTGCATCACCGGCGTGTCGGGGTCGGGCAAGTCCACCCTCGTCAACGACATCCTCTACCGCGCGCTGGCCCAGATGCTCCATCGGGCTCAAGAGCGCCCGGGCATGCACGACAGGATCGAGGGCGCCCAGCACGTGGACAAGGTCATCGACATCGACCAGTCCCCCATCGGTCGGACACCGCGCTCGAACCCCGCGACCTACACGGGCGTGTTCACGTTCATCCGAACGCTCTTCGCCCGGACCCAGGACGCGCGCATGCGCGGCTACAGGCCGGGGCGCTTCTCCTTCAACGTCAAGGGCGGCCGCTGCGAGGCGTGCCAGGGCGACGGCCTGGTCAAGATCGAGATGCACTTCCTCCCCGACGTGTACGTGACCTGCGAGGTCTGCAAGGGCAAGCGCTACAACCGGGAGACGCTCGACATCCGCTACAAGGGCAAGAACATCGCCGAGGTGCTGGACATGACGGTCCACGAGGCGCTGGGGTTCTTCGAGCCGGTGCCGCCGATCAAGGCCAAGCTCCAGACCCTCCACGACGTGGGGCTCGATTACATCCGCCTCGGTCAATCCGCGACCACCCTCTCGGGAGGCGAGGCCCAGCGGGTGAAGCTGTCGACCGAGCTCTCCCGGCGCGCCACCGGCCGCACGCTCTACATCCTCGACGAGCCGACGACCGGGCTCCACTTCGCCGACATCCAGCGCCTCCTGGACGTCCTGAACAAGCTGGTGGACCAGGGCAACACCGTGGTCATCATCGAGCACAACATGGACGTCATCAAGACCGCCGACTGGGTCATCGACCTCGGCCCCGAGGGGGGCGACGAGGGCGGCCGCGTCGTCGCCACGGGGACTCCCGAAGAGGTGGCGCGCCAGGCGGCCAAATCCTATACGGGCCAGTTCCTCGAGCGCCTCCTGGCCTCCTGATGCGGCGCACGAAGATCGTCTGCACGATCGGGCCGGCCAGCGCCTCCGCCGATGTCCTCGACCGGCTCGTGGCGGCGGGGATGGACGTGGCCCGCCTCAATTTTTCCCATGGCGATCACGCCTGGCACGCCGAGGTGATCCAGCGGATCCGGGAGGGTCAGGCCCGCTGGGGCAAGCCTGTCGCGATTCTCCAGGATCTCCAGGGGCCCAAGGTCAGGCTCGATCGCTTCGAGGGGGGCGGCGTGGAGCTCAAGACGGGAGCGACCTTCACGCTGACCTCGCGGGCCATCCTCGGCACGGCCGCCCACGCGACGATCAGCGAGCCGGCGCTCCTGGCCGAGCTGAAGGCCGGGGACCAGGTCTGGCTGGCCGACGGCCTGGTGCAGCTCACGGTCGAGACCGTGGAGGGAGGCGACGCCCGCTGCCGGGTCGCCGCCGGCGGCCCTGTGGGAGACCACCAGGGCGTGGTCCTGCCCCGCGTGACGCGTCCGGCGTCCTGCCTGACGCCCAAGGATCGGGAGGACCTCGAGTTCGGCCTCGAGCATGGCGTGGACTACGTCGCGGTCTCCTTCGTGCGCTCCGCCGCCGATATCCAGGAGGTGCGGAAGGTCCTCCGAGACCGCGGTGCCGAGGTGCCCCTCATCGCCAAGATCGAGCGCGCCGAGGCCGTTCAGAACCTCGGAGGCATCCTCCCGCTGGTGGATGGGGTGATGGTGGCGCGCGGCGATCTCGGGATGGAGGTTCCCCTGGAGGAGGTTCCGCTGATTCAGAAGGAAGTGGTCCGCCAGGCCCGGCTGGCCAAGGTGCCGGTGATCGTCGCCACCCAGATGCTGGAGTCCATGGTGGAGCACGTGCGGCCGACGCGCGCCGAAGTCTCGGACGTGGCAACCGCGATCTTCGAGCGGGCCGACGCCATCATGCTCTCCGCGGAGACGGCGACGGGCAAGCACCCCGTGGAGACCGTGGAAGTGATGGCCCGGATCGCCGAGCGCGTGGAGCGATCCATGACCCCGCCCGTCTGGGAGCGGCGGCGCGAGGAAGTTAGCGGCTTCCCTCAGGCGATCGCCGAGGCTGCTTGCCACGCCGCGAGCGACCTGGGGGCAAAGGCGATCGTCGCCTTCACCCAGTCGGGTTCCACCGCGCGGCTCATCTCCCAGGAGCGCCCCGAGGCGCCCATCATCGCGCTGACGCCGTCGGCGGAGGTTCAGAGACGGCTGGCGCTCTGCTGGGGGGTCTCTTCCCGACTCATCAGGAAGGTCGAGACGACCGACGAGATGATCGAAGAGGTAGAGTCCACGCTCCTGGGCGCCGGCTCGGTCCGCCCCAACGATGTCCTCGTTATCATCTCCGGGGCCCCCATGTGGGCCACCGGCACCACCAACCTGCTCAAACTACACCGCGTAGGAGAACGCAGATAGATGCCTCTCACCTCTTCTCCTCCCCCTCACCTTTGTCCTCTCCCCCAGCGGGGGAGAGGGTGGGGTGAGGGGGAGAGGTAGGGTGAGGGGGGAGAAGGAGAGCGGATCATGAAGACCGGAGAGATGTTCATCGGAGGGGCCTGGCGTCCTTCCCTGTCCGGCGAGACGTACGCCACCATCAATCCCGCCACCGAGGAGGAGAGCGCGCGGGTCGCCAAGGGCGACGAGCGCGACGTGGACCTGGCCGTCGCCGCGGCCCGCAAGGCTTTCGACTCGGGTCCCTGGCCCAAGCTGAGCGCTGCCGAGCGGGGAAGGCTCGTCTGGAAGCTCGGCGATCTCATCATGGCCAACCTGGACGAGATGGCGCGCCTCGAGAGCCTCTGCACGGGGAAGACGCTCTTCGACTCGGGGAAGGTCGAGATCCCGTTCGCGGCGGAGGTCTTCCGCTACTACGCGGGCTGGGCCACCAAGATCCACGGCGAGACTCTCGCGCTCCGGGAGGGCGCCTTCACCTTCACGCTCCGCCAGCCCATCGGGGTGGTGGGGGCCATCGTGCCCTGGAATTTCCCCTTCCTCCTCTCCTCCTGGAAGATCGCCCCGGCGCTGGCCGCGGGCAACACCGTCGTCCTGAAGCCCGCGTCGCTCACCCCGCTCACGGCGCTCAGGTTCGCCGAGCTCTGCCAGGAGGCCGGGCTCCCCGAGGGCGTCTTCAACGTCGTCACGGGCCCGGGCGGCAAGGCGGGAATGGCGCTGGTGCGCGACCCGCGCGTGGACAAGATCGCGTTTACGGGTTCCACGGAGGTCGGCAAGCAGATCATGCGCGAGGCCGCCGGGACGCTCAAGCGCCTCTCGCTGGAACTGGGGGGCAAGTCGCCCAACATCGTCTTCGCCGACGCCGACATGGAGGCGGCGGTCAAGGGGGCGCTCACCGGTATCTTCTACAACAAGGGCGAGGTCTGCGCCGCGGGCTCGCGGCTCTTCCTGGAGGAGAAGGTCCACGACGAGTTCATGTCGAAGCTCACCGAGCGGGTCAAGGGCCTCAAGGTGGGCGACCCCATGGACAAGGCTACGCGGATGGGCCCGGTGGTGTCGAAGCAGCAGATGGAGACGGTCCTCTCCTACATCGAATCGGGCAAGAAGGAAGGAGCGCGATTGGTGGCGGGTGGCGGCCGCGCGAATATCGGGACCGGCAAGGGCTTCTTCATCGAGCCCACGATCTTCGACGGCGTCTCGAACAAGATGAAGATCGCGCGGGAGGAGATCTTCGGCCCGGTCCTCTCGGTGATCCCGTTCAAGTCGGTGGAGGAAGGGATCGCGGAAGGCAACGCGACGACCTACGGGCTGGCGGCGGCGGTGTGGACTCGCGATGTGGGGAAGGCGCTCAAGGCAGCCCGGGCCATCCGGGCAGGGACGGTCTGGGTGAACGCGTACAACCTGTTCGACGCGGCGCTGCCGTTCGGGGGGTTCAAGGAATCCGGCTTCGGGCGGGAGATGGGATCGGCCGGGCTCGACCTCTACACGGAGGTGAAGAGCGTCTGGGTGGATCTCACCTGAGCGCCGGAGGAGACGACCATGGCCTACCAGACGCTGCTCGTAGACGTGAAGGATCAGGTGGCCACGATTACCCTGAACCGCCCGGACGCGTACAACGCCCTGAACCTCGAGCTGGCCAGCGAGTTCTTCCACGCCGCTCTGGAGGCTGACGAGGACCGGGACATCCGCTGTATCGTCGTGACCGGGGCAGGGAAGGCGTTCTGCGCGGGCGGCGACGTGAAGGACTTCGCCGACAACCTGCCGACGGTCGGCGTCCTGATCAAGCAGCTCACCACGTACCTCCACGGTGCGGTCTCCCGCCTCTGCCGGAGCCCCAAGCCCGTTATCATGGGCGTCAACGGCATCGCCGCCGGCGGCGGGATGAGCTTGGCGCTGTCCGGGGATCTGGTCATCGCAGCGGAGTCGGCCAAGTTCGCGATGGCCTACTCGAAGATCGCCGCCACCCCCGACGGCTCCTCGTCCTACTTCCTGCCGCGGATGATCGGCCTCCGCCGCGCGCTCGAGCTCCACTACACGAACCGCGTGCTGAGCGCCAAGGAGGCGCTGGAGTGGGGCCTTGTCAACCGCGTCGTGCCCGACGCCGAGTTTCCCCAGGCTCTGTCGGCACTCGCCCGTGAGCTGGCCCAGGGGCCGACGCTGGCCTTCGGCGGGGCCAAGCTGCTCTTCCACCAGTCCACCCAGGAGAGCCTCGAGACCCAGATGGAGCTGGAGGCCCAGGCCATCGCCCGCTCGGGCCAGACGGAGGACTTCAAGACCGGCGTGACGGCCTTCGCCCAGAAGAAGGCGGCGACCTTCACGGGGCGCTAGTGAAGACGGTTGCGGGCTTCCCGTTCCGCTCGAAGTTCCACGCGGTCGAGGGCGTGAGGCTCGCCTACGTGGACCAGGGCCGGGGGGAGCCCGTCGTCCTCCTCCACGGCAACCCCACGTGGGGGTACCTCTACCGGAAGTTCATCCCGCCGCTGGCCCGGACCAACCGCGTGATCGTTCCCGACCACATGGGCTTCGGGCGCTCCGACAAGCCGCTGGACCCCTCGCGCTACCGCCTCGCGCGCCACATCGCGAACCTCGAATCCCTGCTCCTGAAGCTGGATGTCCAGAACGCCACGCTCGCCATGCAGGATTGGGGCGGCCCCATCGGCCTCGGCTTCGCCGTGCGCCACCCCCACCGGGTCAAGCGGCTCATCATCATGAACACCTGGGCCTGGGTGATCCCCGCGGGGACGCGCATCCACCCGCTCCTGGAGCAGTTCCGCCAGCCCGGGACCGGCGAGGCGCTGGTGCAGGGGTTGAACCTCTTCGTCGAAGGGTTCCTTCCCGCCGGCATTCACAAGAAGGAACGCGTGACCGCCGCGCTGATGCGCGCCTACCGGGCACCGTTCCCCGACTGGAACTCGCGCGTCGGTATCCTGGCCTTCCCCCGCGACATTGTGGTCGGGGACGACCATCCCTCGGCGCCCGCGATGCACGAGATCGCGCAGAAGCTCCCGACCCTCAAGGTGCCGGTGCTCCTGATCTGGGCCATGAAGGACCCGGCCTTTCCGAAGGCGATGATCGGCCTCTGGCAGAAGCTGTATCCCCACGCCCAGCTCCACACGCTGGAGCAGGCCGGCCACTACCTCCAGGAGGACGAGCCGGAGCGCATCGTCGAGCTCATGCGGGAGTTTCTCAAGCGATGACGAGAGCCAGTGCGACGGGAGCGACATTAAAGGATAATGGGAACGGCTGGTCCTGGTTGACCATACCCACGGCCCAAAGGAGGCGGTGACCTATGAGCCCGCAGAAGCCGAGCGAACAGGAGGAGGAGTACTTTGCTCGTCAGGAATTCGAGCGCCGCAAGAAGCTGGCCGAGGAACGCGCCAAAGCCCTTGAGGCCCAGGATCGGGGGCGGCTCTCCGAGCTCCATTGGATGCGCTGCCCCAAGTGTGGGTCCGAGCTGGTGGAGGTGGAATTCCGTGGCGTACGGATCGATAAGTGCATCGGTTGCGCCGGGCTATGGCTTGATAGCGGTGAGCTAGAGCAACTGACGAGGAAAGAAGACTTCCTCGTTGGCCTGTTGGGCATCTTCGGAAGGAAATAGACCCATCTACCCGGCGCCGAGTTCACCCCGGACCTCAGTGCGCTGAAGTGCAGGGAGGTCGCCATGAGGCTCAGAACCCTCGGGCTCATCGTCACGCTGGGCTTCGGCATCCTCCTGGCACCGCCCGCCGCCGAGGCACAGCCACCGGGGAAGGTGTACCGAATAGGGTTTCTATCGACCGTCTCGTCTTCCGCTGCCGTACCCCGCGTCGAGGCATTCAGGCTGGGGCTGCGCGAACTCGGCTACGTCGAGGGGCAGAACATCACCATTGAGTACCGGTGGGCCGAGGGGAGGGATGAGCGGCTGCCTGGCCTCGCGGCCGAACTGGTTCGCCTCAAGGTTGATGTCATCGTTACGCAAGGAACGGTGCCAACCCTTGCTGCCCGGCAAGCGAGCACCACGATCCCGATCGTTATTGCTGTGGCCGGCGATCCCGTCGCCATGGGGCTCGTGGCTAGCCTCGCGCGGCCCGGCGGCAACATCACGGGGCTGTCCCAAATGAACCCGGAGGTGAGTGGGAAGCGGCTGGAGCTACTCAGTGAGATCATTCCTGGTCTGACCCGGGTGGCTGTTCTCTGGAATACCGGCAATCCCGTGTCCGGACCAGTTGAGAGAGACGGAATCCGCGACCCGCTCGTTGGGGTGGCGGCTCCAATCCCTGGGCGTGAGAGATCCCCATGGGTTCGACAGCGCCTTCTCCGCGATGAACAGAGAGACCGCGGGTGCTCTCATCGTGCTGTCCGACATCATGTTCCTTGGTCGACGAAGACAGATTTCGGACCTCGCGGCAACCAACCGGCTGCCGGCAATCGCTTGGACCAGGGAGTTTGCGGAGTCGGGCGGCCTCATGAGCTACGGGCCGAACGTGCTCGAGATGCACCGGCGCGCCGCGACTTACGTGGATAAAATCCTCAAGGGTGCCAAGCCCGCCGACCTCCCCGTCGAGCAGCCGACGAAGTTCGAGCTCGTCATCAACATGAGGATCGCGAAGGCCCTGGGCCTGACGATCCCACCGTCCGTCCTAACTCGGGCGGACCAGGTAATTGAGTAAACCGGGAGAAAGGCTTGAAGCGGCAGATCTCTCTAGGCTGTGTCATAGCACTCGCCGCAGCGCTGGCAGCTGGCGTCGTCAACGAGACATCCACATTTGCCGAGTCGGACCTTCCACGCCGCCTGCCCGAAGACTGGACCACGTCGGTTTTGTACGTTGCGCTCGGTGATAGCACCGTGTATGGAGTCGGCGCGAAGACGCCCCAGCGAACCTACGTGAGCCAGTTCTTCGGCCGCCTTCGTTCGGTGTACCCCGAGGCCCGCATGGTAAACCTCGGGGTCGGCGGCGCCACCGCCGCCGATGTGGTGGACAAGCAAGTCGGCCAGGCCATAGCGCTTCGTCCCGACGTTGTCACGCTCTCGATTGGGCCGAATGACATCACGCGAGGTCGGGAGGTAAGGGAGTACGAACGCGACATCGAGACGATCTTCCGCCGACTCACGCAGGGGACGGCCGCCGTGGTCATGGTGAACCTCATCCCGGACCTCACCGTCACACCTCGCTACCGTGGACGGGACGGGGCCGCTCTGATCGGGAAGCGGGTTCTGCTATTCAACGGGGCCTTGGAGCGCCAGGCCCGGGTGTACGGTGTCGAGGTGGTGGACCTCTACACGCCTAGCCGCCAAGAAGTACCACGCCGTCCTGAGCTGATCTCTGCCGACGGGTACCATCCGTCGGACCAGGGGTATGCTCGGTGGGCCGAGCTGATGTGGCAGGGCCTGAAGGCCCGGATCGCCGTGGTCCCAGCTGACGCAACCTCTACGCAACCAGTACGGCGGTGAAGGCGAATCAAGATGGCTGAGAATGCTTTACAAGTACCTGTAATACCCGTGAAACTCTATTACCGTCCTGGCTGATCCTCCTGCGCCAAGACGAGAGAGTTGCTCTCGTCGCTGGGGGTGGAGTTCGAGGCCGTCAACGTGGACGCCGATCCCTCCGCGCTCAAGGAACTCGAGCGCCTGGGCGTCCCGCTCGTGCCCGCCGTCGCCGTCGGAGACCGGGTCGTCCACGGCTGGAATCCCAAGGGCGTGGCCGAGCTGGTCGGCGTGGTGTACGCCGAGCCCGTCAGGCTCCAGCCGATCGAGCTGATCGACCGTCTCGACCGGATCCTCGCCGCCGCCCAGCGCGCCATTCGCCAGGTCCCCACGGACAAGCTCGAGTTCAAGCCGCCCCAGCGCGACCGCACGATCCGCCAGCTCGGCTATCACGTCTTCCGGCTGAGCGTGGCGTTCCCCCTGGCTGTGGAGCAGAACCGGTTGCCGGAGGAGTGGCTCACCGAGCCGGCGCCGCGGTCCCTGCAGGACGGGGACGCCATCGCCCGCTATGGCGAGGGAGTGCGGGCGCGGCTCAAGGAGTGGTATCACGCGGCCCCCGCGGAGAGATTCGACTGGGTGGTGGACACCTACTATGGCCCTCAGACCACGTGGGGGCTGCTGGAGCGCACCACCTGGCACGCCGTCCAGCACCTGCGCCAGCTCTACGCGCTTCTCGAGATGCTGGGAATCGCCCCCGATCGACCTATGACCGACGCCGACTTCACAGGGCTGCCTCTACCGAAGGCATTATGGTGAACCATGGTGACTGAGAACCAGCGAGCCAAGGCACAGCGCTTCCTCGAGCTGCACACCGGTGGCCGGCTCCTCGTCCTCCCCAACGCGTGGGATGCGGGGAGTGCCAGGATCTTCGAGCAGGCCGGCTTCCACGCCCTCGGGACCACGAGCGCGGGGGTCGCGCTCTCGCTGGGCTACCCCGATGGTGAGCGGGTGAGCCGGGCGGAGATGCTGGAGGCGGTGCGGCGCATCGCGAGCGCCGTGGCGATCCCCGTCACCGCGGACCTCGAGGCCGGCTACGGCCCCACGGTGAACGACGCCGTGGAAACGGCCAAGGGAGCCATCGCCGCGGGGGCAGTGGGCATGAACTTCGAGGACAGCACGTCTGACGACCGTCTTGTGGACGTCGCCGTGAACGTGGAGAGGATCCGGGCCGTCAAGAAGGTCGCCGAGGCCGAAGGGATCGCCTTCGTGCTGAACGCCCGCACCGACGTCTTCCTGCTCCAAATCGGCGGGTCGGCGGGGCGCTTTGACGAGACCGTGCGCCGGGCGAACGCCTACCGCGCGGCCGGCGCCGACTGTCTCTTCGTGCCCGGTGTGACCGACGCCGAGACGATCGGCCGGCTCGTCCGCGCGATCAAGGGTCCCATGAACGTGCTCGCGGGGCGGGGCACCCCGCCGACCGGCGAGCTGGAACGACTCGGCGTGGCGCGGGTCAGCATCGGGGGTGGGCCCATGCGCGCGGCGCTGACCCTGACGCTCCGGATCGCCCAGGAGCTCGCCGAGCGCGGCACCTACACGAGCTTCACCGAGAACGCCCTTCCGCTCCGCGACTTCAACCGCCTCTTCGAGCGGTAAGCTAGTTCCCGGCTGAGGCGCGGACCTGGCGGAGAAGCTCCAGCACTCCTCTGGCCGCCGCTCTCTTCTCGAGCTCGGGAAGGGGACCGGCGCGCTGGAGCAGGTCGGCGACATCGGCGAGGTCGGCTGGCCCTCCCGCCATCAGCTTAAGGACGATGAGATCCTCGATAGCGACGACAGGAATCTCCAGACCTTGGGGAAGGCGGAGACGAATCGAACGGCTGAGCATTTCCCGCTCCCAGGCCCTAGTGGCGCAGACCACGTCAATCTCGGGACCGGAGCGGCTGCGCAGCCGGAGCAGCAGGGGAATAGGATCGTCAGGCGCTCCCCGCCGCCATTCGGCCTCGAAGCCTCTCGCGTGGAGGGCCGCATCAAGCTCTTGAGAGGGGCTGAGGTCGGCCAGGAGGTCAATGTCCTCGGTCGCGCGCGGCGCCCCCCACGCGGCGACTGCGAGGCCTCCCATCAGGGCGTACGCGACGCCTCGCTCCTGGAAGATAGCAGAGAGGTTCGCCAGAGCGTCTTCGAACCGCCCTCTCTGGATCACGAGGGTCGTGGGAGGCGGGCCGATTCGCGGAGATCGAGCGCGAACGATGACAGCGCGAGGGCACGGGCCAAGCGTTCCGCCGGGTCCATGGCGGCGTAGGCCCTCCGGCGCTCGGCCTCCACGGGATCGGTAGTGGAGGATGGGCGTCGGCGGTGCTCCAGGACCCAGAGCGCTGGTGTTCGCGGCCGGGGCTTCATGGCTTCACGCTCTCACACGCGGGAGAAGGCAGTCAAGTCGTGCCTCACGCCAGCCGTACGACGCGGAAGCCGTAGTCGGAGTAGCGCAGTTTCGGCGGGATGCTCGAGCGGTGGGCCACGGGGCTCCAGGGGACCTGGTGGCGCCAGGCGCCGCCGCGGGAGACGCGGCGGGTCCCCGCCAGCGGGCCGTGGGGATTCAGGGTCGGCGAGGCGAGGTAATACCCTTCCTCGTACCAGTCCATGCACCACTCGTGGCAGGAACCCGAGAGGTCGGTGAGGCCGTAGCCGTTCGGCCGCCCCCAGCCGATGTTGGGAGGGCCGGTAAGGGGCAGTGTGACGCGGGCGAAGACCGTCTCGGGCTTGTCGTTGCCCCACGGGAAGCGACAGCCGTCGAGGCCGCCCCGCGCCGCCTTCTCCCACTCGGCCTCCGCCGGGACCCGGTGGCTCTCCCCCGTCGTCACGGTGAGCCATTCGCAGTAGGCGACCGCTTCGACCCAGTTGATGCCCACGACGGGCTGCTCGGGGTCGCTGAAGCGGGGGTTGTCCCAGAAGGGTGGCGGGGCCACGTGGGTGGCTTCGACGAAGCGGGCGTACTCGGCGTTGGTGACCGGGGTCCTGGCGATCAGGAACCCGTCCACCATGACCGGATGGCGCGGGCCTTCCCCCGGCAGGCCGTCCTCCCACCCCATCCAGAACTTGCCCGCGGGAATCTCCACGAACTCCACGGCGCCTAGTATAATGAGGCGGTCTCAGGGGGGTCCGCCATGAAATTTTCTGATCGGATGTCGCGGCTCGGGACCGAGTCCGCCTTCGAGGTGCTGGCGCGCGCCAAGGCGTTGGAGCGTCAGGGGCGGGAGATCGTGCATCTGGAGATCGGCGAGCCCGACTTCGACACGCCCGCCCACATCAAGGAGGCGGCCAAGCGCGCCCTCGACGCCGGGGCGACCCACTACGGTCCCTCCGCCGGCCTTCCCGAGCTTCGGGAAGCGATTGCCGCGCACGTCTCGCAGACCCGGGGGATCCCCGTGAGCCCCGAGGAGGTCGTGGTCACCCCCGGGGCGAAGCCGATCATGTTCTTCACGATCCTGGCCCTGGTGAACCGCGGCGACGAGGTCATCTATCCCAACCCGGGCTTCCCCATCTACGAGTCGGTGATCACCTTCGTCGGCGGCGTGCCGGTGCCGATCCCGCTCAGGGAGGAGACGGGCTTCGGCTTCGACCTCGCCCTTTTCGAGAAGAAGGTTTCGGAGCGGACGCGGCTCATCATCATCAACTCCCCCCAGAATCCGACCGGGGGCGTCCTCGAGAAGGACCAGATCCAGCGCATCGCGGAGCTGGCCCGCCGCCATCGGATCCCGGTGCTGGCCGACGAGATCTACCGCTATTTCCTCTACGAAGGCGAATTCGGCTCCATCGCGTCGCTCCCCGGGATGAAGGAGCACGCGATCATCCTGGACGGCTTCTCCAAGGCTTACGCCATGACCGGCTGGCGGCTCGGCTACGGCGTGATGCCGGTCCCGCTCGCGGAGCACGTGACGCGCCTTGTGGTGAACTCGGCCTCGTGCACCGCCACCTTCGTCCAGCTGGCGGGCCTCGCGGCGCTCCAGGGGGATCAGTCGCCGGTCGCCCGGATGGTCGCCGAGTTCAAGCGGCGCCGCGACCTCATCGTGGACGGTCTGAACAAGCTCCCCGGCGTTTCCTGCCGGAGCCCGCGCGGGGCGTTCTACGCCTTCCCCAACGTGAGCGCCCTGGGGCGGCCGGCGGGGGAGATCGCCGACCTTCTCCTGAACGAGGCCGGGGTGGCGGCGCTGCCGGGGACGGCCTTCGGCCAGCACGGGGAGGGGTATCTGCGCCTTTCGTACGCCAACTCCGAAGCCAACCTGAAAAAGGCCCTGGATCGGATGCGTCCCGTCTTCGAGCGCCTGGCCCGCTGATGGGTTTCGACATCTCCCGCGTCAAGGTCGCGTGGGAGGGCTACGAAACCCCGCTGATGCCCGGGCGCTACCCCGTCGAGTTCGACCCGATCCGCCGCCACTGCCACATGGTGGACGACCAGAACCCGCTCTTCCTGGAGCAGGGGTTCTGCCCGCCCGTGATGGTGGACTACTTCGCCTCCCGCGGCGCCTGGCCGCCGGGCGAGCTGGACATCCTGGGGCTGATCCGGAAGATTCCCACGCCGGGGGACCGGCTCGTCAACATGAACCA
>JBBTEL010000309.1:0-3007 GCA_038042325.1 Candidatus Methylomirabilota bacterium
TCTACCCTGGCTGGAGACGATCATGGGACGCTCAAAGCCGAACGAAGATCGAGGAGACCGGTGGGTGCTGGTGGCCGATCGAGATCCGCAGGCCGCCCTCCACCTGGCCGGCTACTTCTCCCGGCGCGGGTTTCGAACGTACCACACCACCCAGGGCGAGGAGGCGATGCTCCTCGCCAACTCCCGCCGACTCCTCCTCGCGATCATCGACGTCTCGCTGCTGGACATGTCCGGCCACGCGCTGGCCCAGCGGCTCAAGGAGATCGATCCGGAACTGCCCGTTCTCATGACCTCCGGCGACTACGCGCCCGAACTGGAGGCGGCGGCCCGCAGGGTCGGCATTCTCTACTACGCTCACAAGCCCGCCGACTACGAGTTGATCGGCGGGGTCGTGGACAAGGCCCTCAAGAACTGACAGGGAGGAAAAGACTTATGTACCGAGCGATTGAGCAGCCCGCGAACCGCCAGCCCCAGGCAACCAGTGTCGCTTCCGAGTGGGGGAAGACATTCCTCACCCAGACCGTCATCGGGATCCTACTGGCTCTCCTCTGGGCGACCCTGGGCCTCCAGTAGCCGGCAGGGACCACGGCCATGGAATGCGGAATCGGTCTGAGCCAGGCGCGCGATCTGGTCGATGCCACCCATGAGGCCGCGCGTCAGGCGCGGGAAGCGTTGCGCGGCGCCCCCCAGGGAGCCCTGGTCGTCTCAGCAGGCGACCCCATTCCCGGAGCGGGAAGCATCGCGCGGGAAGTGCTCGGGTGCATTCCGGTGGTCGGTGGCGGCAGTGCCGGGCTCATCACCGACAGCGGCGTCGTCTCCCACGGGGTCGCGGTCGTCTGCTTCCGGTCCGAGGAGTGGGTTGTTCAGTCGGCGTGCGCCGGCTCCGCGGCGATCGCCCCGGTGGCGGCAGCCGATCGCGTCGCGCGGCTGATCCTGTCGGGCCGCCCCAATCGTCGCCGCTACCCCCGGGGCGTGGCGCTGGCCTTCGGCGACGGGCGGGCAGCCCAAGGCGCGGGTCCCTTCGCGAGCCGCTGGCGGGAGATCATGGGGCCCAAGCTCAAGAGCGTGGTGAGCCTCATCCCGGAGGCCCAGACGCTCTACTGTGGCGCCGTCCGGGACACGGGACCGGTCTCGGTCCTCTGCCTGGAAGGGCCGGGCCCTGTCGGGATCGGCGTGGGATCGGGCTGGACCCCCCTGTCCCTGACGTGCACCGCGACCCGGACCGAGGGCAGTCTCGTTCACGAGCTGGACGGCCAGCCGGCCGCCGAGGTGTATGCGGAGGCGCAGCCTGGTTCCCCCCAGGACCCGACTCGGTTCCCGCTGGGTATCGCCCTGCCGGAGGACCAGTGGCTGATCCGGAGCGTCCTCGCCATCGAGGGGACCTCGCTCCGTCTCGGGGCGGATCTGCCGGCCGGAACCGAGGTGCGCGTGATGGCCGCCAGCACGAATGGCCTCCAGCACGCCACTCAGGACGCGGCCGTGACGGCGCTGAAGCGTCTCGAGGGCCAGGCCCCGAGCGCGGTGCTGGTGGTGGAAGGCGCCGCGCGCCGGGCCGTCCAGAACGGATCGGGGCGGCGCGAATGGGAGATGATCCGGGAGCAGGTCTCTGCCGGGACGCCGCTCCTGGGCTGGCTCACGGCATCGGAGCTCGTCCCCAGCGGCAGCGGCCAGGTCACCCTTCAGAACGGCACCGTCACCGTCATCGCGTTTCCTTAGAGGCGCTAACCCCCCAGGAAGATTCGCCTGACCTCCGCCGATTGAAGCAGGGCGGCCGAGGGACCCTCCAGGATCACCCGCCCGCTCTCCAGCACGTAGCCCCGGTGGGCCAGCCGCAGGGCCAGCTCCACGTTCTGCTCGATGAAGACGATCGTGATCCCCTCGCGGTGGATCTGCTGGATCACCGCCCCGATGTCCTGGACCACCTTGGGCCCCAGGCCGAGGAACGGCTCGTCGATCATGAGGCAGCGCGGGCGCGCCATCAGGCCGCGCGCGATGGCCACCATCTGCTGCTGGCCGCCGGAGAGGGTGTGGGCGAGCTGCTTCTGGCGCTCGGTCAGGAACGGGAAGATCCCCTCGACCCATCGGAGGCTTTCTTCGCGATGGTGCCGGGCCGCGGGATGGTAGGCTCCCAGCAGCAGATTCTCGCGCACGGTGAGGTAGGGAAAGAGCCGGCGCCGCTCCAGGACGTGGCCCAGGCCCTCGCCGACGATCTGGTGGGGCGGCAGCCCGTCGATGCGCTTGCCCCTGAACTCCACGCGCCCCCCGCGCGGCTTGAGGAGCCCCGAGAGCGTGTTCATCAGGGTGGACTTGCCCGCGCCGTTGGGTCCGAGGAGGCAGACGACTTCCCCCTCCTGGACGCGGATGCCCGCGCTCCAGAGAACCTGGAAGTCCCCGTAGGCCACGTCAAGGCCCTCGGCCATCAGCATGGCGCTCACGTATCGTCTACCTCCGTTCGAGCGGCGGCTTTGCCGCCGCAACCCCTTGGGGGGAGGTCCGGAAGGGGGGCGTGAGCCCCCCTTCGGGTGTCAGGCATAGGCCTGTCCCAGATAGGCCTCGACGACGCGGCGGTCCCGCGTCACCGCCTCGGGTGGTCCGTCGGCGATCACTTCGCCCAGGTGGAGCGCCACAATGCGCTGGGCCATGGCCATGATGACGCGCATATTGTGCTCGATCACGACCAGCGACATTCCCGTCCGATGGAGGTCCTGGATGAGGCGGATGAGGCCCGGGATGGAGCCCTGGTCCACGCCGCCGGTCACTTCGTCCAGCAGGAGGAGCCGAGGACGGGTTGCCAGCGCCCGCGCCAGTTCCAGGCGCTTCCGCTGCCCCGTGGAGAGCGTGCGCCCGTAGGCGTCCGCCTTCTCGGCCAGCCCCACCCGCTCGAGGGCTTCCTGGGCCTCCCGGCGGGCGTGAGTCACGTCGCGGCACTTCTGAAGGGCCCCCACGGTGACGTTCTCGAGCGCCGTCATTCCCTGAAAGGGGCGGAGCTTCTGAAAGGTGCGGCCGA
>JBBTEL010000310.1:0-2917 GCA_038042325.1 Candidatus Methylomirabilota bacterium
CGCCGACTACTTCTATCGCTTCTTCCGCAAGGCGGACTACCACGCGCTGGTCCGGAATACCGAGCGATGGTCATAACTCCCTTGAGCCTCGCCGGGCTCGTGCTGGTCTATCTCGTGGGCGCCGTGCCGATGGGGTACCTCGTCGCCAGGGTCCTCCGCGTCGATATCCGGGCCCACGGGAGCGGCAACATCGGCGCCACCAACGTGCTCCGCACCCTCGGGAAGGGGCCGGCGGTGCTCACCCTGCTGCTGGACGTGGCGAAGGGCTACACGGGGGTCTGGATCGCCCTGGCGCTCGGGCCGGAGCCGTGGTGGGGGAGCGTGGGCGCGCTGCTGGCTGTCGTCGGCAACTGCTGGTCGGTCTTCCTCGGCTTCCGGGGCGGGAAGGGAATGGCAACCGGCCTGGGGGCGTTCCTCCACCTGATGCCCTGGGCCGTCCTCCCGGCCATCCTCGTCTGGGTAGCGCTGGCCGCCACCTTTCGCTACATCTCCCTCGCCTCGGTGACGGCCGCGCTCTGCGTCCCCATCGGCGCGGCGCTGCTGCGGCGCTACCACTGGAGCGAGGCCCTGGCGGCCCTCGCCGTCGCCCTGATCATCGCGCTGCGGCACGGCGACAACGTGGCCCGCCTCCTGTCCGGAACGGAGCGGAAGCTGGGGGAGCGGGTTTCGACTTCATGACGGCGGCGCCGGTCGCGGTGGTCGGGGGCGGGAGCTGGGGGTCGGCGCTCGCGGTCCATCTCGGCCGGCTCGGACTGGTACCACGGCTCTGGGCGCGCGACGCCGCGCTCGTCGGGCTCATTCGCTCGAAGCGGGAGAATCCTTGGTACCTCCCGGACATCCCGCTGCCCGAGACGCTCAGCGTGACGTCCGACCTCGCCGAGGCGCTCGACGGCGCGGGGCTCGTGATCGTGGCCGTCCCCTCCCACGTCTTCGACGCCATCATGGAGGCGGCGGCGGCGCGGCTGGGCGGGGGGACGACCCTCCTGTCGGCCACGAAGGGCCTGGATCCGGAGCGCTCCCGCCGGATGTCCGAGATCGCGAGTGCCCGGTGCCCCGCCTTGCCGATCGCCGTGCTCTCGGGGCCGACCTTCGCCCGGGAGGTCGCCCTGGGGCGCCCGACAGCCGCCGTCGTGGCCTCCGCCGACCCGGACGTCGCCACGGCCCTCCAGCACCGCCTCTCCTCCCCCGAGTTCCGCCTCTACACCAACCGCGACGTGCTCGGGGTGGAAATCGGCGGCGCGCTCAAGAACGTGATGGCCATCGCCACGGGGATCTCGGACGGCCTGGGCCTCGGCGAGAACGCGCGCGCGGCCCTGATCACGCGGGGACTGGCCGAGATCACGCGGCTCGGCGTGGCCCTGGGGGCCTCGCCGGCGACGTTCGCCGGGCTGGCGGGAATCGGCGACCTCGTCCTGACGTGCACCGGGTCGCTCAGCCGAAACCACGCCCTGGGGCTCGCGCTGGCGCACGGCAAGACCTTCGAGCAGGCGCGGGGAGAGACCCGGATGGTCGCCGAGGGCGCCCGGACCAGCCGGTCGGCGACGGCGCTGGCGCGGCAGAAGGGCGTCGCGCTGCCGATCTGCCAGGAGGTCGCGGCGGTGCTCTTCGAGGGAAAAACGCCGCAGGAGGCGCTGGCGACGCTCCTCCAGCGCGAGTACCGCGCCGAGGAGGAACCCCTCCCGGCGACGAGTGCCCCGCGAGGTCACTAAGTGCCGGAGCTGCGAAAAGACCCCGTGGTGGGGCGCTGGGTCATCATCTCCACCGAACGGGCGCGGCGGCCCTCCGATTTCGGACCGGATCCGGTCCGGACCAAGGGCGGCCACTGCGTGTTCTGCCCGGGCAACGAAGGCCAGACGCCGCCGGAGATCCTGGCCCTCCGGCCCCCCGACCGGCCCTCCAACGGCCCCGGCTGGTCGCTCCGGGTGGTCCCCAACAAGTTCCCCGCGCTCCGCATCGAGGGAGCGCTCGAGCCCGAGGGGATCGGGCTCTACGACCGGATGAGCGGCGTCGGCGCCCACGAGGTCGTGATCGAGACGCCGGATCATACGGCGACCCTCGCCAGCCTCCCCGAGGCGGCCGTGACCGATGTCTTCTGGGCGTTCCGAGAGCGGATCGTGGACCTCAAGAAGGATCCGCGCTTCGAGTACGTGCTGATCTTCAAGAACCACGGGGAAGCGGCGGGCGCGTCCCTCGAGCACCCGCACTCCCAGCTCATCGCGACGCCCATCGTGCCGATCATGGTGGAGGAGGAACTGGAGGGATCCGCCCGGTACTTTCGCAAGAAGGAGCGCTGCGTCTGGTGCGACATCATCCGGCAGGAGCGCCAGGGCGACGGCCGGGTCATCCGGGAAGGGGAGGGGTTCATCGCGCTGGCGCCGTTCGCCCCGCGGTTCCCGTTCGAGACGTGGATCCTCCCGACCACCCACCGCGCGGCGTACGACGAGGTCGGGCCCGAGGAAGTCCGGGCCCTGGCCGTGGTGGTCGCCGACCTGATCGGGCGCATGAACCGGGTCCTGACGGATCCGCCGTTCAACTTCATGCTTCACACGGCCCCCCTGCGCGCCCCGTCCCCGAACCACTACCACTGGCATCTGGAAGTCATCCCGAAGCTGACCAAGGTCGCGGGGTTCGAGTGGGGGAGCGGCTTCTTCATCAACCCCACCCCCCCGGAGGAGGCGGCCCGGTACCTTCGGGAGGCCGCTCCCTGACGCGCAAGTGGCCCGTAAGTTGACAGACTTCAAGGCCCTTGTTACCATTTGCCGGGTTGTTCGCGGGAATAGCTCAGCGGTAGAGCACTACCTTGCCAAGGTAGGGGTCGCGGGTTCAAATCCCGTTTCCCGCTCCAAATTGAAACCGGGTTCGGCGGCGTAGCCAAGTGGCCAAGGCGGAGGTCTGCAAAACCTCTATTCAGCGGTTC
>JBBTEL010000311.1:0-11743 GCA_038042325.1 Candidatus Methylomirabilota bacterium
TCATGCCGTTCATCACCTCGGCCAACATCGCGTGCGGCTATCACGGCGGCGACCCGCACGTGATGAGGAAGACCGTGGCGCTCGCCCTCACGCACAAGGTCGCCGTCGGCGCCCACCCCGGGCTGCCAGACCTGATGGGCTTCGGCCGCCGCGTCATGGACGTGAGCCCCCAGGAGCTCAAGGACTACCTCTGCTACCAGACGGGGGCGCTCCGGGAGTTCGTCAGGGTCGCCGGCGGCGACCTTCAGCACGTCAAGCCCCATGGCATCCTCTACACGATGGCGGAGCGGGACGAGGCGCTGGCCCAGGCCATCGGCGAGGCCGCCATGGAGTCGGGCCGCGGGCTCATCCTGATGACCCTCGCCTCGGGGAAATACGACGCCACCTGCCGGAAGATAGGCTGCCGCGTCGCGTCGGAGGGCTTCGCCGACCGCGCCTACAACGTTGACGGGACATTGGTCTCACGGAAGCTACCCGGGGCGTTGATCACGGATCCCGCAAAGGCGGCGCAGCAGGCGGTGAAGATCGCGACGACGGGAAAGGTCCTCACCCTGGACGGGGTGGAGATCGACATCTCGGTGCAGACGATCTGCTGCCACGGCGACACGCCGGGGGCCGAGAAGATCGTCCGCGCCGTGCGCGAGGCGCTGGAGAAGGCCGGCGTCGCGGTCAAACCGCTTCGCGACTGGCTCTCGGCGCAGTAAACTAGGATCAGGAGCGTGCGGAGCCGCGGCGACAGGGTCGCGAGGATGACGCATAAGGAGGAGCGGAAATGAGACGTGTGATGGCAGGGTTGATCGTGATCGCGTTCGGAATTGCGGTCGCGGGCTGCGCCGGGACGCAGCCGACGGTGTACGCCTATCCGGCGAAGGGGCAGACCGCCGAGCAGCAGTCCCGCGACATGAACGAGTGCATGGCGTGGGCCAAGCAGCAGACGGGGTTTGATCCGACGACCGACACCGCCAAGGGCGCTGGGCTGGGCGCGCTCATCGGCGCGGTGGGCGGTGCGGCGGCGGGCGCGGCCATCGGCGCCGCCGTCGGGAGCCCCGGCACCGGCGCGGCCATCGGCGCTGCGGCCGGCGGCATCGGCGGCGCGGGGGTCGGCGGCACGCTCGGATACACGAAGAACAAGGACGGGTACGACCGGGCCTACGCGGCCTGCATGCAGACCCGAGGCTACACCGTCAAGTAACGAAGCGTCTTCGACGGCGAGGGGAGCGCGTCTCGGCCCCCTCGCCGTCCGAGGGGCCCCGATTGGGCCTCGCCCTCGCCTTCGTGTTGCTTCTCTTCGCGCGCGTTGCACGCGGCGAGGAGTTCCCGCCTTTTCTGCCCAGCGCCGGCGACTTTCCCCCGGACGTCCGCTCCGAGATCATCAGCGTCTGGACTGACCACACCCTGACGCGCGTGGTGGACGGCCGGTCGGCGCGCGCCCCGCCCGAGATCTACCGCCTCTTCGTGGATTATCCCGACGTCACCGCCGCCGCCTCCCGTCACCTGGGTCTCCCGCGAGGGTGAGCGAGTGGGCCGCGCGCGAGCCCGCCGCGACGCCTTCGCTCCCTCTGCCGGTAAAGGCTGGGATCAGGCTTGCGTTGTTGCGTTGCGCCGGTCGGGTCGCGCCTGACCCGGTTGCGACCTCGGAAGGGTTCGATTACTATGAGGGGGGTCTTCTGCCGTGATTGTCGGCGTCGTGAAAGAAATCAAGCCGGGCGAGCAGCGCGTGGCGCTCACGCCCGCCGGAACCCACGCGCTCACCGAGGCGGGGCACCGGCTCCTGATCGAGCGCGGCGCCGGCGCCGGCAGCGGGATCCGGGACGAGGACTACGCGAAGGCTGGCGCCTCGCTCGCCGCGGCCGAGGGCATCTGGGCCGAGGCCGACCTGATTCTCAAGGTGAAGGAGCCGCTCGCCCAGGAGTACGGCCGGCTCCGGGCGGGGCAGGCGCTCTTCACGTACCTTCACCTGGCGCCCGCGCCCGAGTTGACGCAGGCGCTCCTCAAGCGGCGCGTGATCGGCCTCGCCTACGAGACGGTGCAGCGCGCCGACGGGAGCCTTCCCCTCCTGACCCCGATGAGCGAGGTGGCGGGGCGGCTCACCGTCCAGGAGGGCGCGTTCTACCTGGGCAGGGCCCACGGCGGCCGGGGGATCCTGCTCTCGGGCGTTCCCGGCGTGCCACGCGGCAACGTGGTGATCCTCGGCGCTGGGACCGTCGGTCTCAACGCCGCGAAGGTGGCCCTGGGCCTCGGCGCGGACGTCTCGATCCTGGACATCAACGTGGACCGGCTCCGCTACGTGGACGACCTGTTCCGCGGCCAGGTCGTCACGCTGGTGTCCAACAGCTTCAACGTGGCCCAGGTGGTCCAGCGCGCCGATCTCCTGGTGGGCGCGGTGCTCGTGGCCGGGGCCAAGGCGCCGGTGCTGGTCACCGAGGCGATGGTGCAGACGATGAAGGAGGGCGCGGTCATCGTGGACGTGGCGGTGGATCAAGGCGGATGCGTGGCGACGACCCGCCCCACGACGCTCCTGGAGCCGGTGCACACCCTCTACGGCGTGGTCCACTACGGCGTCGCCAACATGCCCGCCCTCGTGCCGCGCACCTCGACCTTCGCCCTCACCAACGCGACGCTCCCGTTCGTGCTGGAGCTGGCGGCCAAAGGCCCGGCGCGGGCGGTGAGGGAAAATCCCGCCCTCGCAAAGGGCGTCAATGTGTGGAACGGGAAGATCGTCCACCCCGGCGTCGCCGAATCGGTCAACGAGCGGCCGGTGCCCCTGGAGAAGTGCCTTGGCTGAGGAACTCAAGCGCACCCCGCTCTACGCCGTCCACGTCAAGGCGGGAGCCCGGATGGTCCCCTTCGGCGGGTGGGAGATGCCGGTGCAGTACTGCGGCATCGTGGAGGAGCACCGGACCGTGCGCAGCGCGGTCGGCCTCTTCGACGTCAGCCACATGGGGGAGTTCGAGATCGCGGGGGCGGGTGCCTTCGCAGTCCTCCAGCACCTTACCACCAACGACGTGGGCGCCCTCGCCGCGGGGCAGGTCCAGTACTCGCTGCTCTGCTACCCCGACGGCGGCATCGTGGACGATCTGACGCTCTACCGCCTCGCCGACGATCGTTTCATGCTGACCGTTAATGCCTCCAACATCGACAAGGACTGGGCCTGGGTGACCGACCACGGCCGCAGCGACGCCCGCTGGACGAACGTCTCCGCCGAGACGGCGCTCCTGGCGGTGCAGGGGCCGCGGGCCGAAGGGCTCGTGGGACGCCTGGCCGACGTGGACGTGACCGGCATCGGCTACTACGGGTTTGCGAGAGGCAAGGTCGCGGGCGTCTCCGCCATCATCTCCCGCACGGGCTACACGGGCGAGGACGGGTTCGAGCTCTACGTCAACGCCGCCGACGCGGTCGGCCTCTGGGACGCCCTCATGGACGCGGGCAAGGCCGACGGCATCGTGCCCGTGGGGCTGGGGGCGCGGGACACGCTGAGGCTCGAGATGAAGTACGCGCTCTACGGCAACGACATCGACCAGACCACCAATCCGATGGAGGCCGGGCTCGGCTGGGTGGTGAAGCTCGCCAAGGGAGATTTCATCGGCCGGGGCGCCATCGAGAAGGTCAAGAGCGAGGGCCCGCGCCGGAAGCTGGTCGGCTTCGAGATGGTGGACCGCGCGGTGGCGCGGCACGGCTACCGGATTCTGAAGGCCGGCGCCGAGATCGGCGTCGTGACCTCGGGCTCCTACGGGCCGCAGGTTGACCGGTACATCGGCATGGGGTACGTCCCCACCGCGTGCTCCAGGGTCGGCGACGAGTTCGAGGTGGAAGTGCGCGGGAAGGGGCAGCGGGCGAAGGTGGTCCAGACGCCATTCTATCCATCGAAGGTCAAAAAGGGCTAGCCCCTCACCTCTTCTCCTCTCCCCCCTCACCCTGCCCTCTCCCCCTCGGGGGGGAGAGGATGAAGGTGAGGGGATCATGAGTGGGGTGAAGGGGGAGAGGATGAAGGTGAGGGGGGCCAGGAGAGGACATGGGGAACTACCCGATTGACCTCAAGTACACCAAGGAGCACGAGTGGGCCCGGGTGGAGGGGAACCGGGCGCGCGTGGGTATCACGGCCTACGCCCAGGAGCAGCTGGGGGACGTGGTCTTCGTCGAGCTGCCGAAGGTCGGCATCAAGGTCTCCCAGATGCAGGCGTTCGGCGTCGTGGAGTCGGTCAAGGCGGTCTCCGACCTCTTCGCGCCGCTGTCGGGCGAGGTGGTGGAGGTCAACGCCGAGCTCGTCAAGAAGCCCGAGCTCGTCAACCAGGATCCCTACGGCAAGGGCTGGATGCTCGTCATCCAGGTGTCGGGCCCTCAGGAGGCGAACGCGCTCCTCACCGCCCAGCAGTACGAGGAGTTCCTCGCCAAGGGCGGGCACTGAGATGCGCTACCTCCCCAACACGCCCGCTCAGCAGAAGGAGATGCTCCGGTCCATCGGGGCGTCGAGCCTCGAGGATCTGCTCTCTCCGATTCCTCCCAAGGCGCGCCTGCGCCGCCCGCTCAATCTGGCCGCGGCGCTCGCCGAGGGCGATCTGGTCCGCCACATGCGCGCCCTCACGGCCCTGAACGCCGACTCGGATCAGTATACGTGTTTCCTCGGCGGCGGCGCCTACGACCACTACATCCCGAGCCCTATCAACCACCTGATCTCGCGCGGCGAGTTCTTCACCGCCTACACGCCGTACCAGCCGGAGGCGAGCCAGGGAACGCTCCGGACCATCTACGAGTACCAGACCATGGTCGCCGAGCTCACGGGGATGGACGTGGCCAACGCCTCGCTCTACGACGGCGCCTCCTCGCTGGCCGAGGCGGCGCTGATGGCCCATTCCGCCACCGAGGGGCGGGAGCAGATCGCGATCTCGCGCGGCGTGAACCCCCTCTACCGCCAGGTCGTGGCCACGTACGTGGAAGGGCCGAACCTCCGCGTGAAGGAGGTCCCCCTCGGCGATGGGACGACGGACCTGGCCGCGCTCAAGAAGACGGTCTCGGGGAAGACCGCGGCGGTCATCGTCCAGTACCCGAACTTCTTCGGCTGCCTGGAGGACGTTCAGGCGGCGGCCGACATCTGCCACGAGGGCGGCGCCCTGATGATCGTGGCCACCGACCCCGTTTCCCTCGGTCTCCTGACCCCACCGGGCGCCCTCGGCGCCGACATCGTCGTGGGCGAGGGACAGGGGCTGGGCGTTCCGCTTTCGTACGGCGGCCCGAACCTGGGAGTCTTCGCGACCAGGACGGACCTGGTCCGCCGCATGCCGGGGCGCCTCGTCGGGGCGACGGTGGATCGCGACGGCAAGCGGGGGTTCGTCCTGACGCTCCAGACGCGCGAGCAGCACATCCGGAGGGAGAAGGCTACGTCCAACATCTGCACCAACGTCGCCCTCTGCGCCCTCATGGCGACGATCCACGTGGCGCTGCTCGGCAAGCACGGCCTGCGCAAGGTCGGCGAGCTGGCGCTGGCCAAGGCCCACTACGCGGCCGAGGCGCTCACCAAGATTCCCGGCGTGCGCCTCCGCTTCGGCGCTCCCTTCTTCAAGGAGTTCGCGCTCCAGCTCCCGAAGTCTCCCGAGCGCGTCGTCAAGCGCCTGGCAAAGGAGAAGATCCTGGCCGGGATCCCCCTCAAGCCCTTCGACCGATCGCTGAAAGATTGCCTGCTCGTCGCCGTGACGGAGAAGCGCACGCGGCAGGAGATCGATGCGTTCGTGCAAGCGCTTTCGCAGGCAGTGGTGTAGGAAGCCGACGATGAGCGGATACGACAAGCTGATCTTCGAGCTCTCCTCTCCGGGCCGCATTGGCTACTCGCTGCCGGCTCCCGATGTCCCGAACGCCGATCCCAAGGAGCTCCTTGCCGCGAAACATCTGCGCGCGTCGCCTCCCGAGCTGCCGGAGGTCTCAGAGTTCGACGTGGTCCGCCACTACTCGCGCCTCTCCCAGCTGAACTACGGCGTGGATACGCATTTCTATCCCCTCGGCTCGTGCACGATGAAGTACAACCCGAAGCTCAACGAGGACATGGCGCGGCTCGGCGGCTTCGCGCGACTTCATCCCCTCACCCCTGAGACGCACTCCCAGGGAGCCCTTCAGCTCATGTGGGAGCTCGCCCGCGACCTGGCTGAGATCGCAGGGATGGACGCCGTCTCGCTCCAGCCGGCCGCCGGCGCCCAGGGCGAGCTGGCCGGAGTGCTGATGATCCGGGCCTACCACCTGGCCCGCGGCGAGCGGCGGACGAAGGTCCTGGTGCCGGATTCGGCCCATGGAACCAACCCGGCCTCGACAGCGATCGCCGGTTACCGCGTCGTCCAGCTCAAGTCCGACGCCGAAGGCGGTGTGGACCTCACCGATCTCGAGCGGAACCTCGACGAGGAAGTGGCCGCCCTCATGATCACGGTGCCGAACACCCTCGGCCTCTTCGAGCCGCGGATCCTCGAGATCAGCGAGATGTGCCACGCCAAGGGGGCCCAGCTGTACATGGACGGCGCCAACCTGAACGCGATCCTCGGCATCACACGTCCCGGCGACTTGGGCTTCGACGTCTGCCACTTCAACCTCCACAAAACCTTCACGACGCCTCACGGCGGCGGCGGCCCCGGCGCCGGGCCCGTGGGCGTGAGGGCGCACCTCGAGCCGTTCCTTCCGACGCCCGTGGTGACCAAGACCGACGACGGCTACGCCCTCGACTGGAACCGCCCCCAGTCCATCGGGAAGCTCCAGGCGTTCTGGGGGAACTTCGGGATGCTCGTCCGCGCCTACACCTACATCCGCACCATGGGGCCCGACGGCCTCCGCGCGGTGGCGGACAACGCGATCCTGAACGCCAACTACCTCATGAAGCGCCTTGAGCCCCACTACGACCTGCCGCACCCGGGCCCCTGCATGCACGAATGCGTCTTCTCGGCGCGCCGTCAGAAGAAGCTCGGCATTTCCGCCATGGACGTGGCCAAGCGGCTCCTGGACCTGGGCTTCTACGCCCCCTCCACGTACTTCCCGCTGGTGGTGGAAGAAGCGCTGATGATCGAGCCCACGGAGACCGAATCCAAGGAGACCCTCGACGCCTTCTGCGACGCGATGATCCAGATCGCGCGGGAGGCCGAGTCCACCCCTCAGGTGATCCACGACGCCCCCGTGACCACGCCGGTGCGCCGCCTGGACCAGACGCTGGCCGCCCGCCAGCCCGACCTCCGCTGGAGGCCGCGTGGCGGCTGACACGCGCTGGCGGCTCCTCGTGACCGAGCCCCTCGACGGGGCCACGAACATGGCCCTGGACGAGGCGATCCTCCAGGCGCGGCTCCAGGAGATCGCGCCGCCGACGCTCCGCTTCTTTTCCTGGGACCCGCCGACCGTCTCCCTCGGCTACGGCCAGGGCCTGGACGCGGCGATCAACGTCGAGGCCTGCCGCCGGCTCGGCGTGGGGCTGGTGCGCCGGCCCACGGGCGGGAGCGCGATCTACCACGACACGCTGGAACGGGAGGTGACCTACAGCGTCGTGGCGCGCGCGGGGGACTTCGACGGCAGCGGGGACCTGCTGGAGACCTACCGCTGGATCGGCGCGGGCTTGACGGCCGGGCTCCGGCGCCTGGGTGTGCCGGCCGAGATGGTTCCTGTGAAGCCGTCGGACCCGTCGGCGATGCCGGCCTTCTGCTTCGCCCGCTCGGGCTCTTACGAGGTGGAGGTGGGCGGGAAGAAGCTGGTCGGCAGCGCCCAGCGCCGTCAGGGCGGCGCGTTCCTCCAGCACGGCTCAGTCCTCCTCGGCGCCGACGTGGCGCGCCTGCGTCTCCTCTTCCCCCAGGAGGCTGATCCCCTCTCCGGGATGACCACGCTGGAGGAGGCGCTCGGCCGTCGCCCCACGTTCAGCGAGGTGGTCGAGGCGCTCACCGAAGGCTTTCGGGAGACCCACGGCCTCGACCTGGCCCCGGGCGGCCTCACCCGCGACGAGGAGGCCCTCATGGACCGCCTCGCCCGGGAGAAATACGACACCGACGCCTGGACTCAGCACGCCCAGATCGTCACCGACCTGAGTTCCATTGCCCCATCCCGCTGAGGGCCAGCGATAGTGGCCCGGCTCCCCAGGCACAACCTCGCACTTGATGGAGGAATTTCAGCAGGGGCTGCGGGACCTCGGCTATGTGGAAGGGCGGAATATCGCGATAGAGCGCCGGTACTCGGAGGGGAGGAACGACCGGCTGCCCGACCTCGCGGCCGCGCTGGTGCGTCTCAAGGTGGACATCATCGTAACCTTCGAGACCCCGGCGGTTCAGGCAGCGAGGAATGTTTCGAGCACGATTCCGATCGTGTTCGCCGTCGCCGACGATCCGGTTCGGAGCGGCCTCGTCGCCAGCCTCGCCCGCCCCGGCGGCAACATCACGGGGCTGGCTACCCTGGCGCTGGAGCTGAGCGGGAAGCGGCTGGAGCTGCTCAAGGAGGTCGTTCCAGGAGTTTCCCGGGTGGCCTTCCTCGTGAATCCAGCAAATTCTACCGGCGTAACCCTGGCGATTATCGGGTGTAGTTCAGTCTGAGTAGAAATGAGAGCGTAGATTCTCTTCGGGGATGAAGCGGGATGCCGAAGCTTGGCGTGGCTGCCGCGTTCGGAGTGAACGGTGAAGCCGAAGCGATTGAGAATCCTGACGACCTCCGCGCCGGACAGGCGGCGGAGCTTAGGCATGCGTCGGTATCAACTCCAGAGTTACGAGGATCGTCGGTTGGGGGGCGAGTCCCAAAGCCGCCAGATCCTCGCCGGCCAAGTGCAACTCTACAGCTTCCCTCAGGTTGCGGGTGACCTCGTCGAGCGTCGCTCCCTGGGTGACGACGGGGATCTCAAGACACTCAGCCACATATCCGGACTGGTCTCCGGGTCGAATCACGGCCTTGATCGTTCGCTGAAGCATCTTTGAAACGGAGAGACGAACCTGACGCGAAGGCCGAGCGCTGGATACGGCTCAGGAAGGTCAAGTGATATACTGATTTTCCTGTTTGTTTCCAGGTCATGTCGAACGCGCGCGAGTATCCCGAGGCCCCGAGGGTCGGCGTGGGCGCGGTCGTGCTGAAGGACGGCCACGTCCTGCTGGTCCGGCGCAATCGCCCGCCGGCCGAGGGGAAGTGGAGCATCCCCGGCGGCCTGGTCAACCTCGGCGAGACGACGGAGGCGGCCGCGGTGCGCGAGGTCGCGGAGGAATGCGGCCTCAGTATCCGCCTCCACGGCCTGGCGGGCGTGGTGGAGCGGATCATCGCCGATCCCGACGGCCGGGTCCGGTATCACTACGTGCTGATCGATTACGTCGCGACCCCCGAGTCGGGTGAGCTCCACGCCGGGAGCGACGCCGCTGACGCGCGCTGGGTGCCCATCGGGGAGCTCGGCCGGTACGAGACGACGGAGGGACTGGCGTCCATGGTGGAGAAGGCCGTGAACCTGAAGTCGTTCTTCGAATGGAAATGAAGCTCGCAATCGAGGCTCGCTCGCTGCTCCAGGCCGAAGGAGACGTGCTGGTCGTCGGCGGCTACGCTGAGGAGAATCGCCTCGCGCCTGCGGTGGCGGCTCTCGACCGAGCCCTCAAGGGGCTGCTGTCGGAGGTGGTGAGAACCGAGAAGTTCGCGGGAAAGCCCGAGCAGATCGCCTACGTCCACACGGCCGGCCGTCTTCCCGCCAAACGCGTCCTCCTCGTGGGGCTGGGAACGCGCAGGGAGGTGGACGCCGAGCGGGTGCGCCGGGCCGCCGCTGCCGCCCTGAGGCGCGCCCGAGATCTCGGAGCTCGGATCGTTTCGACGGCGCTCCTGGGGGACGGCCTCGCCCCGAAGGTCAGCGCCCAGGCGCTCGCCGAGGGCGCCCTCCTCGGCGCCTACACCTTCGACCGTTACAAGCGCGAGAAGAACGAGAAGGCCGTGGACGAGCTGCGCGTCGTGGATCCCAAGGGCCGCCAGGAGGCGGCGATCAAGGACGGCCTGAGGCTGGGGGAACTCTTCGCCGGCGCCGCCTGCTTCGCGCGGGACCTCGTCAACGAGCCTGCCAACCGGGTGACCCCGACGCATCTCGCGAAAGTCGCCGTGGAGATCGCTAGAGACGGGCGGCTCAGGCTCAAGGTCTATGACCGGGCCGACTGCCAGAAGCTGGGGATGGGCGCCTACCTCGGCGTCGCGCAAGGGAGCCAGGAGCCGCCGAAGTTCATCCATCTGACCTACACGCCCCGCGGCCGGGGCCGCCGCAAGATCGCGATCATCGGGAAGGGGATCACCTTCGACTCGGGCGGCCTCGACCTCAAGACCGCCGACGGCATGCGCACGATGAAGGACGACATGTCGGGGGCGGCGGCCGTCCTGGCGATCATGCGCTCGCTCCCTGCCCTCGGCCTGCCGCTGGAGGTCCATGGGCTCATCGCCGCCACCGAGAACATGCCGTCGGGCACCGCCCAGCGCCCAGGAGACATCGTGTGCGCGCTGAACGGCACGACCATCGAGATCGGCAATACCGACGCGGAGGGGCGGCTCACGCTGGCCGACGCGTTGGCGTACGCCGTGAAGGAAGTCAAGCCGCAGGAGATCATCGACCTGGCCACGCTGACGAGCGCGATCGTGGTCGCGCTCGGCAACCTGTGCTCGGGCGTCATGTGGAACGACAAGCCCTTGGCCGACCGCCTGCTGGCCGCCGCCGAAGCCGCGGGGGAGCGGATGTGGCCGCTCCCGCTCATCGACGAGTACAAGGAGCTGCTCAAGAGCGACGTGGCCGACCTGAACAACGTGGGCCCCCGGGGCGGCGGGGCCCTGACCGCCGGGCTCTTCCTCCGCGACTTCGCGGGCTCGATCCCCTGGGTCCACCTCGACATCGCCGGCACGGCCTTCACCGAGAAGGACCTGCCGCTCGGCCCCAAGGGGGGCACCGGCGTCGGCGTGCGCACGCTGCTGACCTATCTCATGGAGGAGGCGAGGCGCCGGTGAGCGGCGGCGTCGATCTCCATTCCCACACCATCGCCTCCGATGGCGCGCTCTCGCCCCGCGAGCTGGTGAGGGAGGCGGCGCGCCGCGGCGTCCGCGTCCTGGCCATCACCGATCACGACTCCACCGAAGCGCTCGCGGAGGCCTTCGACGAGGTGGCGAAGCACCCGCCCATGACGCTCGTCGCCGGCATCGAGATCAACTGCGACGTGGACGGGGGCGAGATCCACATCCTGGGCTATTTCCTCGAGTATCAGGCGGAGTGGTTCCAGACCTTCCTGCGCGAGCAGCGCGCCGAGCGGAAGGAGCGCGTGTACCGGATCGCTGCCCGGCTTGCCGAGCTCGGGATGCCCATCGATCCCGACGAGGTCTTCGCCCTCGTGAGAGAGGGCTCGGCGGGCCGCCCGCACATCGCCCAGGTCATGGTGGCCCGCGGGCACGTCAAGAGCTACCGGGAGGCGTTCGACCGCTTCCTGCGGGCCGGCGGTCCGGCCAACGTGCCGCGGAAGAAACTCTCTCCGGCTCAGGCGATCGCCATCATCCGGAAGGCCGGAGGGGTGCCGGTCCTGGCGCATCCCGGGCTGGCAGACCTGGACGGGATGATCCCGGATCTCGTGGCGGCGGGGCTCTTGGGGATCGAGTGCTACTACCAGGAGCACTCGGCGGCCCAGACGCGGAACTATCTCCAGATGTGCAAGGACCTCGGGCTCGTGGCGACGGGCGGCTCGGACTTTCACGGGCTCCACATCGGCCGGACCAATCCGATGGGAACTCCCGCCGTCCCACTTTCCGTCTACGAGGC
>JBBTEL010000312.1:0-4604 GCA_038042325.1 Candidatus Methylomirabilota bacterium
GCCTCGACTTGGCGAGGCTGCGGAGACCCGAGCCAACCGGCGAGGGTAGGGGGGCGGAGCCCCCCTCCGAGTCAGAGGATCCGGGCCACCGCGCGTCAGCCCCGGGCGAAGCGCCCGCGCTCGAGGGCCCCGACGTACTCGGCGCCCAGGACGAAGACGATGGCCGAGTAGTATACGAACATCACGAAGGCCACGAGCACGCCCAGCGGCCCGTATATCTGATCGTACACGCCCACCGTCACGATGTAGAGCCGGAAGAGCTGCTTGGCGACCTCCCAAAGCACGCTGGCGAGGAGCGCCCCGGCCAGGGCGGCCCCGCGGGGGATCGGGCGGTGCGGCAGGTGCCGATAGAGCAGGTAGAACATCCACGTGGCCAGGGCCACGCCGAGGCCGATGCTCATGTAGTGGATCCACTCGCGCGGCATCTGCGCCGGGCGGAGGATGAACACCTTGAACCACGCAAAGAGGTCGGTGACGGCGAGGGCCGCCAGGAACAGCACCCCGATCATGAAGATCCAGAAAATGTCGAACAGCATCCCCCTGAAGAAGCCGCGGCCGCGCTTGACGCCGAGGACCCGATCGAGCACGAGGCGGCTGGCGCCGAAGAGCTGGGTGGAGAACAGGATCAGGATCACGGTCCCGAGGATCCCGGACACGTTGCGCGTGGCGACGATCCGGAGGAGGATGCGGCCGATCTCCTTCTGGTACACGGGCATGATCGGCGCGAGCTGGTTGATGACCTGGCGGGTCGCCTCTTCGCTCGACAGGATGAACCCGAGCAGCGAGATGATCAGGAACAAGAAGGGGATCAGGCAGATCAAAACGTAGAAGGCGAGCCCCGCGGCCAGGAAGAATCCCTGGTGGGTGTAGAACCCGGCGAAGGCGGTGCGAACCCCCCTGACCACTGCGGGCGCTAGACGATGGAGCGGATCAGGCCGCCGTCCACCTGAATCGTCGCGCCCGTCACGTAGGCCGCGCGCTCGGAGGCCAGGAAGACCACCATGTTGGCGAACTCCTCGGGGCTTCCGACGCGGCCGAGCGGAATGTCGGCGGTCACGGTGGGGAGGTACTCTTCGAACGTTTTCCCCGCCTGCTTGGCCCGCCCTCCCATGTGAGACCGGAGCCGGTCGGTGAGGATGCGGCCCGGGCAGACCGTGTTGATCAGGATGTTGTCCTTCCCCAGCTCGGCCGCCAGCGTCTTGGACATCCCCGCCACTCCGGGGCGGATCCCGTTGGACAGGATCAGCCCGGCGATCGGCTGCTTGACCGAGCTGGACTGGATGTTGAGAATCCGCCCCCAGCGCTTCTTCCTCATGTGGGGGAGCACCTCGCGGATGAAGCGGATCGTCGAGAGCAGGTTGAGCTCGAAGGCGGCCTGCCAATCGGCGTCCGTCATTTGATCGAAGCCGCCGGGCGGCGGGCCGCCGGCGTTCGCGACGAGGATATCCACGCCGCCAAAGGCCTCCACGGTCTTCGCGACCACCCGCTGGATGTCGGCGAGCCGCGTCACGTCGGCGGGGAGCGCCAGCACCTCCGCCTTGGTCTTTTCCCTAATCTCGTTGGCGGCAACGATCAGATCAGCCTCCGTTCGCGCGCACATCGTCACCCGCGCGCCCTCGGCGGCCAGCCCCATGGCGCTGGCCTTGCCCATCCCCTTGCTCGCCGCTGCCACGATCGCGACCTTCCCCTTCAGTCCCAGATCCATGCGTGTCGCCTCCGCTACTTGTAGAAATGGGCGCGGTCCGTGCCCAGAATCTCCATACGCTTCAGCTCGCGGTCGCGCATGACCTCCAGCTGGATCTTTTCCCCCGGCCCGTGGCGCCAGAGGGCGAGGTAGAGCCCCTTCCGGCTCGACACCTCCTCCCGGTCCACGGAGACGATGAGGTCGCCCTCGCGAAGCCCCGAGCGCTCCGCCGGCCCCCGGGGAACCAGCCCCGCCACCACCACCCCGTCCTCCAGGGCGTAGGCGAACACGCCGAGCCAGGCGCGCTTCGGGCGGCTGACGACCTGGCCGTAGCGGAGGAACTCCTCCTGGTTCGCGCAGTAGTGCTCGATGGGGATGGCCAGGGAGTTCCGGGCGACCTCGTTCAGGTTCAGCGAGACCACGCCGATCATCCGACCGGCGAGCGTGAAGAGCGCGCCGCCGCCGAAGCCGGGGTTGAAGGCGCTCGACACGATCCCCCGTTCCAGCAGGTACTCCCAGTAGGCCTCGAACTCTCCGAGATACGTAACCAGGCCGCCGGAGACCCGCCGCTCCTGCGGCTGCGTGGAGGCCAGGACGAAGACCGGCGCGCCGCAGTCGATCTCCTCGGAGGAGCCCGCTTCGGCGGCCTGGAGCCCCTGGCGCTTGACCTTGAGGAGCGCGAGACCGACATCGAAGTCTTGCGCCACGATCTCAGCCTTGGCCCGGCGGCCCTGGGTGAACGACACCTGGATGCTCTCGCCCCCCATCACGACGTAATTCACGGTCAGGATCAGCCCCGAGGGATCGATCACCGTGCCCGACCCGAACCGCTCCTCTCCGAGAATCCGGGCGGACGGATGCTCGGCGGGCACCTCGGTGTGGATGTGGACCACCGTGGACCGGAGCTGTCTGACGAGCTCAACCGATGCGTCCACGCCGGACCCTCAGGCAGCCTCCCTCAGCTCTTGCTTGGACATCATTTGAGATGCTTGGCCAGAAACGCCTCGACCTCAGGGAACGCGGCGGCGGCGGCCTCGCGCTGGTAGCCCACCGTCGCCCCGCAGCAGTCGCCCGGCTTGTTCCGGTTCTCCACGTCGGGAAGCACCTGGAGGGGGTAGTCCGCGTTGTCGAAGTAGTGGTAGGCGCCCGGGAAGATCCTGATCGTCGCGTCCGCCCCCTTGGCGCGCATGGCGTTGACCATCTCTTCGCAGGTCGTGGCCAGGGTCCAGTCGTCGGCCGCGCCGATCAGCACGAGGAGCGGCGCCACCACGACTTCCTTGACGAGCGAGAAGCACCCGCCGGGGGATATCCCGATCCCCAGGCGGAACCCGACGGCCGGCAGCGTCACGCCGCGCTTCCGCGCGCGCTCGAGGCTCGGGCCGTTGACGACGGCGATGGCGAAGACCCCGCCGTTGGACCACCCGATGGCCCCGATCCGCCCGGGGTTCACGAACGGACGGGCCCGGAGATACCGGAGCGCCCCGAAGGCGTCGTCGAAGCGGTCGGTGTTCTCCACGTCCGGCGTCCCCTTGGAGCAGTTCTCGACGATGCCACGCGGCGTCCAGCTGTCCACCACGAGCGCCACGTACCCGCGCTCGTTCAGCCACTTCGCCCAGCGGGCGTGGAGCGGCTCGACGCCGCCGCACCCGTGGAGGAGGACCATCGCGGGGAACGGGCCGGGCCTCTCAGGCCGGTAGAGCTGGCCGCGGACCTCGGTCGGCTTCCCGGGGGTGATATTGGGGAAGGTCACCACACCGCCGGCGCATCCACCGAGAAGCGTCGCCAGGAGAAACCCCGAGATCAGATCGAGGCGCACCAGATAAGGATACCCGAACCCGCGCGCCGCGCAACCGTCCTTCGTTGACCCCCTGTGTCCGCAGGAGTAGAATCCCCTCGTGCGCATCACGGAATACTCCGACTACCTCTGACCCTGGTGCTACCCGGCGGCCGTGCGCCTCCAGCGGATCCAGCAGGAGATGGCCGGACGGCTCAGCATCGAGTGGAAGGCGTTTCCGCTGCGCCCCGTCCCCGATCCGTCGGTGACCTTCCAGGGAACCTACCGCGAAGAGGCCTGGAAGCGCTGCGCGGCGATGGCCGAGCCTGACCGCGTCGTCTTCACCATGTGGAGCCGCAACGACTATCCGACCTGGAGCCTCCCTGCCCTGGAAGCCGCCAAGTGCGTCGCCCTCCAGGGGGAGGAGGCGTTCCGGCGCCTCCACCTCAGGCTCTACGAGGCCTTCTTCACCCGCGGCGTGAATATCTCCGTTCCTGAGGAAGTTTCCCGGGTGGTGAGGGAGTCGGGCGCCGACATGACGCGGTTCCTGGCCGACTACGAGAGCGGCAAGGCCCGGGACTGGGTCCTCCACGATTACGAAGAGGCCGTGACGCGGGAAGGCGTCAGGGCCATCCCCACCATCATCGGCGAGGGTGGACAGCGCGTGGTCGGCCTGGTGTCGGCCGTGGAGTACCGGAGAATGCTCGGGGCCTCGGCGGACGGGTAGGCAGGCGTGGAGGACGACAAGGGGCCGGAGCAGGCCCTGCGCTATTTCCAGAAGGGCTACGAGGCCCAGATGCAGGGCGACCTGGAGGCGGCCATCGAGCACTACACCAGGTCCATCGACAGCATGCCGACCGCCGAAGCCCACACCTTCCGGGGCTGGGCCCTGAGCTTCCAGGGCGACTACGAGCGGGCGATCGCCGAATGCCACCGGGCCATCGAGGTGGACCCCGACTTCGGCAACCCCTATAACGACATCGGCGCCTACCTCATCGAGCTGGGGCGGCACGAGGAGGCGATCCCCTGGCTCAAGAAGGCCCTGACCGCCAGGCGCTACGAGCCCCGCCACTATCCCCACTTCAACCTGAGCCGCGTGTACGTCAAGCAGTGGAAGATCCAGGAGGCCATCGGCGAGATCAAGGC
>JBBTEL010000313.1:0-3330 GCA_038042325.1 Candidatus Methylomirabilota bacterium
TCTCCGTCAGGAAGCGGGAGGAGACGCGGAAGAGGTCGTGGCCGAAGGCGTAGTCGGCCGTGAGCATGTACCACTTGGCGCCCCGGATCAGGTTCTTGCCCTTCTGCCACTGACCGATGGTCTTCGTGTACATCGTGTTGCAGCCTTCGACGTGGAACATGAAGCGGTTGCAGTTCTTGCCGCGCAACTCGTCGGAGTTGGCCCCGGTGTTGATGTAGACGACCTTGTAGCGGTTGGCCTGCTCGCCGATGGCGAGCGCCGAGGCCGAGCTGATCTCGCCCAGCAGGCCGAGGACCCGGTCGCGCTCCACGAGCTTCTGCACCTTGGTAACGGCCACCCCCGGGTTGACGCTGTCCTCGGCGATCAACTCGACCTTCCGGCCCAGCACCCCGCCGGCCGCGTTGGCCTCCTCGACGGCCAGCGTGGCCGCGTTGAGGCCGTACTCGCCGAGCTGGCCGAGGAAGCCCGTGCGCGGCGTGAGGTGCCCGATGCGGATCGCGTCGGGCTGGGAGCGGACAACGGCCGGGAAGCCCAGGGAGCCCAGCGCCGCGGCGCCCGCGCCCGCGGCCACCGTCTTGAGCACGTCCCGGCGGCTGAGTTGCGTTCTGTCCTCTCGTTCGGAAGTCATCGATGTCCTCCCTTTGATGGATGCACGGTCGGTCGGGACTGGAATGGCCGGCAGCTCGCCCCCCTCCGCTGCCAGGGGGCGTGCCCGCGTGGGTATTAAACCCCGCGGAGGTGGAGTTGTCCAGAGCCTCGTCAGCGGGCCACACTTGGCGGTTGACAGGACCGGGTAGGCGCCGCTAGCGTCTGTTCCAATGATCGTCGGCGTTCCCAAGGAAACCTTCCCCGGCGAGCGGCGCGTCGCGCTGGTGCCGGCCGTCATCCCGACCCTGGCCAAGGCAAAGTGGGAGGTGCTCGTGGAGTCGGGCGCCGGCGACGCCGCGTTCTACCCCGACGCGGCCTATGTCGAGAAGGGCGCCCGGATCGCCGCCTCCCGGGCCGAGGTCTTCGCCTCCGCGGACGCCGTCTTCCAGGTCCTCGGTCACGGCGCCAACGACAAGACCGGCCGCGCCGACCTCCCGCTCCTGCGCCCCGGCCAGGCGCTGATCGCGTTTCTCCGGCCCCTGGGGGACCCCCGGAGCGCCAGCGAGATCGCCGCCACCGGCGCGGTGGCCTTCGCCGTAGAGCTCATGCCGCGGATCACCCGCGCCCAGAACATGGACGCGCTGTCCTCCATGTCCACCGTCGCCGGGTTCAAGGCCGTGCTGCTCGCCGCCTCCACCCTGCCGCGGATGTTCCCAATGCTCACAACCGCCGCCGGCACGATCCCGCCGGCGCGGGTGCTGGTCGTCGGCGCCGGGGTGGCGGGCCTCCAGGCCATCGCCACCGCCCGGCGGCTCGGCGCCGTCGTGTCGGGCTACGACGTCCGGCCGGCGGTCAAGGAGCAGGTCCAGAGCCTGGGCGCCAAGTTCGTGGAGCTGCCGCTCGAGACCGCCGGCGCCGAGGACGCTGCCGGCTACGCGCGGGCCCAGGACGAGGCGTTCTACCGGCGCCAGCGCGAGCTGATGGCCCGCGTGGTGGCCGAGAGCGACGTGGTGATCACCACCGCGGTCGTTCCCGGCAAGAAGGCGCCGGTCCTCATCACCGCCGAGATGGTCCGCGGCATGGCGCCCGGCTCGGTGATCGTGGACCTGGCCGCCGAGCGGAGCGGCAACTGCGAGCTGACCCGCCCCGACGAGACCGTCGTCGCGCACGGCGTGACCATCATCGGCCCCGTGAACCTGGCCAGCACTGTCCCCTACCACGCGAGCCAGATGTATGCGCGGAACCTCACGGCGTTCTTCCTGCACCTGGCCCGGTCGGGCACGATCGAGCTGAACCTCGAGGACGAGATCACGCGTGAGACTCTGCTGACGCGCGGGGGCGAGGTCGTCCACCCGAGGGTGCGCAAAGCCCTGGGGCTACAAGGAGGCTGATCGATGCCATCCAACCTGGAAAGCGAGCTCTTCGTCTTCCTGCTGGCCACCTTCGTGGGCTTCGAGGTCATCCGCCGGGTGAGCCCGCTGCTTCACACGCCGCTCATGTCCCTCACGAACGCGATCTCGGCCATCTCGCTCGTGGGGTCCATCGTGATCGCCGGCGCGGCCAAGAGCGAGCTCAGCACGATCCTGGGGACGATCGCGGTCGTCTGCTCCATGGCCAACGTGGTCGGCGGCTTCGTGATCACCGACCGGATGCTCAAGATGTTCAAGAAGCGGGAGCCCGGCAAGTGATCGAGACGTACTTCATCCAGTTCACCTACCTCGCCGCCGCCGCGGCGTTCGTCCTGTCACTCAAGTGGCTGAGCCATCCCACGACGGCGCGGCGCGGCGTGCGCGTGGGCGAGCTCGGCATGGCGCTGGCGATCGTGGGGACCCTGCTCCACCACGAGATCGTGACCTACCAGTGGATCCTCGTCGGGTTCGTCCTGGGCTCGGCCATCGGGCTGCCCCTGGCCGTCTTCATGCCGATGACCCACGTGCCCCAGCGGACCGCGCTCTCCCACGCCTTCGGCGCCTTCGCCGCGGCCCTCGTCGGCACGGCCGAGTACTACCTGCACACCGATAAGCTCACCACGTTCACGATGGCCGCGCTGAGCCTGGAGGTGATCCTCGGGTTCCTGACCACCACGGGCAGCCTGATGGCCTTCGGCAAGCTTCAAGATTTGCTGCCGAGCCGCCCCCTCGTGTACCGGGGCCAGAACGTCGTCAACCTGTCGCTCTTCGCCGTCGCGATCGGCGTCGCGGTCTATCTCGTGCTGAACCCCGCCCGCAGCGAGCTCTTCCCCGTGATCGCCGTGCTGTCGCTCCTCTTCGGGGTGCTCCTCATCATCCCCATCGGCGGCGCCGACATGCCGACGGTCATCTCGCTCCTCAACTCCTACGCGGGGCTCTCGGCCGCCGCCATGGGCTTCGTCCTCGACAACAAGCTCCTGATCGTGGCCGGCGCCCTCGACGGCTCCTCGGGGTTCATCCTCTCGGTGATCATGTGCCGGGCCATGAACCGCTCCTTCACCAACGTCCTCTTCGGCGGCTTCGGCCAGGTGCAGATGGCGGCGCGGGCCGCCGAGCAGCGGCCCGTCCGGAGCGCCTCCCCGGAGGAGGCCGCCCAGATCCTCGAGGCCGCGGCCTCCGTGATCGTCGTCCCCGGCTACGGCATGGCCGTGGCCCAGGCCCAGCACAAGGTCCGGGAGCTCTACGACCTGCTCACCCGGCGGGGGGTGGACGTGAAGTTCGCCATCCACCCCGTGGCGGGCCGCATGCCCGGCCACATGAACGTGCTCCTGGC
>JBBTEL010000314.1:0-1754 GCA_038042325.1 Candidatus Methylomirabilota bacterium
GGAAACGGGCCGGCAGGACGAGCGCCTTCCGGTCACCATGCGCCCGCCGGATCCTCAGCGCCAGCGCCGGGACGAGAACCGCCAGCGCCGCCGCCCCCAGGAGATGGCCGTCGAGGCGCGCGCCGAAATGAGTGAGGAAGGCCCCGAAAACGATCTGGAGGTACACGACGCCGGTCGTCAGGAGGGCCAGCCGGCGGAGAGGGGCGGCATCGCTCGAGGGAACGGCCGCAGCACCCCACGAAGGAGACGTGAAGAGCGCCAGGCACACGGCGAGACCGAAGAACGCCTGGGCGAGGGCACCGTGCACGATCGCAATCCCGTCCTCCACCAGGAGGACCCTCAAACCGCCCAGCACGCCCTGGAGGATGACGGCGAGCAGGGCGGCCACCCCGAGCCACCGGAGCCAGCCCCGCGGCTCGGAGAGCCAGAGGGCAGCGGCCAGGGCGATCGTCACGAGGCCGACGGCGGCGCCGAGGAGCCGGTGGCTGTGCTCGTAGAAGACCCCGCCCATCATCTGCGACCACGGGAAGATGAACATGTTGTAGCCGAAGGTCGTGGGCCAGTCGGGGACTGCCAGCGCGGCCCCCGTGTTGGTGACGAGCCCGCCCACGAGGATCAGGGCGAGCGTGCCCGCGCAGAGCGCCAGCGCCAGGCGGTGGGCCATCTGCTTCACACCTCGGAGGGGGGCTCCGCCCCCCTGATCTGGGGAACGCGCGAGCGAAGGCGAGCCACCTCTGCGGGCACCCGCGCCACTTCAGGTGGCGCGGGTCGCGGCAAAGCCCGCGCTCGAACAGCCGCGGAGACGTGCCTCGGGATTCCCGTGGTTGACACAGGGTGGCTCAATGGTGCGCCGCCGCCCCCTTCGGGAGCGGCCGGGTCTGGGGGGCGAAGTCCTCCGACATCCCCGGAACGCTGTACTCGTAGGGGCCGTGATAAACCGTCGGGATCCGGTCGCCCCAGTTCAGATGGGGCGGCGGCGACGGGGCGGTCCACTCCAGCGTGGTCGCGTTCCATGGGTTGGCGGGCGCCCGCTTGCCGGCGAAGAGGCTCCAGAAGAAGTTGATCACGAAGAAGATCTGCGCCAGGCCGAGCGCGAAGGCACCGTAGGTGATCAGGACGTTCCACCACTGCAGGTGCTGCAGGAACTCGTACTGGACCGGGTTGTAGATCCGCCGCATCATCCCGCCCACGCCCAGGATGTGCATCGGGAAGAAGGCGACGTTGTACGTAACGAAGGTCGTCCAGAAGTGAAGCTTGCCGAGGGGCTCGTTCATCATCCGGCCGAACATCTTGGGGAACCAGTAGTAGATGGCGGCGAAGGCGCCGAAGATCGAGCCGCCGAACACGACGTAGTGGATGTGGGCGACGATGAAGTACGTGTCCTGGATGAAGATGTCCACCGGGGTCGAGGCCATGAAGATCCCGCTGAGCCCGCCGATGACGAACATCCCGACGAAGGCCAGGGCGTTCAGCATGGGCGTGGTGAAGAGGATGCTCCCGCCCCAGAGGGTCCCGAGCCAGTTGAACGTCTTGATGGCCGAGGGCACGGCGATCACCATCGTCGTGAGCGTGAAGGCAATGCCGACGCGCGGGTCCATCCCGCTGACGAACATGTGGTGGCCGTACACGATCCAGGAGAGAAAGCAGATCGCCAGCATCGAATAGACCATGGCCCGGTAGCCGAAGATGGGCTTGCGGGCGAAGACCGGGAGGATCTCCGAGGCGATCCCCATGGCCGGGAGGATCAGGATGTA
>JBBTEL010000315.1:0-1172 GCA_038042325.1 Candidatus Methylomirabilota bacterium
TCCAGCGTTACCTCCACCTCCGTCTCCCCGATCCGGGCATGGGAGAAGGCCCGGTCGTGGCTGATGTGGAGGACGTTGGCGCGCGATTGGGCGATGAGCGCCGTGAGCCGCGCCAGCGCGCCGGGGCGGTCCTGGAGCAGGACGGAGAAGCGCACCAGGCGGCCGTCCTTCACCAGGCCCCGCTCGATGACCCGCGCGATGACGTGGACGTCGATGTTCCCTCCCGAGAGCACCAGGACCACGGTCTTCCCCTCGAGGGCGACCTTCTTGTTCACCAGCGCGGCCAGCGTGGTGGCGCCGGCTCCCTCCACGACGGTCTTCTCGATCTCGAGGAGCAGGAGGATCGCGTTGGCGATCTCCTCCTCGGTGACCGTCACGACCGCGTCCACGTGCTTCTTCGCCAGCTCGAAGGTGAGCTCGCCGACCTCGCGGACGGCGATGCCGTCGGCGATGGTGGCGGCGGCCGGCAGCGTCAGGCGCTTGCCGCCCCAGAGCGAGGCCTGCATCGCCGCGATCTCTTCGGCCTGAACGCCGATCACCCTGATCTTGGGGTTCTTCGCCTTGATCGCGAGCGCCACGCCGGCGATCAGGCCCCCGCCTCCCACCGGGACAATGACGGCGTCCAGGTCGGGGCACTGCTCGAGCAGCTCCAGCCCCAGCGTTCCCTGGCCGGCGATGACCTGGGGATCGTCGAAGGGATGGACGAAGGTCAGCCCGCGCTCGGCCTCGATCTTCCGGGCGTGGGCGTAGGCCTCGTCGTAGTTGGCGCCGGCCAGCACCACCTCCGCCTCGTGATAGCGCGCGGAGGTCACCTTGATGAGCGGGGCCCACTCCGGCATCACGATGAGGGAGCGGATCCCGAGGCGCTGGCAGTGGAACGCCACGGCCAGCCCGTGGTTGCCGGCGCTGGCCGCCACGACTCCCCGCCTGCGCTCCACATCGGAGAGGGTCAGGAGCTTGTTCGCCGCCCCGCGCTCCTTGAAGGAGCCCGTCATCTGGAGGTTCTCGAGCTTGACGAAGCAGCGGCTGCCCGTGAGGCGGGAGAGCGTTTCGGAGTAGGCGCACGGCGTGGCGTAGATCGCCTTGCTGAGGCGCTGGCGGGCGGCCTCGACGTCGGAGAGGGACAGCACGCCCCGCACCTTATCCAATGACCCTGGGGGTGTCAAGCAAGG
>JBBTEL010000315.1:1272-8009 GCA_038042325.1 Candidatus Methylomirabilota bacterium
ACCGCTCCCACCGCCCGCAGCGGAGCCGGTCGCCGTCTTCCCTCGCTGAGTGCGCCGGCGGGCAGTGTGATATCATCTGCCCGCCATGCCGCTGCTGGAGGTGGAGGACCTCTCCGTTGCCTTCGGCGGCCTCGCCGCGCTTTCCCACGTCGGCCTCGGCGTGGAACGCGGGGAGATCGTCGGTCTCATCGGTCCCAACGGCGCCGGGAAGACCACGCTCTTCAACGCCGTCACGGGGTTCGTTCGCCCGACCGGCGGTGAGATCCGGTTCAAGGGGGAGCCCATCACCGGCTGGCCGTCCCACCGCATCTGCTGGAGCGGGATCGCCCGCACGTTTCAGCTCGTCCGCCTCCTCCCCGAGCTCACGGTCCTGGACAACGTGCTCGTGGCCGGCTCCTTCGGCCGCCGCAGCGACGGCCGGATGTCCCGCGAGGATGCCGGCCGGCTCCTGGAACGGATCGGGCTCGGTCCCCGGGCTCAAGCGCGGGCCCATACATTAGCGCTGGCCGACCGAAAGCGGCTCGAGCTGGCCCGCGCGCTCGCCACGCAACCAGAACTGCTGCTGCTCGACGAGATGCTCTCCGGCCTGCGCGGCTCGGAGGCGCGCGAGTTGATGGCGCTCATCCGCACCGTCCGCAGCGAGGGGGTCACCGTGGTCGTGATCGAGCACATCATGAAGGCGATCATGTCCCTCTCCGATCGCATCGTCGTCCTCCACCACGGGGAAAAGATCGCCGAGGGCTCGCCCCAGGCCGTGTCCACCTCTCCCCAGGTGATCGAGGCGTATCTCGGCACCGCCGAGCGCCGCTGACGCCATGGCCGCGAACCGTGATCCTTCGCCTCATGCGTGTTCGAGCGCGGGCTTTGCCCGCGCAACTCTGGGGGGAGGTGTCGGAAGGGGGGCGGAGCCCCCCTCCGAGTGACATGGCGTCTCTCCGGACCCTCCGGGAACAGGTCATCGCCTGCCGCCGCTGTCCCCGGCTGGTGGCCCACCGCGAAGCCGTGGCCCAGGAGCCACCGAAGCGCTTTCAGGGACAGGGGTACTGGGCGCGCCCGCTCCCGGGATTCGGCGACCCCAAAGCGCGCCTCCTGATCGTGGGGCTGGCCCCGGCGGCCCACGGGGGAAACCGCACCGGGCGGCTGTTCACGGGGGACGCGAGCGGGGAGTGGCTCATGGAGGCCCTTCACGCGGAGCGGTTCGCCAACCAGCCGACCTCCACCCACGCGCGCGACGGGCTCCGGCTGCGCGGCGCCTGGATCACCGCGCCGGTCCGCTGCGCGCCTCCCGCCAACCGGCCGACGCCGCAGGAGCTGGAGGCCTGCCTGCCGTTCCTGGTCCGCGAGCTGGAGCTGCTCCCGGAGGTGCGCGTGGTCGTGGCGCTGGGGAAGTTCGGGTTCGACGCCTACCTCCGGGCTCGGGAGATCGCCGGCCGGCCCGTGCCGAAGCCGCGCCCCCGCTTCCGCCACGGCGGCGTCACCCGCTTCCCCGACGGCGTGCGGCTGCTGGCCTCCTACCACCCCAGCCAGCAGAACACCTTCACGGGCAAGCTGACGCGCGGCATGCTCCACACCATCTTCCGCCGCGCCCGCGCGCTCCTGGATCGTTAGCGTATCGCTTGTCGCGCTTGACTCCGCCTTCATCCGCGCTGTATCAGGGAGTGACCTGGATGGTGGCCCACTTCCGGCCCGCTTCCAGCAGGACCGCAGGCCGCGGCCGCCGCGGCCGAGAAGGGACCTGTGTGTTCTCTACGCTCTGATGGGGGGTGGCCTTGCCTACCTCCCGTTCGGCTCTTCGTCCCGCTTCATCCGGAGCCGCCGGACCAGCTCGTCGTAGGAGGACGTTTGGATGATCCGATTGAACTGGGCCCGATAGTTGTTGATCAGACTGATGCCCTCGACGGCGATATCGTAGATGTACCAGCGGTCGCTCCGGCGAAGCATCCGGGCCTCGACCGGCACCTCGGCACCCCGCCGTCGCAGAATCGTGGCTCGAACGACCGCGAAGTCTCCGTCGATGGATTCGCCGACATACTTCAGTTGCTCGCCGCCGTAGAGGCCGATCTTGGAGATGTATGTGCTCTCAAGCAACTCGGCGAAGAGTCGGGTGAACTCCTCCCGCTCCACCGGGGTCCGTGATTGCCAGTGGCGGCCGAGGGCGCGCCTAGCTGTCTCCGAGACGTCGAAGATCTCGATCGCAACCTTCCGCACTGCCGCCTGGCGCTGTGCCGGCTTCAGCGCCGCATCCTGGAGCACCTTGAGCACCTGGTCGGTGTATTGGCGCGCCTGGTCTGTCGGTGCCCCGGCCCATACCTGGGCAGCTAGGCAGAGCCCAACGCCGGCCGCGGCAATCAATAGCGTCACTCGCTTCATGCTTGCCGACTCCTCTCGATAGACTGAGTTGCCACAGCATATCGTAAGCACCGCGCTGGCGTCGAGGCCGCCCTCGGCGCTCGTGGCCTTTTATGCGAAGGCCGGCGGGTCAAGCACCGCCTTGACAGCCGGGCGGGGGCATAAAGTCCTGCCATACCGAGGGGGGAAAAGATGAGACGACTCTTGTTTGTCGTGGCGCGAGACCAGCCCAATCTTTGGGACCATCTGAGAGGGGATTTTGCCAATGACGAGGAGGTCGAAGTCATCCTGGACCGGCGGCTCGAAGAGCGGAGGCGTCGGGTTCAGACGTTGGAGCAGGAGCGGCGTCGGACCGACCGGCGCCAGCCACGCATAGAGAATGACCTCCGCTACCGTTCGTTCGTGATTGTTCACGAGCAGCAAGGGGTGCTGCGGGATTCGGTGAGGGGCATCAGTGGGAGCGGCGGCGGAGGCGCATGAGGCCGCCGGGGATGAAGAGCCCGACGAGGATCAGCATGATCCCGTAAACGGTCAGGGCGAGGTACTGGGTCTTGAAGCGCAGGAATTCGCGGATCACCTCGATCAAGAGCGCCCCCACCAGCGGTCCCAGGACGGTCCCCGATCCGCCGATCATTGCGATCACCACGGGGCCCACCGCCTTCTCGAGGCTGAAGATGTCCCCCGGCGTGATGTAGGTAATCTGCCAGGTATAGACGGCCCCGACCAGCCCGGCGACCGCCGCGCTCACGACGAGCGTTCCGCACTTGAAGCGGAAGGGCGCCACCCCGTAAGCGCCGACCGCGTCCTCGTCCTCCCGGATCGCCACGAGCGCCAGCCCCAGCCGCGAACGCGAGAGCCACCATGTGGCCAGCGTGAGGATCGCGCAGAGGGCCAGCAAGGTGTAGTAGGCCGAGTAGAGCCGGTAGCCGGTCGGGATCGTGAGGCCCTCGGAACCCCGGGTGAGCCCCACCAGGTTCCCCGCCAGGCGCTCCAGGAGCGCCACGAGCCCGAACGTCGCGAGGGCGAAGTACGCCCCGCGGAGGCGGAAGAAGGGGTAGCTCATGAGGAGCGCTGCGGCTGCCGGGAGGAGAACGGCGGCCGCCCACGCCAGGGGAAGGCCGCCGCCCCGCGCGAAGACGATCCCGAAGGTGTAGGCGCCGATCCCGAAAAAGGCCGCGTGGCCCAGGTTCATGTAGCCGAGGTGCCCCCCGACCCAGTCGTAGCTCTGGGCGAGGGCGGCGGTGAGAAAGAGCGCGAAGGCGAGCGAGATCACGTACGTGGTGGCGACCCACGGCAGCAGGACGAAGGCCAGGACCGAGGCCGCGGCGAGCGCCAGCTTCATCCGAAGAGGCCCTTCGGTCTGAGGAGGAGGATGGCGATCAGGATCACGAAGGCGACGGTGAGCGACCACTCGGCGCCCCACCAGAACCCCACGAGCGATTCCGAGCACCCCAGGATCACCGCGCCCAGGAGCGTGCCCGGGAGGTTGCCGATCCCGCCCAGCACGATGATGGAGAGGTACTTGAGGGTGAGCGGGAGCCCCATGTGGGGCTCCACCGGAATGATCGAGATGAAGAAGACGCCGGCCACGGAGGTGAGCGCGATGCCCAGGCCGAAGGTGTTGCGCGACACGGCGAGGACGTTGATCCCGGCCAGCATGGCGCCCTCCCGGTCTTCGATGACAGCCCTGATGGCCTTTCCTTGAAGCGTCGATTGCAGGAAAAAGTGTAGCGCAACCGAGAGCAGCAGGATCAGGCCAAGCGACAGGAGGCGCAGGGTGGAGATCACGAGGCCGCCGACGCGGAATGGCGCCAGGGAGTAGTCGATCCCCTTGACCGGCTGGACCATCGAGAAGGCCAGCAGGTCCTCCACGGCCAGCGCGATCCCCAGCGTGATGAGGATCGAGGCCACGAGGAACTCGTGGGCGGTCTGGGCCCGCATCGGGCGGATCATGACCCGCTCCACGACAATGCCGATCAGGACGAAGGCCGGGAAGACCAGGAGCAGGGCCGCGAACGGCGAGAGGCCCAGGGTCGAGTAGAGCAGGAACGTCGCGTAGGCCCCGAGGATCAGGAAGTCGCCGTGCGCGACGTTCAGGACCCGGAGCACGCCGAAGATGAGCGAGAGCCCGAAGGCCCCGAGGGCGTAGATGCCGCCCTGGAGGATGCCGCCGATCAGGAGCTGGAGCAGAACTTCCATCAGGGCATCGGCACGGCGCCTAGTCGGCGAGGTCGTAGGGCAGGCGCGGCCGCTCCACCACCGCCAGCGTCACCTCCCGCGTCATGCCGTCCCGGAAGACCGTCAGGCGGAGCTGCTGGCCGGGCTTCAGGGACTTCGCCGCGGCGCGGAAGTCGTCCTGATCCTTGACGGGCCGGCCGCCGACGGCCGTCAGGATGTCGCCGCCCACGAGGAACTCCTCGCCCTGGACAGCGACGGAGAGGTGACCGCCCCGGAGGCCGGCGCGGTCGGCGGGGCTACCGTCCTCGACGACCTCGATCAGGAAGCCGGGCGCCATCGGCAGCCGCAGGAGGCTCAGCAGCGAGGGCGTTACCATCCGGCCCTGGATGCCGATCCACGGGCGGACCACCCGCCCCTTCTCCCGGAGCTCGCGGAGGACCGACTTGGCGACGTTGATCGGGATCGCGAAGCCGATGTTCTGCGCCTCCTCGGAGATGAGCGTGTTGATGCCGATCACCCGCCCGCACCGGTCCATCAGCGGCCCGCCGGAGTTGCCCGGGTTGATGGCCGCGTCGGTCTGGATCATCGGCTCGTCCGCGGAGCCCGGCACCTCGGGGAGCATCCGGTTGATGCCGCTCACGATCCCCCGCGTCATGGTCTGGTCGAGCCCGAGCGGGTTGCCGATCGCGATCACGTCGTCGCCCACCTTGATCTTTCCCGAATCCCCCAGGGTGACGGTCGGGAGCCGCTCGTCGGTGTCCACCTTCAGCAAGGCCAGGTCCAGGACCGGGTCGAGGCCCAGGATCCGTGCGTCCACGCGGTCGCCCGAGTCGAGCGTGACCGAGATGCCGGTGGCGCCGTCCACCACGTGAGCGTTGGTCAGGATCTCGCCGTTTCCGTCCAGGATGAACCCCGACCCCATCACGCTCGAGAAGCGCCGCTGAGGCTTTCCCTTGTTGATCCTGACGGCGTTGACGGAGACGACGGTCGGCGAGGCGCGCTCGAAGACGACCGACAGCGGCTCGGTGCAGCGCTGGGCCGCCGCTGGGGACGGCAGGACGAGCGCGACGACGGCGGCGGCGAGGAAGGTGGCGCGCATGAGCCAGATACTACACCATTTGGCTCTTTGCCGTCCTCGGGCTCTGCCGTATACTCCCCGGGTGCCCTCTCCCTACCTCGTCTGGAGCCTCCTGATCTACGCGTGGATCGGCAACTACATGATCCGCATGGCGCTCTCCTCGCTCCTTCCCCCCATCATGACGGAGCTTGGGCTCTCGTACACGCGCGCCGGCTTCCTGGCCACGGCCTTCTTCTACGCTTACATGGCGATGCAGCTGCCCGCGGGCTTCCTGGGCGATCGCCTCGGCCGGCGGCGCGTGGTCCTGGGGGGAATTCTCCTCGGCGTTCTGGCCTCCCTCTTCACGGGGCTGGCGGGGTCGTTCGCGGCGCTGTTCGCGGCGCGGCTCCTGACCGGCCTCAGTCAGGGCTCGATGTTCTCCAACGACCGGGTGATCATCGCTGCGTACACACCCAGGGAGAAGATGGCCATGGGGCAGGGTGTCTCGTTCTCGGGAGCGGGCCTCGGGACGACCCTCGGCCTGCTGCTGGCCGGCGTCCTGGGAGAGCTCATGCTGTGGCGCGGCGTCTTCTTCGTGTTCGCCCTCCCGCCGCTCCTGGCCGCGTTTCTCCTCTGGCGCCTGGTTCCCGAGCCACCGAGCCCGCCGGTCGCAGACGCCGCCGGGTGGACGTTCCGGCGGGTGGCGGCCACCCCCGCGCTCTGGATCCTGGGGCTCGCAGGGATCATGCCGGTCTATCTCCAGTTCGTGCTGGCAACGTGGGGCCCGCTCTTCTTCTCCGAGGTGGGCGTCAGCGACCTGGGGCGTTCGGCGTTCTACGCGAGCTTCCAGGGCGTGGCGGCCCCGTTCGGCCTCTTCGCCATGGGCTGGCTCGCCGACCGCGCCGAGGAGCGCAACCTCTCGCGCAAGGTCGTCATCGCGCTCACCATCCTCCTGGCGGGCGCGTCCATCGGCGCCCTGGGCACCGTGCTGGCCGCAAAGGGCTCGCCGGGGCTGGTGGCCTTCTTCATCATGGCCACGAGCTTTTTCCTCTGGGGGACGTGGGGGCCGGTCTATGCGCTCATGGCGGATCGCTTCCCGCCGGGCGTGCTGGGAAGCGCCTTCGGTCTTCTGAATACGATCTGCTTCGTCGGC
>JBBTEL010000316.1:0-2063 GCA_038042325.1 Candidatus Methylomirabilota bacterium
CGGCGGGCCGCTCCCGCTTGATGTGGCGACGCTTCTCGGGTAGAAGGATACCATGGACGTGCTGAACCCCTGCGGTGGTCAGACCCGGCGCTTCAAGCCGCTCGCTCCGCGACCGGGCGACCTGGCGGGCCGCTCGGTCGGGATCCTCGACAATTCGAAGCCCAACGCCGGGGTGCTGCTCGCGGGGGTGGCCGAGCTGCTGGCCGCGCGCGCGGGCGCGGGCTCGGTCAGGACGTGGCGCAAGCCGACCTCGGCCCAACCTGCCGAGTGCTTGGACGAGATCGCGCGGAGCGTCGAGGTCGTGCTGACGGGCTCGGCCGACTGAGGCTCCTGCACATCGTGGAGTGTCCACGATGCGGCGGAGCTGGAGGGACGGGGGGTGGCCGCCGTCGTGCTGGGCACCAACGAGTTTGCGGCGCTTGCCCGGGCCGAGGCGCTGGCGCGGGGGCTCCCGCAGCTTCCGCTGGTGATAGTGCCTCATCCGATCGGGGGAACGGAGCCCCACAGCGTGAGGGCGAAGGCAGCCCTCGTGGTGGACGAAGTCATCCAGGCCCTCACGACCGCTCCGGGCCTCTCCGTCCCGGGGGAGCGCGGTGAGGAGGCGGAGACGCTCGAGGCGCCCGCCGATCCGGATCGGCTCCAGGCGTGGATTCTCGAGCGGGGCTGGGGGGACGGGCTCCCCGTCCTTCCGCCGACGCCGGAACGCGTGAAGGCGCTCCTGGCGAACACGGGGCGGGATCCGGATGAGGTCATCGCGGTCCTCCCGCCGCGCCTCGGAGAGGCGACGATCCGGATGCTGGCCATCAACGCCGCCCTGGCCGGGGCGCGGCCCGAGCACCTGCAGGTGATCATCGCGGCCATCGAGGCCGTCGCCGACCCGGCCTTCAACCTTCCGGCGGTTCAGACCACCACGCACCCGTGCTCTCCGCTCCTCATCATCAACGGCCCCCTGGCGGCCAGGCTCGGGATCGCGAGCGGCGCCGGTGCGCTCGGCCCGGGGCCCTGGGCCAACGCCGTCATCGGACGGGCGGTGCGGCTCGCTCTCCAGAACGTCGGCGGGGCCCGTCCCGGTAAGGAGGATCGCGCCACCCTCGGGCATCCCGGCAAGTACACGTACTGCCTCGCCGAGAACGAGGCCGCCTCGCCCTGGGAGCCGCTCTCGGTCGAGCGGGGCTTTGCGCCCGGCACCAGCACCGTGACGGTCTGCGCCTCCGAGGCGCCGCACAACGTCAACGACCACGGCTCCAGCACGGCTAGCGGGATTGTCGTGACACTAGCCGGAGTCGCGGCGACGAGTGGAAACAACAACGTGTACCTCGAAGGCGAGCCGCTCTTCGTCCTGGGGCCGGAGCACGCGCGGACCGTGGCGGGGGACGGCTGGTCCAAAGCTGACCTGAAGCAGGCCCTCTTCGCCGCGGCGAGGGTCCCCCTGTCCCGGTTCAGCCCCGAAAACCTCGAGCGCTTCGCCGCCCTCCGGCCTCAGTGGTTCCAGGGGGCGTCCGCGGACGCCGCGGTCCCCATCGCGGCCGCATGGGAGGACCTGATGGTGATCGTCGCCGGCGGCGCCGGGAAGCATTCGGCCTTCATCCCGACCTTCGGGCGGACGCGCTCGGTCACGCGCCGCATCGGGGAGTGACGGATGGCGTCCGATCTCGGCGTCTTTGCCCGCCGTTTCGCCTGGGGATTCGGCATCGCCGGCTTCCTGATCCCCGTCCTCATCGAGGGCGCCTGGCGCCTCGACTGGATGGACTGGATCATCCCGGACTACCTGCTCGACTGGGTCATCGTGGTGTGGCCGTGGTCGGCGCTCCTGGTGTACGCGGAGGACGCGGAGGTGCCCCTGGCGCTGCTCATCCTGGCGATCTCCGTCTTCCTGAACGTCCTGTTCTATACAGCCGTGGGCGCTCTGGTGGGGGCCCTGGTGAGCCTGAACAGGCGCCCGCCCGCCTCTTAGCCCGATTCGCAGCGCTCTCGCTCGCGCGGCGTTTGCTGTTGACAAGTGATGAAGCCGAACATCTCCGCCTCCAGCAGGGTCTCCGGGATCGCCGCGCAGTTGACGTCCA
>JBBTEL010000317.1:0-2925 GCA_038042325.1 Candidatus Methylomirabilota bacterium
ACTCGGGCCTCGCCTCGTGGCTGGCGCCGACGGTGAGGCGGTCGTCGCCGAAGCCCCTCGGCTCGAACATCGACTCGGGCCTCGCCTCGACCTGCTAGGCTCGATTCGCCTCCCGCTGGCGGCGCCACTTGTCGATGGATTTCTTGGAGAAGACCCACTGTCCCTCGACCTCGAGCGACGGAATGCTCCGCTCCGACGCCATCCGCATGAGTGTTTCGGCGTCCACCGCCAGATATGCCGAAGCCTCCGACACCGTCATCCGATCTTTGGGAACCACGTGTCCGTGCCCTCCTCCGTGGCCGTGCAGCCACCCTTCGTCGGTGAAACCCCCGGCCCCCGCTGTCACAGGCGGCCGACCTTCGCCTCCTCCAGCGCTTTGCGCAGCGTCTGAACCTCGGACTCCAGATGCTGGATCCGATCCAGGAGATGCTCCATGGCTTTGGCGAGCGGATCGGGAAGGTCCGTCTGGTTCAGGTCGATCTCCCCGGCCACCCGCTGCCCGTCCTTGTAGGTGACGCGCCCCGGCACCCCGACGACAACGGAGTTGGGGGGCACCTCCCGGACGACGACGGACCCGGCACCGATCCGGCTGCCGTCGCCAATCCTGAATGCCCCAATGATCTTCGCCCCCGCTCCCACCACCACGTTGTCCCCCAGGGTCGGGTGGCGCTTCTCCCGCTTGAGGCTCGTCCCGCCCAGCGTGACCCCCTGGAGCAGGGTCACGTTCTCACCGATCTCCGAGGTCTCCCCGATGACCACCCCCATGCCGTGGTCGATGAACAGCCCCGGCCCGAGCTTGGCCGCCGGGTGAATCTCGATGCCCGTCAGGAATCGATTCGCGTGGGAAATGAACCGGCCCAGGGTCAGCCAGCCCCAGCCCCAGACCCGGTGGGCCAAGCGGTGAAGCCAGATGGCGTGGACGCCCGGGCAACAGAGCACGACCTCCAGCGCCGACCGCGCCGCCGGGTCGCGCTCGAGGACCGTCCGGACATCCCGACGCATCTGCTCAAACATGCTGCTTCATTCCGCTCGGAGCGCTCCGGCGCGAGAGGAAATCCCGGGCCGCCGCGCGGATCGCTCCCGCCACCACCTGCGCCGCGTGCAGGCGCTCGGCGGGAAGCCCGTCCACCGCCGCCGCGACGTCGCGCTCACTCAGCGTCAACAGGTCGGACACGGACCGGCCGGTGGCCAGCTCGGTGCCGGCGCTCGAGGCCGCGATCGTGGGCCCGCAGCCGTAGGTCTGGAAGCGCACGGCGGCGACGCGCCCGTCCACCACCCTGAGATAAAAGCGGGCCAGGTCGCCGCAGCCGTCGAACGTCTCCTCGCCGACCCCATCGGGGTCGCGCATCATCCCCGCGTTCCGCGGGTTCCGGAAGTGGTCGATGAGCGTCTCGCTGTAGTTCATGACACGGCCGCGGGCGACAGGCTCCGGATCCGCTCCACCAGCGGCGGCAGCACCTCCAGGACGTAGTCGATATCCGCGTCCGTGTTTAGGCACCCCAGGGTGGCGCGGACCGACCCCATGGCCCAGTCGAGCGGGATCCCCATGGCCACCAGGACGTAGGAGGGCTCCACGTTGCCCGACGTGCAGGCCGAGCCCGCCGAGACGGCCACGCCCTTGAGGTCGAGCCCCAGCACGATGGACTCGGACTCCACGTGGCGGAAGCACAGATTGAGCGTCCCCGGCAGCCGCCGCGTGGGGTGGCCGTTGAGCCGGACGTCGGGGACCCGGGCGCTCACGCCTTGCCAGAACCGGTTCCGCAGCACCGCCAGGCGGGTCGCCTCCGCTTCCATCTCCCGCGCCCGGACCTCCACCGCCTTCCCGAACCCGACGATGCCCGGGACGTTCTCGGTCCCCGCCCGGCGGCGGCGCTCGTGCTCGCCGCCGTGCTGGACGGACACCATCTTGGTGCCCTTCCGGATGTACAGGCCGGCCACGCCCTTGGGCCCGTAGATCTTGTGGCTCGAGAACGAGAGGAGATCGATGCCGAAGCCGTCCAGGTCGATGGGGACCTTGCCGAACGTCTGGACGCCGTCCACGTGGAACGGGATTCCCCGCTCGCGCGCGATCGCCCCGATGGCGTCCACGGGCTGGATCGTCCCCACCTCGCTGTTGGCGTGCATGATCGTGATCAGGATCGTGTCGGGCCTCATGGCCCGCCGGACGTCGTCGGGATTGATCAGCCCGTCTCCGTCCACCGGGAGATAGGTCACCGCGAATCCCTGGGTCTCCAAGACTTGGCACGTCCGGAGCACCGCGTGGTGCTCGATCTGGGACGTGATGAGGTGCCCGGCCCCCCGAGCCCCGGCCACGCCCTTGATGGCGAGGTTGTCGGACTCGGTCCCGCCCGAGGTGAACACCACCTCGTCCTTGCTCACGCGGAGGAAGTTGGCGACCTGCTCCCGGGCGATCTCGACCCCCTCGCGGGCCTCGCGGCCGAAGCTGTGGACGCTCGAAGGGTTGCCGAAGCGCTCCCCGAAATAGGGCAGCATCGCCGCCACCACCTCGGGGTGGACCTGCGTCGATGCGTTGTGATCCAGGTACACTCTCCCCTTCATGTCACTCCACCCTATAAAGATTGCTCCACGGTGTCAACATTTGACTCCCGCGGAGACCGGATGCTAAGCTCGAACCGCCGTGGATCTCAACAAGCGCAAACTGGGCCTGCTCCTCTCCACGAAACCCGAGCACGCGAACCTCCTGACCGCCGTCCGCCTGTCGAAGGCGGCGCTCGAGCGGGGCGTGGACCTCTACCTCTACCTGATCGACGACGGGGTGCTGGCCATGGACCGGCCGGAGGTCCAGGAGCTCGCCGCGCGCGGCGCCAAGCTCTTCGTCTGCGCCTACGGCTGCCAGAAGCGCCGCATCCCGCTCTCCGATCCCGACCGCTTCAACTACTGCGGCCTGGTCGTGCTGACGGATCT
>JBBTEL010000318.1:0-6570 GCA_038042325.1 Candidatus Methylomirabilota bacterium
CTCCGGCGACACCTGGAGAATCGGATAATTCCTCGGAGGGGGGCGTTGCCCCCCTTCCGATTCCTCCCCCCAGGAATGGTTGCGGCGGCAAAGCCGCCGCTCGAACGTGCGCCGCGGCCGTGCCCAGGGTCGGCGGCTTCGTTTTAAGGTCCTCATGTCTGTAACGCCTAAGCTCATCCGCGCGCTCGAACGCATCGTGGGGCCCGAGGGGGTCGTCGCGACGCCCGAGGGACGGCTCACCTACGAGTGCGACATGCACACCTTCTACAAGGGCGCCCCCGACGCCGTCTGCCTCCCCACCTCCACCGAGCAGGTGGCGTCCGTGGTGCGCCTGTGCCTCGCGGCGCGCGTCCCCCTCGTCCCACGGGGGTCGGGGACCGGTCTCATCGGGGGCGCCATGGCCCCTCACGGGGGCGTGATGGTGTCCACCACCCGCATGAACCGGATCCTGGACGTGGACCTGCCGAACCGCTGCGCGACCGTGGAGCCGGGCCTGATCAACCTCTGGCTCACCAACGCGGTCAAGGAGCGTGGATACTTCTTCGCCCCCGACCCGTCGAGCCAGATGGTGTCGTCCATCGGCGGCAACGCCTCGACGAACGCCGGCGGTCCCCACTGCCTCAAGTACGGCATCACCGTCAACCACGTCCTGGGGCTCGAAGTCGTCACGGGAGCGGGCGACGTCGTGCGGCTCGGCGGAAAAGTCCAGGAGCGCCCGGGCTACGACCTGACCGGGGTGGTCGTCGGATCGGAGGGCACGCTCGGAATCCTCACGCAGGTCACGGTGCGGCTCCTCCACGCCCCCGAGGCGGTGAAGACGGCCCTCGCCGTGTTCTCCAGCATCGAGGACGCCTCCGAGGCCGTTTCGGGCATCATCGCGGCCGGCATCATCCCCGCGGCCCTGGAGCTCCTGGACGCGCCGATCATCCGCGCCATCGAAGAGGGCATCGGCGCCGGGTACCCCAAGGGAGCCGGGGCGGTGCTGCTGATCGAGCTGGACGGTCCCCGCGCGGAGATCGAGACGCAGGCCCGGCGCGCGGCCGAGATCTGCCGCGACCGCCAGGCGCTGGAGATCCGGGTCGCGCGGGACGACGCCGAGCGCGCGCTCCTCTGGAAGGGGCGGAAGGAGGCCGCCGGCGCCGTCGGCCGGCTCACCCCCAACTGGCTGCTCCAGGACGCCGTCGTGCCGCGCTCGAAGCTGCCCCAAATCATGCGGGAGGTCGTGGCGATCTCCCGGCGGTACGGACTCGTGATCGCCAACGTCTTCCACGCGGGCGACGGCAACCTGCACCCGCTCATCTGCTACGACGACCGGGAGCCGGGCCAGCTGGAGCGGGCCGTCCGGGCCAACGAGGAGCTCCTCCGGGCCTGCCTGGCGCTCGGCGGGAGCGTCACGGGGGAGCACGGCGTCGGGGTTGACAAGGCGAAGAGCCTCACCCTCCAGTACGCCGAGGCGGATCTCAACTTCATGGCCCGGCTACGCCGGGTGTTCGACCCGCAGAACGTCATGAACCCCGGAAAGCTCCTCCCCTCGCACCCCGCCTGCGGCGAGGCCTTCCAGCCGGCGGGAACGGGACGGCTTCCCGCGGGCACCTGGGTTTGACGTGCCAGTCTCGTCGCACGCCCTGACTGATGCCCTGGCGGGTATCGTCGGGAAGGACCGGCTGCTTACCGATTCCGCCTCCCTCGCCAGCTGCGCCGTGGACGGAGCCCTCCCCGCGTGGATCGTCCGGCCGGAAAGCGTGGACGACGTCAGCCGCCTCCTGAGACTCGCGGCCGAAGAACGGCTGGCCGTCGCGCCGCGGGGAAGCGGCACCCTGATGGGCCTGGGCAATCCGCCGCGACGGCTCGACGGGGTCCTGGATCTCTCGGGCCTGGCCGCCGTCGTCGATTACGAGCCGGCCGACCTCACCGCCACCGTTCAGTGCGGGATCCCTCTCGCGGCCCTCGCGCCCCGGCTGGCCGCTCAGCGACAGTTCTTCCCTCTCGATCCGCTCGACGGCTCCTCGCGCTCCGTCGGCGGCGTGCTCGCGACGAATGCGAGCGGCCCGCTCCGCTACCGCTACGGCACGCCGCGTGACCTCCTGCTGGGAGTGCGCTTCGTCCAGGCCGATGGGACGGTGACGTGGGGGGGCGCCAGAGTCGTCAAGTCAGTCACCGGCTACGACGTCCCCAAGCTCATGGTCGGCTCCCTCGGCACGCTGGGCGTCCTCGTGGAGGCGACCCTTCGACTCCATCCCGTTCCGGAATCGGAGGGAACCTGGGTCGTGACCTTCCCGGCCGCCGAGCGGGCCGCCGGGCTTCTCGCGGCGATTCTCGATTCGTCCCTTCAGCCCAACCGGCTCGCGATCCTGAGCGGCACGGCGGCGGCCCGAACCGCGGGCGCCGCCGCGCTGGCCGTCTCCTTCGGGAGCGTTCCCGAGGCGGTGACCGCTCAGGGAGAAGATCTTGTCCAGATCGCTCGAGGCGAGGGCGGCCGGGCCGTCGCAGCCGAGGGGGACTTCTGGTCCAGGCCCTGGGGATTCCTGGCCGGCGCGGCCGTGGTGCTGAAGGTCGCCGCGCCGCCGTCGGAGGCCGCGGCCCTGTGCGGCAAGATCCAGCAGCTCGCGACCGGCATCGGGATCAGCGCCGGAATTCTGGGAGAGGCGGGCAATGGCGTTCTCCACGTCGCCCTGACGGGCACCCTTTCGGCCGCCGAGTGGGAGAGCCGCGTCATCGGCGCCCTGAGAGCGCGCGTCGCCCCGGCGGGAGGCAGCGTCGTCGTGGAGCGCGCGCCACGCGAGGTCAAAGAGCGGCTGGACGTCTGGGGCCCCGTCGAGCCGGAAACCCTGGCCCTCATGAATCGCCTGAAGAGCGAGTTCGATCCGCTGGGGACGCTGAACCCCGGGCGCTATGTCGATCGGATCTGAGACGCTGGCCGCCGGCCAGCTCGGCGCCTTCGACCTCAGGGATCCTCCCGACTTGGAGGGAATCCGCGCCTGCGTCCACTGCGGCATCTGCCTGCCCCAGTGTCCGACGTACCGGGTGCTCGGGGAGGAGATGGACTCGCCACGAGGGCGCATCTACCTCATGCGGGCTGCCGCGGAAGGCCGCGTCGGTCTGACGCGCACCCTCGTCCGTCACCTCGACCTCTGTTTGGGCTGCCGCGCGTGCGAGACCGCCTGCCCCTCGGGGGTCCCGTTCGGCCGGCTGCTTGAAGCCACGCGGGGACAGATCGAGCGGCGAGCGCTGCGACCGCTCGTCGAGCGCCTGCTGTCAGGCGCGCTCCTCGGCCTCTTCTCCCACCCGAAGCGCCTGGGCCTGGCCATCGGGGCGGCACGCTTCTACCGGCGGTCGGGACTCCGGTGGCTAGTGAGAAGCACCCGGCTGCTCGCCCCGTTTCGCCGCCTCAGGGCGATGGAGGCGCTGCTCCCCGCGTCCCCGCCCGGGAGCGATCGGCCGCTCCCGGAGGTGCTGGCGGCCAGGGGCAAGAAGCGGGGCACCGTCGGTCTCCTCCTGGGGTGCGTCCAGCGCCTAGCCTTTCCCCGGGTGAACGCGGAGACGGCGCGGCTCCTGACGTGGGCGGGGTACGAGGTGCTGATCCCCCGCGGACAGGGCTGCTGCGGAGCGCTCCATCTCCACACGGGGCGGATCGACGAGGCGCGCGCTCTCGCGACACGCCTCCTCGCGCGCTTCGGCCGCGAGGCGGACTTCATCGTCACGAACTCGGCCGGGTGCGGCTCGGCCATGCGAGAGTATCCCCACTGGCTCGGGGCCGACCGCGACGTCGAGGCGTTCGCGCTCAAGGTCCGGGACGTATCGGAGCTGCTGGCGGAGGCCGACCTCCCGCTCCAGCGCCTGGACCTCACGGTGACCTACCACGACCCCTGCCACCTGGCCCACGGCCAGCGGGTGCGGCTCGAGCCGCGGAAGCTTCTGGCCGCGATCCCGGGCGTGAGGCTGGTCGAGCTGGCCGACAGCGACCTCTGCTGCGGAAGCGCCGGCGTGTACAGCCTGCTGGAGCCCGAGATGGCCGACCGGCTCCTCGAGTGGAAGGTCCAGCGCATCGCCGCTACCGGCGCCGGCATCCTGGCCACCGGAAACCCCGGCTGCCTCCTCCAGATCGCGCGAGGCTGCCGCGAGCGCGGGGTCGCGATCGAGGTGCTCCATCCCGTGGAGCTCCTGGGGCGGGCCCTCCCCGAGCCGGAGGGAAACGGATGAAGATGACGGTCGCCGACCACGCCCAGAAACCGCACCCTCACGACGCGCCGGACAAGGTATACTACGTGCTCAAGGGCGCGGGCCGGTTCTCTCTCTAGCCCCGCCTCCTACTCATTAGCCTCCTGGAGAGGAATGAAGAATCCCGTTCGCGCGTCACTGCTGGCCACTTGCCTGGTGGACCTCTTCTACCCCGAGATCGGGGTGGCCATCGTCAAGCTCCTCCGCCGCCTCGGCGTGGCGGTGGACTTCCCCCCGGGCCAGACCTGCTGCGGGCTCCCCCTCTTCAACTCGGGCTACCACGAGGAGGCGGCGCGGGTCGCCCGACGGATGATCCCGCTGTTCTCCGGCTCCGAGCATGTCGTGGTTCCCTCTGGGTCGTGCGCGTGGATGATCAAGAAGGAGTACCCGGGTCTCGTCGGCGACGACCCGGCCGTCGGCGTCCAGGCTCGGACCTTGGCGGAACGCACCCACGAGCTCTCCCAGTTCCTGGTCAAGGTGCTCGGCGTCACGCGCCTGGAGACCGATTTCAGGGGAAGGGTGGCCTACCACGACTCCTGCCACCTGCTCCGCGGGCTTGGTGAGTCGCAATCGCCGCGTACCCTCCTGGGCGGCCTCCCGGGCGTCGAGCTGGTGGAGCTTCCCGGCGCCGACGAGTGCTGCGGCTTTGGCGGTTCCTTCTCGGTCCGGTTCCCGGAAGTCTCCACGTCCATCCTCGATAAGAAGATCGCCAACATCGAGAAGACCGGCGCCGGCTGCGTGGTGGCCTGCGACGCCGGCTGCCTCATGCAGATGAGCGGCGGCCTCTCCCGCAAGGGGTCGCCCGTGAAGGCGCTCCACCTTGCCCAGATTCTCTCGGGGTCGGATCCGTCATGACCGCGAGCGGCCGATTCGGCGAGCGCGCGGCGGTGGCGCTGAAGGACGCGTTTCTCCAGGAAGCCCTGACGATCGCCACGACCAAATTCATCGGGCTCCGGAAAGACTCCTTCGCCGGCTTCCCCGAGGGCGAGGGGCTCCGCGACCAGGCGCGCGCGATCAAAGAGGCGACGCTCCAGAAGCTGGACTACTACCTCGAGCAACTGGCAGATAACGTGGAGCGGCTCGGCGGGCACGTCCACTGGGCCGCCACGGCGGAGGAGGCGCGCGAGACGATCCTGGGGCTCTGCCGCGACCGTGGCGTGAAGATGGCCGTCAAGTCCAAGTCCATGGCCACGGAGGAGATCGATCTCAACGAGGCGTTGGAGCGCGCGGGCGTAACGCCGATCGAGACGGACCTCGGCGAGTACATCATCCAGCTGGCCCACGAGAAGCCGTCGCACATCATCGCCCCCGCGATCCACAAGACGAAGGGCCAGGTGGCCGACCTGTTCTCCCGGGAGCTCAAGGAGCGCTTCGCCGCCGATCCCGAGGTGCTCACGGCCGCCGCGCGGAAGGAGCTGCGCCAGAAGTTCCTCCAGGCCGACATGGGGATCACCGGGGCCAACTTCGCCATCGCGGACACGGGGACCGTGGTGCTGGTGACCAACGAGGGGAACGGCCGCATGGTGACCTCGCTGCCCAGGATCCACGTGGCCGTCATGGGGATCGAGAAGGTGATTCCGTCGATGACGGACCTGATGGTCTTCCTGGCGATCCTGGCGCGGAGCGCGACCGGCCAGAAGCTTTCCGTGTACACCACGCTGGTCCGAGGGCCGCGCCGCTCTGCCGAGGTGGACGGTCCCGAGGAGTTCCACCTGATCCTGATGGACAACGGGCGCTCGCACCAGATCGCCGGCGCCCTCCGGGAGGCGCTCTACTGCCTCCGCTGCGGGGCCTGCCTGAACGTCTGCCCCGTGTATCGCCAGATTGGCGGCCACGCCTACGGGGAGACGTACCCCGGCCCCATTGGCATCCTGCTCACGGCCATGCTGAAGGGAGATCGCGCCGTCAAGGACCTGGCCCACGCCTCCTCCCTCTGCGGGGCCTGCCAGGAGGTCTGCCCGGTTGGGATCGACATTCCGCGGATGCTCATCGAGCTGCGCCACCGCCTCGATCGGGAGCGGATCGCTCCGCTGGGAGAGCGCCTGATGTTCGGGATTTTCGGCCGCGTGCTGGCGTCCCGGGCGCTCTTCAGGCTGGGCGCCGCGCTCGGCAAGCTGGCCCAGCGGCCCTTCGTCAGGGACGGACGGCTCCGGAGCCTGCCGCTGCTCCTCGGCAGATGGACGAGGAGCCGCGACCTCCCGCCACTGGCGTCCCGACCCTTCAGCAAGCGCTGGAAGGACCTCGCCTAGCCAATGGCAGAACAACAGGAACGTATGGCCGCTACCACATGCGCCCGGACGGACCGCTTCGAGCGCGGGCAGGTTCGGGCGGCTCACCGTGGTCAACACACCG
>JBBTEL010000319.1:0-1726 GCA_038042325.1 Candidatus Methylomirabilota bacterium
TCCGCTTTTCCGGTCTCGCCGAGGTCATGGCGGGGTGGTTCACCGCCATCGCGACCAAGGGGACTTACCCCTTCATCGTGCTCTGGTACTCGGGGATCCTGAACTACATCGTCCCCTCCGGCGGCTCGAAGTGGGCCATCGAGGCGCCGTACGTCATCGCCGCGGGGAAGAGCCTGGGCGTCTCCAACGCCATAACGGTCATCGCCTACGCCTGGGGGGACATGGTCACGGACATCATCCAGCCGTTCTGGGCGATCCCGCTCCTCGGGGTGGCCAAGCTGGAATTCCGCGACATCATGGGCTACTGCATCCTCTACTTCCTGCTGTACATGCTGATCATCTCCGCGGCGTTTCTGCTGCTTCCGGTCTTCTTCTCGATCTGAGGGGAGCGCGCGCGGGACGGGGGCTGCCGGGCGTCAGGTGAGCGACGCCCGGCAGCGCACTTCGAACTGCTTCGTCCAGGCGGCGCTGAACCGCTGTCGGGTCTCCTGCCGGCAGCGTTCGGCCACCAGGACGAACGGTAACGCCCACGAGCCCATCGGTTTCGTCCTATACTACCCGACTGTTGCGGGCCCTCAAGGAATCGGCGTAAACCCTTGTCTTACCTGCCGAAGTCCTTGACACGCATCGCCGCCTGGGCTAGACTCTGCCCACTCCGGCCAGCCGGACGGACACACTACCTCTCACCCGGCGACCGCGAGAGCCGCGGAGGCGTATGGAGACTCTCCACGAAGGCGTAGGCGAGTTCCGCTTCACCGATCCCGATGCCGTGCGCGCGTGGATGCGCGACCACAAGCGGCGGGAGTTCGTGGACAAGACCCTCTCCGACGCCGAGGCGGTGCGCCGGTTCGTCGCCGACGGCGATTACGTCTCCTTCGATTTCTCGTCCTTCACCCGCGGCCCGCTGATGCTGATCCGCGAGATCATCCGCCAGGGGCGGCGCGACCTCTGGTACTGCGCCAAGTTCACGCTGATGGAGTCCACCCTCCTGGCGGCCGCCGGAGCGGTCTCGCGCATCGACGTGGGGTTCATGGGGCTGGGCGACACGCTGAACCGTGCCGTGGAGGAGGGGAAGATCAAGGTCACGGAGTGGACCAACGGGACGCTGACGCTCCGCCACATGGCGGGGGGCATGGGCGTGCCGTTCCTCCCGACGCGGGCGCTGCTCGGTACCGACACGCTGAAGTACTCGGGCGCCAAGGTGGTGCGGGACCCCTTCGGCGGGAAGCCGATCGCGCTGGTCCCGGCGGTGACCCCGGATGTGGGGTTGATCCACGTCCACCAGGCCGACGTGTACGGGAACGCCCGGTGCTTCGGTCCCGGGGTCTCGCCGCTCGAGACCGCCGCCGCCTCCCGCAAGGTGATCATCTCGACGGACGAGATCATCGATCACGACGACATCAGAAAGGACCCTTCCAAGACGACGATCCCGTACTACATGGTTGACGCGGTGGTCTACGCTCCCTTCGGGGCGTACCCCGGCGGCCTCCCGGGTGTGTACGAGATGGACTTCGAGCACTTCGCCGAGTACAACACGCTGGAACGGCAGGGCCAGCTGAAGAGTTACCTGGACAAATACGTGTACAGCGTGGGGTCGCACCTGGAGATGCTCGAGAAGCGCGTGGGGCTGGCCCGGCTCAACGACCTCCGCCGCCGCGCCACTATCAAGGAAGGCTACCGATGAGCGTGGCAGTGCGAGCCGCAGGACGTCGCGGGGCTGGGGCCC
>JBBTEL010000320.1:0-4684 GCA_038042325.1 Candidatus Methylomirabilota bacterium
CTCGGCCCATCCGTTCGCGTCGCTTGCCGGCGTCGAAGCCCTGAAGGCGGGCGGCACCGCCGCCGACGCCGCCGTCGCGGTCAATGCGGTGCTCGCGGTGACCCAGCCCTACTGCTGCGGTGTGGGCGGCGACTTCTTCTGCCTCTACTACGACGCGAGATCCCGGCGCGTCCACTTCCTGAACGGGGCGGGGCGCTCGGGCTCCCGGGCGACGCTGGACGAGCTCGGCCGCCGCAACCTCCGCCAGGTGCCGCGGATCGGGCCCGCGTCCGTCTCGGTGCCGGGCTGCGTGCGGGCCTGGGGGATGCTGCTGGAGCGATTCGGGACCCGGCCGCTCGGCGACCTGCTGGCCCCCGCCATCCACTACGCCGAGGCCGGCTTTCCGAGCACGTCCCTCGTGAGCCAGGCGACGGCGGAGCGGCTGAAGGTCATCGAGGACGCCGAGTGGCGGCGAATCTTTCTTCCGGACGGTCGGGTTCCGGCAACGGGAGAGCCGCTGAGGCAGCCGGACCTGGCCCTGACGCTCAGGGCAATGGGAGAGGATGGCCCCGACCTTTTCTACCGGGGGAAAATCGCCAAGGCGATCGCCGCGCGGCTCGACGCTGAGGGCTTCGTCACGGCGGAGGACCTCGCCGCTCACTCGGGCGAATGGGGGGAGCCCCTGGCGGTCGATTACCGCGGGTTCACGGTGTACCAGACGCCGCCGCCGACTCAGGGGCTCGCCGCGCTCCTGGCCCTCAACCTGCTGGAGGGGTTCGATCTCGGGCGGCTCGCCTTCCACTCGGCCGAGCACCTGCACCTGCTGGTGGAAATGATCAAGCTCGCCTACGCCGACCGCGATCGCTGGATCGCGGACCCAAGCCAGTCGCGCGTGCCGGTGGCGGGGCTGCTCGCCAAGGACTACGCCCGGGAGCGCCGGAAGGCCTTCGATCCAAAGAAGGTCCAGACCTACAGCTGGGGCGATCCCTCAGGGGACACGACCGGCTTTGTCATCGCCGACCGCCACGGGAACATGATCAGCGTCATCCAGAGCCTCTACGCGTCCTTCGGCTCGGGGGTGGTGCCCGAAGGGACGGGCGTCGTCCTCCACAGCCGGGGCGCGTACTTCAATACGGATCCGGCTCATCCCAACTGCGTCGGGCCCCGCAAGTGGCCGTTTCACACCCTGATCGCCTCCATCGTGACGCGCGCCGGGCGGCCCGTGATGGGGTTCTCGACCCGGGGCGCCGACGGCCAGGCCCAGTTCCACGTCCAGGTGCTGACGAACGTCCTGGACTTCGGCATGGAGATCCAGGAGGCCATCGAGCGCCCGCACTTTCTGATGGGACGCTTCATGCTCGGCCAGGCGCAGGAGGTTCTGAAGGTCGAGGGCCGGGTCGGCCGCCGCGCCCTCGGCGGGCTCGCGCGCCGCGGCCATCGGGTCGAGGCCGTCGGCGAGTTCTACGACCAGATGGGGCATGCTCAGGGGATCGTGGTTCGCGACGGGACGCTCATGGGCGGTGCGGATCCGCGTGGCGACGGCATCGCCCTGGGGTACTGATGGGACGCCGGGGCGCGATCGCCTGGCTGGGCCTCGGTCTCGCCCTCTCGGTGGGCGTTCCGTCGGCCGTTGTCGCCGCGGAGTGGGGGGGGATCTCGCCGGGCACGAGCACCATCGAGACCGTTCGCGAGCGCTACGGCGCGCCCTCCCGCGAGACGCGGCAGAGGCTGGAGGGGTACGACACGATCCAGTGGGTCTACGAGGGGGCCCGCGCGCCCGCCGGGATGAAGCGGATGATCGTGGAGTTCGGCCTCCTCACGCCCGGAGGGTACCGAGCGAATCTGGTGCGCTTCTTCACCCTGGAGCCGAAGCCCCGGATCTTCGACTACGTGATGATCGTGAGGGGCTGGGGAATTCCCGACGGGATCGCGGAGAGAGAGGGTCGAAAAGTCTACTTCTATCAGCGCGGCCTCCTCGTGTACTTCGACCAGAGCGGGGACGACACCGTTTCCATGGTCTTCTCTCCCCCGCAGCCCGGGCCCAAGCCTGCGGCCAAGTGATGGCTGCGGCCGATCCCATCGATCAGGTGCTCGCCCTCGACCTCGCCGCGCGCGGCATCGACGGGTTTTGCCGGCCGGGAGGCGCCCGGGCCGCCGCGCGCTCGCTGGCGCGGGGCAAGCGGGTGATCTTGACGACCGGGTTCGCCGTGGGGCCGGGGATGGCGGAAACCGACGGGCCGCCGGGGGCCGCGGTGCTCGGTCGGGCCGCGCGGCTCCTCGGGAAATCGGTCGGCTACGTCACCGACGACGTCGCCGCGCCCCTCATGGAGGCGGCGCTCAAGGCCCTCGGCGAGCCCGTGGAGATGGTCGTGATCCCCCACACCGAGGCGGCGGCGGTCGCCCGCGAGCGGATCGCCCGGGACCGGCCCTCCCATCTGGTGGCCGTCGAGCGCCCGGGCCGCGCGGCGGACGGCCGGTACTGGAACGCGCGGGGCGAGTCCGTGGGGGCCTGGAACGGGCCGCTCGACGCGCTCTTCCTGAAGCCGCCGCGCGGGCTGACCACCATCGGCATCGGCGACGGCGGTAACGAGATCGGGATGGGGAACGTGCGCTCCCGCTTCCTCCGGCAGGGGCCGCTGGCCCGGAAGATCTCCTCCGTCGTGCGCGTCGATCACCTCGTGGTGGCCGGGGTCTCCAATTGGGGGGCCTACGGCGTGGCCGCCCATCTCTCGATTCTCGCGAGACAGCCGCTCCTCCACACGGCGGAAGATGAGAGGCGGATCGTGACCGCCTGCGTCGAGGCCGGAGGGGTGGACGGGATCACGCGGCGCCGGGTCCCCACGGTGGACGGCCTGCCGCTCGAGACCCACATGGCCGTGGTCGAGCTCCTGCGGACGCTCGTCGAGGGAAGGATCAGAGGAGGCTCACGCTCATGACGCGACTGCTCGATGCCTATCGTGCGGCCCACCCGAAGTCGCTGGCGCTCTGGGAGCGCGCCGCGCGGACGATTCCGGGCGGGGTGACGCACGACATCCGCCACCTGCGGCCGTTCCCCGTGTACGTCGAGCGGGCCCAGGGCGCGCTCAAGTGGGACGTGGACGGCCACGAGTACGTGGATTACTGGATGGGCCACGGCGCGCTGATCCTGGGCCACTGCTACCCGAGCGTCGTGAGCGCGATCCAGGCGCAGGCCGCGCGGGGGACCCACCTCGGCGCCTGCCACGAGCTCGAGGTGCGCTGGGCCGAGTGGGTCTCGCAGCTCGTGCCCTCGGCCGAGCTGGTGCGCTTCACGATGTCGGGCACCGAGGCGACCCACCTGGCGATCCGGCTGGCGCGCGCTCACACGGGGCGAACGCGGGTGGTGAAGTTCCACGGCCACTTCCACGGCTGGCACGACGGCGTGGTGGCGGGCGTCAACCCGCCGTTCGAGGTGCCGCTCTCCGCCGGCGTCCCCGGGGCCACGCTCGACCAGGTGCTCCTCTGCCCGCCCAACGACATCAAGGCCGCGGCGGGGCTCCTGGAGCGGGGCGACGTCGCCGCGGTCATCCTGGAGCCGGCGGGCGGCCAGGCAGGCACGACGCCGGCCATTCCCGGCTACCTCCAGGAGTTGAGAGCGCTGACGGCGCGCGAGAACGTCGTGCTGATCTTCGACGAGGTCATCACCGGCTTCCGCTACGCTCCCGGGGGAGCGCAGGAATACTTTGGGGTCACTCCGGATCTCACGACGCTGGCCAAGATCGTCGCCGGCGGGCTGCCCGGCGGCGCGGTGGCGGGCCGGCGCGAGATCATGGCGCTCATGGCCCACCGGGGCGATCCCGCCTGGGACCGGAGCGAGCGCGTGGCCCACGCCGGCACCTTCAACGCCAACCCGCTCTCCGCGGCGGCGGGGATCGCGACGCTCGAGGCGGTGGCCGACGGCAGCGTCCAGGGCCGCGCCGGCAAGCTGGCGGAAGAGCTCAGGCGGGACCTCGCCGACGTCATGAAGCGCGTCGGGGCGCCGGGCGCCGTCTTCGGCGAGTCCTCCATCTATCACGTCTCCTTCGAGGGGCGCCCCGGGCTGGCGGGCTTCGACCGGCCGCGGCGGCAGGACCTCTACCACCTCCTCCGCTGCGCGCTGCTCCTGAACGGGGTGGACTGCTCCATGTTCCACGGCTGGGTCTCCTCCGTGCACACGCAGGAGCACCTCGCGCGCACCGTGCGGGGCTACGAGAAGGCGCTCGAGGCCATGGCGGCCGAGGGCTGCTTCAGGGGGATGTAGCGATGCTCTCCAGCGAGGAGAAGCTCAGCCGGCTCCGCTCGCTCTACGATCTCTCCCGGGAGTCGGAGGAGTTCGAGGACGGCGTCTCGTTCCAGGAGGACATGGAGGCGCTGGTCGTGGGGAACTGGGCCATCCTGGCCTACGACGAGATGGACGACCTGGCGCTGTCCTTCCACGTGGAGTCGCACCCCATCGCCGTGGCCAAGCTCACGCGGTTCCTCGTCGAGCACGACGTGCCCTTCGTCCTCTACGAGGCTTTCCGGGTCAACGACCAGGACGAGATCGTCTTCGAATCGGATCTCCCTGCCCAGGAGTAGCCCCGTTCCCTGGACAAGGGCGGGCGCCTCTGGTATCGTAGCGGGCTTGGTGGGCAGGTAGCTCAGTTGGTAGAGCACAGGACTGAAAATCCTGGTGTCGGCGGTTCAATCCCGTCCCTGCCCACCAGTT
>JBBTEL010000321.1:0-2694 GCA_038042325.1 Candidatus Methylomirabilota bacterium
CGCTCGACCAGGCGCTGGTGGACCTGGACCACACCCTGATCCGCGCGCCGGTGGACGGGACCGTGGTCTCCCGCAACGTGGATGTGGGGCAGACGGTGGCGGCCAGCCTCCAGGCGCCCACGCTCTTCACGATCGCCCAGGACCTGACGCAGATGCAGGTGGATACCAACGTGGACGAGGCCGACATCGGCCGGATCCGGGTCGGGGACCGCGTTACGTTCACGGTGGACGCGTTCCCGGCGCGGCCCTTCGCCGGCCAGGTCGTCCAGATCCGGAAAGCTCCCCAGGTCGTGCAGAACGTGGTCACCTACAACGTGGTGGTCGGCGTCCAGAACCCCGACCTCAAGCTCCTGCCGGGGATGACGGCCAACGTGAGGATCGTGGTGGATCAGAAGCCCTCCGTCCTCAAGGTGCCCAACGCCGCACTGCGCTTCCGCCCTCAGGGCGTTCAGGCCGACGGCCCCGCTCGGGGCGGGCCTCAGGGACGCCCAGGAGGCGCGCCCGCGGCCTCGACGGCTCAGGGCCGGGGGCCGGCGGGGCGAGTCTGGGTGGTGGGGGCCGACGGGAAGCCCCAGGCCGTCAACCTCCAGCTCGGCATCAGCGATGGAAACTTCACCGAGGTGCTCGACGGGGCGGTCGCCGAGGGGCAGGAAGTCATCGTGGGGTCCACGGAGCGGCCCGGCCCACCCCCAGGCGGCGGCGTGCCGCGGTTGAGGCTCTGAGCCATGGCGGCTCCCCTCATTGAGACCCAGGGAATCGTCAAGGACTACCGCATGGGATCCCACCGGGTCCACGCGCTCCGCGGCGTGTCGGTGAGGATCCACGCGGGCGAGTTCGTAGCGGTCATGGGCCCCTCGGGCTCGGGCAAGTCCACCTTCATGAACCTCCTGGGGTGCCTCGACACCCCGACCGCTGGGCGGTACCTCTTCGAGGGGGAGGACATTTCCGACCTCAGCGGGGACCGGCTGGCGCGGATTCGGAACAAGAAGATCGGGTTCGTCTTCCAGACGTTCAACCTCCTGCCCCGGATGAGCGCCCTCGAGAACGTGGAGCTGCCCCTCCTCTATAACGGGACGGCGCCCCGGGAGCGCCGCCCCCGGGCCCGGGCCCGGCTCGAGGCCGTGGGGTTGGCCGACCGCGCACATCACCTCCCCGCCCAGCTCTCCGGCGGGCAGCAGCAGCGGGTGGCCATCGCGCGCGCCCTGATCAACGAGCCGGCGCTGGTCCTGGCCGACGAGCCCACCGGCAACCTGGACTCGCGGACGAGCGTCGAGATCATGGCGCTCTTCCAGGCGCTGAACCGGAGCGGGATCACCATCGTGCTGGTCACCCACGAGGCCGACATCGCGGCCTACGCCGCCCGGGTCCTGACCTTCCGCGACGGCCGGGTAATCAAGGACGAGCCCGTCCCGGCGCCGCGAGAGGCCCGGGCCCTGCTGGCGGCCCTGCCCGCCGAGGACGAGGAGGAGATGTGAAGTCCCTGTTCGGCGCCCGGATCGCGCTTCGAGCCCTCCGGGTCAACGCCCTCCGGACCGCCCTCACCATGCTCGGCATCATCATCGGCGTGGGGGCGGTCATCGCCATGGTGGCGGTGGGGGCCGGCGCTCAGGCCCGCGTGGCCGAGCAGATCCAGAGCCTCGGCTCCAACCTCATCATCGTGCTCTCGGGCACGGTCACCTCGGGCGGGGTCCGGCTCGGCCACGGCACCCAGCTCACGATCACCGAGGACGACGCCTGGGCCATCCAGCGCGAGGTGCCGGCTGTCCAGGCGGCTGCCCCCTCCATGAGGGGGACCGGACAGGTCGTCTACGGCAACCTCAACTGGTCCACGATCGTCCAGGGCGTGACGCCCGAATTCTTCGACGTGCGGGAGTGGGGGGTCGTCGCGGGCAAGCCCTTCACCCAGGAGGACCTGGACGGGGCGACCAAGGTGGCGTTGCTGGGCCAGACGGTGGTGCAGAATCTCTTCGCCGACACGGATCCCCTGGACCAGGTGATCAGGATCCGGAAGGTCCCCTTCACCGTGATCGGGGTGCTCGACCGGAAGGGGCAGAGCACCTGGGGCCAGGACCAGGACGACATCATCCTGATCCCGCTCTCCACCGCCAAGAAGAAGGTCATGGGGGTCAGCCAGGCCAACGCCCGCGCCGTGGGCGCCATCTCCATCAAGGTCAAGGAGGGGGCGGACATGAAGGAAGCCGAGCAGCAGATCCGGGACCTCCTGCGCCAGCGCCACCGCCTCCAGCCCTACCAGGACGACGACTTCTGGCTCCGGAACCTGTCGGAGGTCCTCCAGACCCAGGAGGAATCGTCGCGCGTCCTGACCATGCTCCTCGCCGCCATCGCCTCGGTGTCGCTCCTCGTGGGCGGCATCGGCATCATGAACATCATGCTGGTGTCGGTGACTGAGCGGACGAGGGAGATTGGCTTGAGAATGGCCGTCGGGGCCCGGCGGCGCGACATCCTGGCCCAGTTCCTCGTGGAGGCCCTGACCCTCTCGCTGATCGGGGGGCTGATCGGGATCGGGCTCGGCCTGGCCGGCTCGTACGGGATCGCCTACCTGGCCGAGTGGCGAACGCTCATCCAGCCCGAGGCAATCTTGGTCGCCTTCGGCTTTTCCGGCGCGGTCGGCATCTTCTTCGGCTTCTACCCCGCCCGGAAGGCGTCCCGCCTGGACCCCATCGAGGCCCTCCG
>JBBTEL010000322.1:0-6130 GCA_038042325.1 Candidatus Methylomirabilota bacterium
GTGAGGTGGGCGCCGGAGAGGATCGAGAGCCCGATCACGTCCACGTCCTCCTGGATCGCCTCCTGGACGATCTCCGCCACGGTCCGCTTGAGCCCGGTGTAGATCACCTCGAAGCCCGCGTCCCGGAGGGCGTGAGCCACGACCTTGGCGCCCCGGTCGTGGCCGTCCAATCCAGGCTTGGCGATGAGCACGCGCAGTTTGCGGTCGCCCACGGGTCACTCAGCCAGTTTGAACGCGGGCAGGTAGCGGTGCTTGCCCTCGGAATCGTCGGCGACCCGGAGGGGCGTGAACCGGACCCGCTTCCCCACTCCGAGGGCCGCGGGCTCGGTCTCGACGATCCTCGAGAAAAGCCTGAGCTCGTAGAGCTTTACGATCCCAAAGATCAGGGGCTTGTCGAAGCCCGCCGGCACCCCGGTTTCCTGCACGGTGAAGGCGTGAAGGATTCCCTCCTGGGGAAGGTCCACCCAATCGTACTGGTCGGAGCCGCACTGGGGGCAGAAGCCCCGCGGAGGCCAGTCCATGCGCTTGCAGCCCCGGCACGCGGTCGTCACCAGGCGGCTGGCGGCCAGGTACTCGTAGAACTCGTGGAGCTTCGTCTGCTCGGCCGATTCGAGGGGATACGGGTCGGTCGCCCTGAAATACGTCATGGGCGCTCCTTGCCATAGACCATGACGACGTGCTCGCCCATGCCGGAGTTGTTGTGGGTGAGGGCGATCTTTGCTTCCGGGATCTGGCGGGGGCCGGCCTCGCCGCGGAGCTGCCAGAAGACCTCGGCGGCCTGGGCGATCCCCGTCGCCCCGAGCGGGTGGCCGCAGCCGATGAGGCCGCCCCGCGGGTTGACCACCACCGTGCCGCCGTAGTCCGACAGCCCCTTCTCGACGAAGCGCCCGCCCTCGCCCTTGTCGCAGAAGCCCAGCTCCTCGTAGGCGATGATCTCGGCGATGGCGAAGCAGTCGTGGACCTCCGCCACGTCCACGTCGGCGGGGCCGATCCCCGCCATCTTGTAGGCGGCCTCCCCCGCCCGCTTGAGCGCCGGCCAGTGGGAGTAGTCCTCGTGGAGCGAGGAGAGGGTGAAGCCGTCGAGCACCTGGCCGGTCCCCTGGATCCAGACGGGCTTGTCGGTCAGGTCACGGGCGCGCTCCTCCGACGCGAGGATCACCGCGGCGGCGCCATCGGTGATGGGCGAGCACATGAAGAGCCGGAAGGGCGTGGAGATCATACGCGAGCAGAGCACCTGGTCGAGCGTCGCGCCCTTCTGGAAGTGGGCGTAGGGGTTCCGGGATGCGTGGTTGTGGTTCTTCACGCTCACCATGGCCATCTGCTCTTCCGTGGTGCCGTATTTCGCCATGTGCTTCTGGGCGGCGAGAGCGAAGCAGGGCGGGGCGGTGAGGCCGTAGGCCGCCTCCCACTCCCGGTCCACGCCGGTGCCCATGTTGAGGATCGCCTCCTCGGCGCTCGGCTGGTTCAGTTTCTCGACGCCGAGCACCATGACGAGGTCGGCCAGCCCCGCGGCGATGAAGGCATAGGCGTAACGGATTCCCACCGTCCCCGAGGCGCACATGTGCTCGGTGCGGGCGGAGAGGTGCGAGGGCTTGATGCCCAGCGCCTCGGCCGCCAGGGACGAGATGTGGCTCTGGAAGGCCGTCCGCTCCGGCATCACGCTCCCGACCACGATCCCCTGGAGGTCCTTGGGCTTCACCGCCGGGATCGAGTCGAAGCAGGCCTTCCCCGCCTCCCAGATCAGGTCGCGGAAGCTCGCCTTCCTGACCCCGAACTTGCCGACCCCCGCCCCAACTAGTGCCACCCTTTTCATATGCCCACCTCGTTCATCGGCTCATCGGCCCTACGAAGCGTATTCATATACGGGAGCCGTTCTGTCTGGCTTGCGGGCCTCGCGCAAGATGGCTTCGATGCGCCGTACGGTATCGGGCTTCAGCAGGACGTCTCCACAGACGGAACACACTTCTGCGGGGACGCCGTCGATGACGACTACGTGCCCGTTATGTCTGACCGTATGGATGACCTTCCTGTCCTCGTACTGCCCCGGGCAGTCGCTGATAGAACACTTCATTTTGCCTCCCCCCGCCGGAAAGGAGTGACCCACTTTGGCGGTCTTGGCTCGTATGCCGTGATGGCGATGACCACGGGGAGCTCCGTGGTGCAGACTACGTGTAGAGGTCTTCTCCGGGCTGTTTCTCCTGAGAGCAGGCAGCAGGGGCCCCGACGATGTTGCGGGTAATCTTCGAGAATGGTTCCCGTCGCCATAGCCTCTACGAGTTCGGCCAACGTGATGTTCTCCTCCACCATCTCCTGCTGTGCGTGCTGGGTGATCCGAAACTCTCCGGCTTGAATTCCCGCGCGAATCCGCCTGAGAACCTCCTCAAAATCGCGTCCGGCCAACCTCAGCCCGCCTCGTCAGATCCCCACCGACATGCCGGCATCCATGAAGGGAAGTTGGCAGGTGACATATGCTGCCTCGCGCGATGCCGCAAACATCCGCCTGATCACGAATGGTCGTTCCTCGAAACCTACTCGCGCGATGTATGGATGCCCCCCAATCACAGCTGCTCGGTCGAGGATGTCAAATACGTCATCGGCCTCCGCGATGACCTTCCCTGCCTGCACCGCCACCCACTTTCCTGTGTGGCTGGATAGCAGTGAGTCTCGCACCATCCAGTAGGATTCTTCGTTCGCAAGGAAATCCCGATGCACATGCGCTCTCTGCCGAGCTGGTAATCTGTCCGTTAATTTGTCCATTTCGCTAGAACCCCAGCGCGCGGACTTCGTCGCGGAAGCGCTCCACGTTCCTGAGCTTGATCTCCTCGTAGCCGCGGATCAGATCGGGCAGGGTCGCGAGCTTCACCGCGCGCTCGTAGGTCCCGTTGGAGAGATCGGCCAGCGCCTTCTCGATGAGGCTCCGGTACTCGCCAATGAGGGCCCGCTCCACGCGCCGCACCTCCGCGCGGCCGAACGGGTCGAGGGCCGTGCCCCTGAGCCCCCGGAGGGCGATGAGCAGGCGGAACGCCCCGTCGAACCATGTCCCGAGCTTGATCTTCCCCTTGAGCCCCAGGGCGCGCAGGATCGGCGGCTGGAGGTGGTACTGGATCTTTACCCCACCAGGGAACTCGGCCGCCAGCGACGTGGCCACTTCGGGCTTGAGATGGAGCCGGGCCACCTCGTACTCGTCCTTGTAGGCCATGAGTTTGTAGAGATAGCGCGCGACGGCCGCGCCGAGCCGCGTCTCGTCGGACACGGCGCGGCGCTCGGCGTCGAGCACCCGCTTCACGAACTCGACGTACTCCCGGGCATAGGCGGCGTTCTGGTAGGCGATCAGCTCGGGCACGCGGGTCTCCAGGAGCCGGCGAAGCTCGCCCGTCGCGCCGGTCGAGTCAGCGAGCGACCGCGCCTCCGCCGTGAGCGCCGAGCCCGCCTCCACAGCGCCCAGGCGGGGCTTCTTGAGGGTCTTGACCCACTCGGGATCGACGACCAGCAGCCGGCCGGCCCGGAAGGCCTGGGTATTCATCTGGACGGCGACGCCGTTCAGGACGATCGCCTCCTCGATGGCAGCGGCGCTCACGGGGATGGCGCCGGCCTGGTAGGCGGCGCCCAGCACGAGCATGTTCGCGGCCATGTGGTCCTTGAAGAGCGTTTCGGCGAGGCCGAGGGCGTCGAGGAAGACGTTTTCGTCCTTCCGCGTGACGCGGTTGATGGACGTGAGGAGCCCGTTGGTCTCGGGGAACTCGACCTCGATGGAGGTCACCATCGCGCCCGTGGGGACCTGGCTCGTGGAGACGACGGCAATCGTCTTGTCCGGTCTCGCGTGGGCGAGGTTCTGCGGGTTGGTCGCACCGAGGAGGTCGAAGCCGAGGTAGCAGTCGGCCTCGCCCGCGCCGACCTTGCCCGAGACCTCCCACGGGGCCTCCGAGATCTTCAGATGCGAGACCACGGGGCCGCCCTTCTGGCTGAGGCCGGTCTGGTCGAGCCCCCGCACGCACTTGCCGTCGAGGAGCGCGGCGGTCCCCAGGATCTGGTTCACCGTCACGACGCCGGTGCCGCCGATGCCCATCATGAAGACGCTGCACTCGCGCACGACCTTGAGGGCGGGCTCCGGCAGGTCGCGCTCCACCTTGAACGCGCGCCTCTCCTTCTTCAGCGGCTCGCCGAGTGGGATGACCGTCAGGAAGGACGGGCAGTCGCCGAGCAGGCAGGAGTAATCCTTGTTGCAGGAGGACTGGTGGATCTGGGTCTTGCGGCCGAACTCCGTCTCCACGGGATGGACGCTGAGGCAGTTGGACTTCACCCCGCAGTCGCCGCACCCCTCGCAGACCGCCTCGTTGATGACCACGCGCATGGCCGGATCGGGCAGCTTCCCCCGCTTGCGCAGGCGGCGCTTTTCGGCGGCGCAGCGCTGGTCGTAGATCAGGATGGTGGCGCCCGGGATCTCCTGCAGCATCCGCTGGGCCTCGTCCAGGCGGTCCCGGTGCCAGACCTCGACGCCCTTCGCCCAGCGGGTGTCGCGGGGGTACTTCTCCGGCTCGTCGGTCAGCACCAGGATGCGCTTCACGCCCTCCGCCTCGAGCTGCCGGGTGAGCTCCGGCACCGGCACGGCCCCGGCGGCGTCCTGGCCCCCGGTCATCGCGACGGCCGAGTTATAGAGGATCTTGTACGTGATGTTGGTGCGCGCGGCCACGGCCTGGCGGATCGCCAGGGAGCCCGAGTGGAAGAGGGTGCCGTCGCCCAGGTTCTGGAAGATGTGCGGCATGTCGGTGAACGGCGCCATGCCGACCCACTGGACGCCCTCGCCGCCCATGTGGGTGATGCCGAGTGTGTTGCGGTTCATCGCGAGCACCATGCCGTGGCAGCCGATGCCGGCGGCAGCCATCGAGCCCTCCGGCACCACCGTCGAGCGGTTGTGGGGGCAGCCGGAGCAGAAGAAGGGCTGGCGGGTCAAGGTGAGCGCGGCGGGCCGCTCCCGGAGCGCCTCGTAGAGGGCGAGCCGCGCCCTCAGCGAGTCGAGCCCGAGGCGCGCCTCCAGCCTGGTCGCGACGATCTGGGCGACCCGGTCGGCGTCGAGCTCGCCGTCGATGGGCACGAGAACGCGGCCCTCGGCGTCGCGCTTGCCGACGACGCGTGGCCGCTCGGCCTGGTTGTACAGGATGTCGCGGATGAAGAGCTCCATCAGCCCGCGCTTCTCCTCGATGACGAACAGCTCTTCGAGCCCGCGGGCGAACTCCCGGATGATGCCGGGCTCCATCGGGAACAGCATCCCGATCTTGAGCAGCCGGATGCCGTGCCGCTGGAGCGCGTCGTCGTCCAGGCCGAGGTCGCGCAGCCCCTGGCGGAGGTCGTAGTAGGTCTTGCCCGCGGCAACGATGCCGAGCCACGCGCCGGGGGTGGGCACGGTGATGCGGTTCAGCCCGTTGGCCGCGGCGAAGGCCTTGGCCGCCTCGAGCCGCCCGTAGTGGATCTCCCGCTCCATCTCCAGGCCGAAGGGCGGCAGGAGGAGGGGGTTCTGGGTGGGCTGCCAGGGCCCGCCGTCGAAGGTGAAGCCGGGGTCGGTGATGGCGATGCGGTCCGGCGAGACTTCCGCCGTGCCGATGCCGTCGGCCACGTCGGTCACGATCTTGAAGCCAACCCAGAGCCCCGAGTAGCGCGACAGCTCGAAGCCCAGCCGGCCGAGGTCCAGGATGTCCTGGACGCCGCCGGGGTAGAGCACGGGGAAGAGGGCGTCGTACATGGTGACTTCGGTGTGGGTCGGCAGGGTGGAGGACTTGGAGATCGGATCGTCGCCGGCGATCGCCAGCACGCCGCCGTACCGACCCGTCCCCGCGAAGTTGGCGTGCTTGAAGATGTCCCCGCAGCGGTCCACGCCCGGCCCCTTGCCGTACCACACGCCCAGCACGCCGTCGTACTTCGGCCGGGGGAAGAGATTCGCGAGCTGGCTGCCGAAGATGGCCGTGGCGCCGAGGTCCTCGTTGAGGCCGGAGATGAACACGACGTGGTGCTCCCGCAGGAGGTCCGGGTTGCGCTCGAAAGCCGTGTCCAGCCCGCCCAGCGGCGAGCCGCGGTACCCCGACACGAGGGTGGCCGTCCGGAGCCCCCGGCGGCGGTCGGCGCGGTGCTGGTCGAA
>JBBTEL010000322.1:6230-10300 GCA_038042325.1 Candidatus Methylomirabilota bacterium
ATCCGGCTAGATTCCCACTGACATGCCGCCATCCACGAAGATCACCTGGCCGGTGATGAAGGCGGCCTCGTCCGAGGCGAGGAAGCAGTGCACGTTGGCGATCTCGTCCGGGCCGGCGATCCGGCCCATGGGGATCTTGGCGATAATTTGCTCTTTGATCTTATCAGGCACGCCAACGAGCATCGCAGTCATGGTGGCGCCCGGCGCGATGCAGTTCACCGTGACGGCGTACTTGGCGTACTCGAGGGCCAGGGTCTTGGTGAGGCCGATCACCCCGGCCTTGGAGGCTGCATAGTTGGCCTGGCCGATGTTCCCCAGCGACCCGATGGAGGAGGTGTTGATCACCCGCCCCCACCCCCGCTCGCGCATCCCGGGCAGCACCGCCTGGGCGCAGAGGAAGGTCCCCTTGAGATTCACGTCGAGGACCAGGTCCCACTGCTCCTCCGTCATCTTGGCGGCCATCGCGTCCCGGTTGATGCCGGCGTTGTTGATCAGGATGTCCACCCGCCCCCAGGCTGCTATCACCTGGCGGACCATTTCTTCCACCTGGGCCTTCTGGGTGACGTCGCCCGCCACGGCCATGGCCTTGCCGCCGGCCGCCTGGATTTCCTCGGCGGCCTTCTTCGCGCCCGGCGCATTGGCGTCGTTGACCGCCACCAGCGCCCCTTCCCGGGCGAAGCGCTTCGCCGTGGCTTCCCCGATCCCGGCGGCCGCCCCGGTGATCAGCGCCACCTTTGCCTGGAGCCGCATCAGTGCCTCCTCATCAGGAGGACCGACTGCTCGAACTGGAGCACGGTCTCCCCCCGCTGATTCTTCACCACGGTGTCGAAGACGACGACCCCTCGGTCGGGTTTGGAGGACTCCTTGGCTTCCTTCACCGTCAGCTCGGTGTGGATGGTGTCGCCGAAGCGGACCGGGCCGGTGAAGCGGAGCTTGTCGAACCCCAGGAGGGCGAGCGTCGTCCCCTCGAAGAGGCCGAGCTGGTTCTGCTGGCCTCCGGAGATCCCCAGCGTGAGGAGCCCGTGGGCGATGCGCCCGCCGAAGGGGGTCTTCTTGGCGAACTCTTCGTCGGTATGGAGAGGGTTGAAGTCGCCGGTAAGGCCGGCGAACTGGGAGACATCGCCGGGGTTGATCGTCCGGGCTTGGCACTGGAAGGTCTCGCCGACCTTGAACTCCTCGAAGTGGCGCCCGCGGGGCTGATGGGTCATGGGTTGGCTCCTTATGCCCTCCATTCCAGGTCTTTGGAGATGATGACGCGCAGGATCTCCGAGGTGCCCCCGCCGAGCAGCAGGAAGCGGGCATCCCGGAAATAGCGCTGAACAGGATACTCCATGGCGAAGCCGTAGGAGGCGAAGATGCGCGAGGCCTCGTCGGCCACCCGGTTGGCCATCTCGGAGGCGACGAGCTTGGCCATGGCGGCCTCCCGCGTCACCGGCAGCCCCTGGTCCAGCGACCAGGCGGCGTGGTAGGTCTGGAGCGTGGCGCCGTGGAGGGCCGCGAGCATGTCGGCCAGCTTGAACCCGATGACCTGATGCTCGCCGATGGGCTTGCCGAAGGCCACCCGCTCTCGCGAGTACTTGAGGGCCGCGTCGTAGGCGGCGCGGGCCAGGCCGAGGGCGAGGGCGGCGGTCATGACCCGGATCTCGGAAAGGATCCCGCCGACCTTCTCGATCCCGCCGGTCTCGCCGCCCAGGAGATTGGCGGCGGGCACATGGACGTCCTCCAGAATGATCTCGCCCGTGTCGGACGCGCGCACCCCCATCTTCTCGATCTTCTTCCCCAGCGTGACACCGGGCATCGTGTGGCGGTCCACCAGGAAGAGGGCGATGTGCTTCATGCCGCGCTCCGCCGACGTCTTGGCGGCCACGGTCAGGAAATCGGCCACCGGCGCACTGGTCACCCAGGTCTTCGTCCCCCGGAGCACGTAGTGGTCGCCGCGCCTCTCGGCCATGGTCGTGATGTTCCCCACGTCCGAGCCGGCGTTGGGCTCGGTCAGCGCGAAGGTGCCGATCTTCTCTCCTTTGACGGCCGGCACAAGGTACTTCTGCCGCTGCTCCTCGCTGCCGTACTTGAAGACGAAGTGCGTCCCCATGAGCGACTGCATGCAGGCCGCCGCCGCCACCGACATGAACCCCCGGGCCATCTCCTCGGCCCACAGGCAGTAGGTGACCATGTCGGCCGCCGAGCCGCCGTACTCCTCCGGATAGCGGAGGCCGAAGTAGCCGAGCTCGCCCACCCGCCTGAAGAGTGCCGCTGGGAATTCGCCCTTGGCGTCCAGCTCGTCGGCGACCGGCACGATCTCGGCGTCGACGAACTTGGCCACCGCCCGCCTGAACGCCTGCTGCTCGTCGCTGAAACGAAAGTCCATTCCCCTCACCTCTTCTCTCCCCCCTCACCCTGCCCTCTCCCCCTCAGGGGGAGAGGATAAAGGTGAGGGGGAGAGGGGTGCTGTGTGCTCATCGCGTGACCACGGGCGGATCGTCCTCGATGCGCCTCGTGGCCCTGAGGCGTGCGGTGGCGGCGGCGTCCACCGACCAGGTCTTGGGGTCGATCACGACGCCGTAGGCCTCGCGCGCCGTCTCCAGGGAAATGAAATCGTTCAGCACGTCGTCGAGGACCTTCTGGGGGTCGCGCGTCGCCGGGTCGCCGTAGCCGCCGGCGCCCGGCTGCTGGAAGCTGATTACGTCGCCGTACTCGAACTCGCACGACTCCTTGGCGTGGATGACTCGCTCGTTGGGTTCCGGGTTGACCACGGTTCTGCCGCGCTTTCCGGGCCTCCCTCCGAAGAGGCCGTACGGCGCGAAGCGCTGGCGCTCCGCCAGGTTGGTGAGCTTGCCTTCGTTGGCCAGGAACTTCATGTCGCGGCGGACGCCCGAGCCGCCCCGGAATTTCCCCGGCCCCGACGAGTCGCGGATGAACTCGAAGCGCTCCACGATGATCGGATGGTTGGCCTCCTGGGCTTCCACGGGGATGTTGGAGGCGTTGAAGGCCGAGGCCATCGCCTCGCAGCCGTCCTTCCCCGCCCGGGCGCCCGTCCCCGAGAGGATCAGCTCGTAGGCGACGAAGCGCCGGTTGCGCTTGGGGTCGAAGCCTCCGAAGGTCGGGTTCGCGAAATGGGAGGACGCAGCCACGACCCGATCGGGAAGCGCTGGCGCCAGAGCGCCGATCACGGCCTCGAACGTGCGGTAGCAGATGATCGCGCGGGGGCCGCCGCCGGCCGGCGGGCGCGGGTTCAGGAACGAGCCCAGGGGCGCCTCGACGCTGATCGGGCGGAGCGCGCCCTCGTTCATCGGGCCGTAGGGATCGGTCAGGCACTTGATCGCCGCGTAGGAGTAGGAGCGCGTGTAGTTGATGTAGCTGTTGAGCCCCGAGGCCGTCTGGGGAGACGAACCGGTGTAGTCGATGTCCACGGTATCATCCTTGACCGTCACGCTGACGGCCACGCGAAGAGGATCCGTCCCCGGGCCGAAGTCGTCGAGGAAGTCCTCGAAGGTGTATCTGCCGGGCGGGATCCGACGGATCGCCGCGCGCATGTTCTGCTCGGTACGGTCCATGATCTCGTCCATGGCCGCGAGGACGGTCTCCGCGCCGTAGCGCTCCACCAGCTCCACGAGCCTCAGCTCCCCGACTCTCAGCGCGCTTCTCTGCGCCCGAAGATCCCCCAGGACCTTCTCGGGCGTCCGCGTGTTGGCGGCGATGATGCCGATGAGGCCGGGGTCCTCCTGGTACTCCTTCCAGACCTTGGTCGGCGGGATGCGGAGCCCCTCCTGGTAGTAGTCGAAGATCCCGACGACGCCCTGGCTCCCCGGCCGCTGTCCCCCCACGTCGGTGTGGTGGAGGATGTTCACCACGAAGCCGATGAGGCGCCCGCGCGCGAAGGCCGGCTGGGTGATGAAGAAATCGGGGAGGTGGCCGGAGCCCAGGAGCGGATCGTTCAGCAGGATCGCGTCGCCGGGTCTCAAGGTCTCCGCCGGATGGGCGGCGAGGGCGTTGCGAACCGCGAAGGACATCGCCCCCATGTGGCCGGGGCTGTAGGGTCCCTGGGCCACCATGCGTCCAACCGGATCGAA
>JBBTEL010000322.1:10400-14248 GCA_038042325.1 Candidatus Methylomirabilota bacterium
CCATGTGGCCGGGGCTGTAGGGTCCCTGGGCCACCATGCGTCCAACCGGATCGAAGACGGCGACTGAGAAATCCTGGCCTTCTCTTGCCTGCTCGCTGTAGGCCGTCTTGTGGACGGTGGTCCCGACCTCCACGGCGATGGACTGGAGCCCGCCCCAGATCACGGCCAGGGTGATGGGATCCACCCGCCCCTGGCTCATGTGCCGGGCTCCACTTTCACGAGGAGGGTGGCGTAGTCGTCCACCCGGGCGACGCACCCCGGCGGCAGGACCGTGGTGGATTCGCGCTCCTCGATCACCGCGGGTCCGCTGAGCTCCATCCCCGGGCCGAGGCGGTAGCGATCGTACACCGGACAGTCGATGAACCCCCCGCGCTCCGGGAAGTAGGCGCGCCGCGACCCTTTAGCGGCATTGCCCCCCGCCTTGGGCTCGTACTTGGGCAGAGCGACCGTGGGCCCGGCGCCCAGGGCGGTCAGCTTCCAGTTCACGACCTCCACCGGCTCCTTCGGGTTGGCGTAGCCGTAGCGCGCCGCGTACGCGTCGTCGAAGCCCTGGCGGAGGCGCGCCAGCTCCTTCGGGCCCAGCGCCCCGAGGGCCAGGGGCACGTTCAGCTCGAAGCCCTGGCCCAGATAGCGGACGTCCGCCGAGCGCGCGAGCGTCGCCTCGCCCGTCACCGCCGACTCGCGGATCACCTCCACGGCCTGGGCTTCCATCTCGGCGAAGATCCGGTTCAGGTAGGCGAGGTCCACGTCCTCGAGCTTCCTCACGTAGGTCCGGGCCACGTCGAACTTCACCTCCGCGGCCAGAAGGCCGATCGCCGCTGTGACGCCGGCGGCCGCCGGGAGGATCACGCGCGGAATCCCGAGCGCCTGGGCCAGGCGGCAGCCGTGGACCGGCCCGGCCCCGCCGAAGGCGATGAAGGTCAGGTCCCGCGGATCGCGCCCCCGCTCGATGGAGACGACGCGCGTGGCCAGCTCCATGTTGGTGTTGACGATCTGGTGGATCCCCCACGCTGCCTCGGCCAGCGAGAGCCCCAGGGGGCGGGCGACGCGCTCCTCGATCGCGCGGCGGGCGGCGTCCACGTCGAGCTTCATGGCCCCGCCCGCGAAGTAGTCCGGGTTCAGGTAGCCCAGGACCACGTCGGCGTCGGTGACCGTCGGCTCCCTTCCCCCGCGCCCGTAGCAGGCCGGCCCCGGCGTCGAGCCCGCGCTCTCGGGCCCCACGGCGATCACCCCCATCGAGGTCCGGGCGAGGGAGCCGCCGCCGGCGCCGATCTCGACCAGGTCGATGGCCTGGATGTTCATCGGGATTCCGCTTCCCGCGGCGAAGCCCACCTTGTGGAGCTCGAAGGTGGCGGCGGTGAAGGGCTTCCCCTTCTCGATGAGGGCGAGCTTGGCGGTGGTCCCGCCCATGTCGAAGGCGATGAGATCGCGGTGGCCGGTCAGTTCGCCGTAAACGCCCGCCATGAGGGCGCCGGCCGCCGGTCCCGACTCGATCATGCGCACGGGATAGCGCTGCATGGCCTCCGCCGTGGCGATCCCGCCCGAGGACTGCATGACGAAGAGCCGGGCGCGCGAGCCGCGCTCGGCCATCGCCTGCTGGAGATTCCTGAGATACTCCCGCACGGCGGTCATGACGTAGGCGTTGACGACGGTGGTGCTGGTCCGCTCGTACTCGCGGAAGGTGGGAGAAACCTCATGAGAGGTGGTCACGGCGATATCGGGGGCCTCTTCAGTGACGATCTGAGCAACGCGCTCTTCATGCACTGGGTTTACATAGCTGTGGAGGAGGCACACCGCGATGGTCGTGATTCCCTGAGCGGCGAGGTCCCGGACCACCCGGCGGGTCTCGGCCTCGTCGAGCGGCAGGAGGACGCTGCCGTCGTAGAGAATCCGCTCGGGGATTTCCCGGATGAGGCGGCGGGGGATCAGGGGAGCGGGCGGCTCGATCTGGAGGTCGTACACCTGGTAGCGCTTCTCGCGACCGATGATCAGGACGTCCCTGAACCCGCGCGTGGTCAGGAGCGCGACGTTTTTCCCTTTACGCTCGATCACGATGTTGGAGCCGAGCGTGGTCCCGTGGACCGCCTGGGCCAGGTCGGTCCAGGCGACGCCGGCGCGCGCGATGAGCTCGTCGAGCCCCTCGAGGCAGGCCAGCGATGGATCGGGGTAGGTCGTGAGCCGCTTGCCGGTGTGGAGCTCCCCGGAGGCGGACTGAAGGACGAAGTCGGTGAACGTCCCGCCCACGTCGAATCCTATTCTGAAAGACATCGTTCAGCCCCGTCGGCCTGAGCGGTAGAGCATGACGCGGTAGGGAAAGCGCTCGCCGGACTGGTAAGACACGGCAAATTCGATGGGCTCGCCGCTGTCGCTGAAGTAGGTGCGCTGGAAGTGGAGGAGCGGCGTCCGGGGCGGCAGGCCCAGGAGCTCGGCGACGGCCTTCGGCGCGCGCGCCACGTTGATCACCTGCTCGGAGAACTTCACGGCGATGCCCAGCCGGCGCTCCGCGGTGGCGATGACGGAGGTGGTGCTGAGGTCTTCCTCCAGGAGGGGGCGGCCGAGGGCCTCGGGGAGGTACACGGTGACGTGCTGGAAGGGTCCTGCGTCGTTGTGCCGGACGCCGACGAACCTGACGACCCTAGCCCCCTTCGCCAAGCGGAGCGCCTTGGCCACCGGCGGCGCAGGCTTGATGACCCCCCGGTCCAGCGGCTTGTACCGGGTCTCGTTGCCGAGGGCGATCATGTCCTCGATTGAGCCGATCACCCGGAGGGTACGTTCCCCCCCCGGCGCCACCGTGACGAAGGTGCCGCGCCCCCGCCGCCGGATGAGGCACCCCTCCTCGGTCAGGACGTCGAGGGCCTGCCGGACGGTGGGGCGACTGACGCCGAACTCGGCGCAGAGGGCGTGCTCGGAGGGGAGCCGGCCGCCCCCCTGCCCCTCTCCCGTGCGGATCCGGGCGCGGAGGGCTTCGGCGATCTGAAGGTACCGGGGAACGCCAGGCCGATAGACCAGGGCCGACCTCGGGTTCGTTGTAATGATGTCTAGACATATCAGGCGATTGGGGGCAGTGTCAATCCCGAGAACCGAATCCTCCCTTGACCGCACCGGCGGTCCCTGTTAGCGTTCCCCTCACCTAGTTCCTTTTCACCACCCCATTCCTCAGGGAGGCCGACCATGGCGAAAACCCCCTGGCAGCTCAGCGGCGAATACTTCGAGACGTGCAGCTGCACGTACCTCTGCCCCTGCGCCCCCAGCAACCTGACCGCCCCGCCCAGCAAGGGCCACTGCAACTTCGCCTTCGCCTTTCACGTGGACCGGGGCCGCTACGGCAAGGTCAAGCTGGACGGTCTCAGATTTGCGGTCGTCGGCCAGGCCCCGGGGGTGATGGCCAGCGGCAACTGGTCCGTGGGGCTCATCGTCAGCGACAAGGCGAAGCCGGATCAGCAGCAGGCGCTGACTCAGATCGTGAGCGGCCAGGCCGGAGGTCCCATGGCGGCCGTGGCGCCGCTGATCGGGAAATTCCTGGGGGTGGAGGCCAAGCCCATCCAGTTCCAGAAGAAGGGGCTCACGCGCTCCGTCTCCATTCCTGGCGTGCTCGATCAGGCCGTGGAGGGCGTGGCGAGCGCGTCCAAGCGCGGCGAGCCGCTCTACATCGATAACACCGCCCATCCCGCCAACGCCCGGCTCGCGCTGGCCAAGGCGGCGCGCAGCCATCTCCACGCCTTCGGCCTCCACTGGGACGACGCCACCGGCCAGAACAATGGCCACTTCGCCCCGTTCAGCTGGAAGAACTAGTGCGATCTATTCACGAACACGTCTTCCGCGTCCGTGCGGCCCCCTCACCCTGACCC
>JBBTEL010000323.1:0-13337 GCA_038042325.1 Candidatus Methylomirabilota bacterium
GGGCAAAGGATTTTCAATCCCTGAGCCGCCCATATCCTATTGACTTTCTGGCCTTTTCTTGCCGGTCGTGTCAGAAGCGTGTCAGCATTACAGACCGCTTCGTCAGGAGGGGCGGGCGGTCTTCTCCAGGAGCTCGAGGAGGGTGCCGACGCGCTCCACCGCCGCGCCTTCCTTCTGGCGGCTCGCGCCCCGGCTCTGGAAGAGCGCGTCGGTGATGTAGAACGCGGCCAGCACGGCGAGCTTCTGCGGGTCCTGAGGGCCGCCCTCTGCCTGGATCTGCTTGATCGTCTTCTCCACGTGGGCGACCAGCCGGCGGACGTACTCCGGGGTCGCGTCGCTCCGGATCGCGTATTTCTGGCCGAGGAGCTCGAACTCCACCCGGTTCTTGGTCACGGCGCCTCCAGTTTATCCAGTTCTTTGAGGATGCTGTCAACCTGGGCGAGAACTTCCTTGCGCTCCTGGCGGAGCCGCGCCAGCTCGGCGCGCTCCTCGGCCGACGCACCGGCCCGGGAGCGCAGATCGTCCAGCTCGCGCGCCTGCTCGGCGACGCGCTTGTCCAGCGTGGCCCGCTCGGCCTTGAGCCGCGTGATGAGGTCCGCGGCGCGGCGGACCGCCTGCTCCAGCTGGGTCAGCCGGTCGCCCAGTCCCTCGGCCATCAGCAATCCCCTGTTCGAGCGCCGGCTTTGCCGGCGCAACCCATGGGGGAGATCCGGAAGGGGGGCGTTTAGCCCCCCTCCGGGTTGATCCCCCTCACGGTGATCCTGAACCGCTTCTTCACGGCCTCGATGATGGCGGCGTGGAGCGCGTTGACCTCCTCGTCCGTCAGCGTCCGGTCGTCGGCCTGGAAGGTGAGGCTCCACGCCACGCTCCGCATCCCGGACTCGACCCCTTTGCCCGCGTACACGTCAAACAGCGTGACGCTCTTGAGGAGCGCCCCGCCCCGCTGGCGGATCTCCTTCTCGACCTCTTCGACGTCCAGCGCCTGGGGCATCACGAACGCGACATCCCGCTGAACGGCGGGGAAACGCGGCAGCGCCCGGTAGCGGACCCGACGGGGCGGGAGCGCCCCCAGGCGGTCCAGCGACAGCTCGGCTAGAAAGACAGGGCCGGCGAGATCATACCCCTCCTGGGGGCCGAGGGCGAGCTCTCCGAACCACCCCACCGCCTCTCCGCCGACGACGAGCTCCCCGCGGCGCCCCTCCTCGAGGAAGGGCGAAGCGCTCGCCCGCACCTCGTACTCTTCCACACCGAGGGAGGCCAGGACGTGCTCGGCCGCTCCCTTGGCGTCGTGGAGATCCGCGGTGTCGCGCCCGGCGTACCACGCGCGGCGAAACCGGAGACCGGCCAGCGCGATGCCGACGCGCGCTTCCTCGCGCGCGAGGCCATCCGGGCCGCCGGACCGGAACACGCGCCCCACCTCGAAGCAGCGGACGTCGGGGATCTGGCGGTGGCGGTTGGTGGCCACCACTTCGAGCAGGCCGGGAACGAGCGAGGGGCGAAGGATCGAGCGCTCCTGGCTCAACGGATTCCGGAGCGCCACGAGATCGGGGGAGGTTGGGTCCCAGCCCAGGAGGCGAAGGCGCTCGGGATCTACGAAGCTGTAGGTGATCACCTCGCTGAGCCCGGCGGCGGCCAAGGCCTGTTTGACCCGCGCCGCCCGCCGGAGCGCCGCCGGCTGGCGCACCAGCGCGAGGCTTCCACCCGGGAGGGTCGAGGGAATGCGATCGTACCCCCAGACGCGGATCACCTCTTCGGCGAGATCGTCCTCCATGGACACATCGCGGCGGAAGCTGGGCACCACGATCTCCGGCGGCTCCTTGGTCTCATCCACGGCGAAGCCCAGCCCCTGGAGGATGCGCACCACTTCCTCCCGGGGCGGGCAGATCCCGATCACGCGCCGGATCCGCTCCAGGCGGAGCGGGATCCGCGGATGGGGGCGCGGGGCCGCGTAGGCGTCGAGGACCCCTTTGGCCACCGCGCCGCCGCCGAGGTCGGCCATCAGCTGGGCGGCCCGGTCCAGCGCCTCCCGGAGGCCCTCGATGTCGGCCCCGCGCTCGAAGCGGTACGCCGCCTCCGTCGCGAGCCCGAGGCGCTTCGACGTCCTCCGGATGGAAGCCGGGTTGAAGTACGCGCTCTCGAGGAGGACGCTGGTGGTCTCCGCCGTCACCTCGGTGTTGGCGCCGCCCATGACCCCGGCGAGGGCGATCGCCCGCTCGGGGTCGGCGATGAGGAGCATGGAGTCGGTGAGCTCCCGGTCCTGGCCGTCCAGCGTGGTGAGGCGCTCGCCCGGGCGCGCGCGCCGGACGATGATCTTCCGCTGGGCGAGCGTGTCGGAGTCGAAGGCATGGAGCGGGTGGCCCAGTTCCCAGAGCACGTAGTTGGTCACGTCCACGAGGTTGTTGATGGGGCGGAGCCCGACGGCCCGGAGGCGCTGGGCGAGCCACGGAGGCGAGGGGGCGACCGTGAGCCCGGTGATGAGGCGCGCGGCGTAGCGGGGGCAGAGATCGGGATCCTCGACCTCGACGGCGGCCAGCGCCGCGATGTCGGCGTCGCCCTCCTTCACGGCGATCGCCGGGAAGCGGAACGGCGCTCCCGTCAGCGCCGCCACCTCGCGCGCCACGCCCACCACCGACAGGCAGTCCGGCCGGTTGGGGGTGACTTCCACCTCGAGAATCCAGTCGTCCAGCCCGAGGGAGGTCACGAGGTCCCTCCCCAGCGGCGCGTCGGCCGCCAGGAGGAGAATGCTGTCGGCGTCGTCGCCGATCCCCAGCTCCTTTTCCGAGCAGAGCATCCCCTCGGACAGCACGCCCCGCTTCCTGGTGGCCTGGATCTTCTGGCCGCCCGGCAGCGTGGCCCCCGGGGGGGCAAAGGCCGCGCGGGCGCCGACTGTCAGATTGGGGGCGCCGCACACCACGGTGAAGTGGCGGTCCGCCGTCGCCACCCGGCAGACGCCGTGCTTGTCGATCGCCTCCACCTCGCCCACCACGACGCCCGAGAGCCCGGCCACGAGGGGCGCCGCCTCGGCCACCTCGATGCCGGCGTTCGTCAGACGGTCGGCGACGGCCTTCGGGGACAGGTCCGTCTCGACGAACTCCTTGAGCCAGCGGTAGCTGACTTTCATGCGAACTGGGAGAGGAAGCGGAGGTCGTTCTCGAAGAAGAGGCGGATGTCGTCGATGCCGTACTTGAGCATGGCGATTCGCTCGACACCCATGCCGAAGGCCCACCCCGTGACCTCCTCGGGGTCGTAGCCCACGTTCCTGAGCACCTGGGAGTGGACCATCCCCGAGCCGAGGATCTCCAGCCATCCCGACTGCTTGCAGACCCGGCACCCCTCGCCGCCGCAGAGAAAGCAGCGCACGTCCACCTCGGCCGAGGGCTCGGTGAACGGGAAGAAGCTCGGGCGGAAGCGGGTTGTCGTGCGGGGGCCGAACATCTCGCGGGCGAAGAGCTCGAGGGTGCCCTTGAGGTCGCCCATGGAGATGTTCCCGTCCACGGCGAGCCCTTCCACCTGGTGGAACATCGGCGAGTGGGTGATGTCGGCGTCGCGGCGGTACACTTTGCCGGGGCAGATGATCCTGACCGGCGGCGGCTGCGCTTTCATGGTCCTGATCTGAACCGGCGACGTGTGCGTGCGAAGCAGCACGTCCTCCGAAAGGTAAAACGTGTCCTGCATGTCCCGGGCCGGGTGATCTTTGGGGATGTTGAGCGCCTCGAAGTTGTAGAAGTCCGACTCGACCTCCGGCCCCTCGGCGACGGCGAACCCCAGGCCCTGAAAGATCTCGATGATCTCGTCCTGGACGAGGGTGAGCGGGTGCAGGGTTCCCATCGGCGGGCGCCGGCCCGGGACGGTGAGGTCCACCCGCTCGGATTCGAGCTCGCGGCGGCGCTCGGCCGCCTTGAACTCGGCCAGGCGCTCGCCCAGGAGCGTCTCGATCTCGGCCTTGGCCTGGTTCGCCTGGCGCCCCACCTCGGGGCGCTCGGCGACGGGGATCGACGAGAGGGAGCGGAGGAACTGGGTGAGGATGCCCTGCCGGCCCAGGTACTTCACGCGGACCTGCTCGAGGTCGGCGCTCGACTTCGCCCGGGCCGCCTCGCCCCGGGCTCCCTTCAGGATCTCGCTGGCGCGCTTATCGGCCACCCTGGGCCTTCGCGGCTTCGGCCAGCTTGGCGAACGCCGCCGGGTCCTGTGTCGCCAGCTCGGCCAGGATCTTCCGGTCGAGGTTGACGCCCGCCTTCTTGAGCCCGCTCATGAGCGCTGAGTACGACAGCCCCAGCGCCCGGGCGGCGGCGTTGATGCGGATGATCCAGAGCGACCGGAAGCGGCGCTTCTTCTGGCGCCGGTCGCGGTACGCGAAGACGCCCGCGCGGAGCACCGTTTCCTTGGCCGTCTCGAAGAGACGGCGCCGCCCCCCCACGTACCCCTTGGCCTGCTTGAGGACCTTCTTGCGGCGGCGGCGGGTCTTGGGCCCGCCCTTGGCTCGTGGCATGACTTGGCTCCTCTATGACCCCCTCACCCTGCCTCTCCCCCACGGGGGGAGAGGAGAAGAGGAAGGTGATGCGTTATAAGTAGGGCAGGAGACGCTTGATCCGGCGGGCGTCCGCCTTGGACACCAGCGCGCTCTGCCGGAGCCGGCGCCGCCGCTTTGGCGACTTCCACTCCAGCAGATGGCTCTTCCAGCCCTTCCGGCGCTTGATCTTGCCCGAGGCGGTGGCCTTGAACCGCTTGGACGCGCCCCGTTTCGATTTCATCTTCGGCATTGACGCTCTCCTATTTCCGCGTCTTCAGAGACAGAATCATCGTGAGCATCCGCCCCTCCTGCCTCGGATGGTGCTCGATCACCGCCAGGTCCGAGACGGTCTCGGCCATCCGGTTCAGGAGCTTCCAGCCGAGCTCGGTGTGGGCCATCTCCCGCCCCTTGAACCGCACGGTCACCTTCGCCTTGTGGCCGTCCTCGAGGAAGCGGCGAACGTGCTTGGCCTTGAAGGCGAAGTCGTGGACGTCCGTCTTCGGCCCCATCTTGACTTCCTTCACCAGGATGATCGTCTGCTTCTTCCGCGCTTCTTTCTGCCGCCGGGCCTGGAGGTATTTGTACTTGCCGAAGTCCATGATGCGGCAGACCGGCGGGCTGGCCTCCGGCGCCACCTCCACCAGGTCCAACTCTCGCTGCTGCGCCTGCTCCAGCGCCTGGGCGATGGGCAGGACGCCCAGCTGCTCGCCCTCCGGGCTCACGACCCGGACCTCCCGAACGCGAATGCCCTCGTTGATGCGGATTTCCTTTGACTGGATCGCCGTCCTCCTCTGCGGGCTCTCGCTCGGCTAGGAGCGGCCCACGGTTAATGTGACCGACCGGCTCGAGATCTCCGCCGCGAGGCCCGCGAGGAACCCCTCCACGGCCATCACGCCCGCATCCCCGTCGGTGCGCCGGCGCAGGCTCACCGTTCCGTCCTGGCTCTCGCGCGCCCCGACGATCAGCATGTAGGGGACCTTCTGGACCTGGGCCTCGCGGATGCGGTAGTTCAGCTTCTCGTTGCGGTCGTCCAGCTCCGCCCGGATCCCCGCCTCCCTCAGGCGCTCGAACACCGACCGGCCGTAGGCGGCGATCTTCTCGCTGACCGGGAGCACCCGCGCCTGCACCGGCGCGAGCCACGTCGGAAAGGCGCCGGCGAAGTGCTCGGTCAGGATCCCCACGAAGCGCTCGAACGAGCCGTAGATCGCCCGGTGGATCGCCACCGGCCGCTTGGGCTGGCCGTCGGCGTCGATGTACTCGAGGGCGAAACGCTCCGGCAGCATCACGAAGTCCAGCTGGATCGTCGCCAGCTGCCAGTCGCGGCCGAGGACGTCGGAGATCACCACGTCGATCTTGGGGCCGTAGAAGGCGCCCTCCCCCGCCCGGAGCTCGTAGGGCAGATCGCGCTTGGCGAGCGCGTCCTGGAGCGCCGCCTCGGCCTGCTGCCAGAGCGCCGGATCCCCCATGGCCTTGTCCGGCTTCGTGGAGAGGAAGAAGCGCGGCTCGAAGCCGAAGGCGCCGTAGAGGAGCTGGACGATCTCGATGACGCTCATGATCTCCGCCTGGAGCTGGTCGGGGCGGCAGTAGATGTGGGCGTCGTCCTGGGTGAACTGGCGGACCCGGAACATCCCGGCCAGCGTGCCGGAGCGCTCGAAGCGGTAAAGCCGGCCGAGCTCGGAGAACCGGAGCGGCAGGTCGCGGTAGGAGCGGAGATGGTGCCGATAGACGTAGGTGGATTCGGGGCAGTTCATCGGCTTGAGGCTGAAGATCTGCTCCTCCGCCTCCACCAGGAACATGTTCTCACGGTAGTGATCCCAGTGCCCCGACTGCTCCCACAGTCGCTTGTGAACCAGGACGGGCGTGGAGATCTCCTGGTAGCCCCGCGCATCGTGCACGTCGCGCCAGAAGCGCTCCAGCTCGCGGAAGATGACCATCCCCTTGGGCAGCCAGAACGCGGCCCCCGGGGAGACATCCTGGAAGACGAAGAGGTCGAGCTCCCGCCCCAGCTTCCGGTGGTCGCGCTTCTTGGCTTCTTCGAGCCGCCAGAGGTACTTGTCCAGGTCTTCGCGGCTGAGCCAGGCGGTGCCGTAGATCCGCTGCAGCATCGGGTTCTTCTCGCTCCCCCGCCAGTAGGCGCCCGAGCAGGAGAGGAGCTTGAAGGCCTTGAGGTGCCCCGTGGAGGGGACGTGGGGGCCGCGGCAGAGGTCCACGAAGTCGCCCTGGCGGTAGAGGGAGACCGTGGGCGCGTCGATGCCCTTGAGGATCTCGACCTTGAAGGGCTCGCCCCGCTCTTCGAAGAAGCGGACCGCCGCCTCGCGCGGCATCTCCTCGCGGACGAAGGGGAGGTCTTTCGCGATGATTTCGCTCATGCGACCTTCGATCAGCTCCAGATCCTCGGTCGTGAAGGGCTCGGGCTTGTGGAAATCGTAGTAGAAGCCGTCCTCGATCGCCGGGCCGATGGCCAGCTTGACGTCGGGGAAGAGCTGCTTCACCGCCTGCGCCATGACGTGGGAGCAGGAGTGGCGGAGCGTGGGCAGCGGCGCCGGCTCGCAGTCGGACTCCCCCTCGAAACGCAGGTGTCGATCTTCTTCGCTCGCGGCCATAAACGGTCTATCTCTTGAGACGAAAAAAGCACCACTGGGGGAGTGCCCCCGTGATGCTTTGCGACTTGATGGTAGGCTCGGGCGGTCTCGAACCGCCGACCTCCTCTGCGTCAGAGAGGCGCTCTCCCACTGAGCTACGAGCCTGTACCCATGAAAAGCACCGCATATGCTAACAGCCGCTGCGCACGACTGTCAAGGGGAAACCCCTGAGGAATGAAGGCGAATCCGGTCTTCCGCCTGCGCGCGAATGCTCCCCCGGCGCTCCACGGCGTCGAGCAGCGTCTCCACCAGCCCGGGGCCGTGCGGCCCCGCTCACCTCGAGCGGCACCAGGACATTTCCGAACGGCAGGAAGTGATGAAGGTCGCGCCGGGTGAGCGGGCCCTCGGGCAGGAGGCGGTTGCCGCGGATGGCGCCGCCGTTGAGCAGCGCCAGGTCGGCGCCGAGCCGCTCCCTCATGACGTCGGCCACGAAGTTCCCGAGATTGGTCTCCTTGGTCCGCACCTCCCGCTCGCGCCCGTCAAGCCCGACCTCGGCCCGGCCCACGGGCTGATCGAGCTCGCGCTCGGAGCGGCAGCGCCCGGGCGAGCGCCTCGTCGCGCGCGAGCTCCAGATGGGTCAGCGCCACCTGCAGGTCCACGGCGCCCATCTCAGCGAGCGCCGCGCGCGCCGCAGCGATCGACTCGTCCATGCGCTGGCGGAGCACGGCGGGGCCGAAATCGAACTCGTGGTTGCCGAAGGTCGCCGCGTCCAGCCCCAGGAGGTTCCAGGCCTCCACCATCTGGCGTCCCTTGAACAGGGCCGACATCAGTGAGGGCGACAGGGTGTCCCCGGAGAGCGTGAAGAGCGTGTAGATGGGCGAGGCGCGCCACCCGGCACTAGCGGAGGAACTGGTTCAGCAGGCCGGTGTCCACAATCTGGTAGGTGAAGATTCCCGCGATGCCGAGCGTGCTCTTCGCCACCGAGTCGGGGACGGGCGGAAACGGCTGGGCGAGCTTGAGCGCGTTCAGCGCGTACTGGTCGAGCACCGGCACCCCCGAGGAGCGCTTGAGGTCCACGAACTGGAGCCACCCGTCTTTCCGGATGCCGAACTCGATCAGGAGGTGCCCGCCGATTCCCCGCTCGCCCGCCTCGCGCGGATAGATCCAGTTCTCCTTGATCCGGCGGCGGATCTTCTCGAAGTAGTCCGTGTAGCGCGGGTCGGTGGTGTCGAACGGGACCGGCTCGCCCTCCACGCCGCCGCGCCCGCCGAGCAGGCCTCCACCGCCGCCGGGACGGCCGCCTCCGGTCCCACCCTGAAGGCTCGGCGGCAGATCGATACTCGGCTTCGAGAGGGTCACCTTGGGCTCACCGGCCGGGGGAGCGGAGGGCTCGGGCTTGGACTCCTCCTTCGGGGCCGCCGGCGCGGCTTTCGCCTCCTCGGGCTCGGCCGGCGCCGCTTTCGCCATCTGAGTGGGTGCGGGCTCGGGAGCGGACTTCGAGGGCGCCGGAGCAGGACGCGCGGGCTCAGGCTTGGGCGCCGGACGGGCCGTCTCGACCTTGGGGGCGGGCTTGACTGCGGGCGGCGACTTCGGAGCGGGAGGCGGTGACGGCCGGGACGGGGGGCCTGGCGGGAGGGCCGGATTGCCCCGGGGCGCGGGTTCCTCCGGCTTGGGCAGCTCGACGAAGATGGGCTCGCCCTTCTTGACGATCACCGGGGGGACGAAGTAGCCCACGAGCAACACCAGCGCCACCAGCCCGAGATGGGCGAGGAGGGACGCGCCCACCGCCACGCCGATTCGGCGCCACGGCCCCGGTTGAGGGAAGGAAATCCTCATCGAACCTTAATTATGCCACGCCGGAGGCCGGCCAGTCGAGGAACCTCCCCGTTGGGGTCAGGCCTAAGTAATTGAGTTATGCCGGGGTCCTCCACCACGACTGACCCTTTAGTCAATTACTCAGGCCTGACCCCGCTAGAGATCGCGGCCGACGGCGAGGGCCACGGGGCGCAGCTCCTGCATCAGCTGGGCGAACTTGGCGGGCTTGAGGGACTGCGGCCCGTCGGAGAGGGCCTCCTCCGGCCGTGGGTGCACCTCGATGATGAGCCCGTCGGCGCCGCACGCGATGGCGCCCTTGGCCATGGGCGCGACCAGGTCCCAGTGCCCGGTGCCGTGCGAGGGATCCACGATGACCGGCAGATGGGAGAGCTTCTTGACCACGGGCACCGCGTTGAGATCGAGCGTGAAGCGGGTGGCCGTCTCGAAGGTCCGGATCCCGCGCTCGCAGAGGATCACGCGGGGATTGCCCCCCGAGAGGATGTACTCGGCCGAGAGAAGCCACTCCTGGATGCTCGTGGACATCCCCCGCTTGAGCAGGACGGGCTTTCCGGATTCGGCGACGCGCTTCAAGAGGGAGAAGTTCTGCACGTTGCGGGCGCCGATCTGGAGGATGTCGGCGTACTCGGCGACGAGCTCCACGCTCTCTGTTTCCAGCACTTCCGTCACCACCGGGAGCCCGGTCCGCTTGCGGGCCTCCGCCAGGTACTTGAGCCCCTGCTCCTTGAGCCCCTGGAAGGCATAGGGCGAGGTTCGCGGCTTGTAGGCCCCGCCTCGGAGGATGGTGGCGCCGGCGGCCTTGACGGCCTCCGCCACCTCGATCATCTGGCTCTGCGACTCCACCGAGCAGGGGCCGGCCATCACGACGAGCTGCTTGCCGCCGATGGAAATGCCATTGACCGGGATCTCGCTGGGCTGGGACTTGGTCTCCCGGCTCGCCAGCTTGAACGGCTGCTGGACCGGCATGACGGCTTCGACCGTCTCCAGAGCCTCGAGGATGCGGAGGTCGGCTTGACCGCGCTCCTCGCCGACGGCGGCGATGACCGTCTTGATCTCGCCGTGGATGGTGTGGGGCTGGTAGCCCAGTTCCACCACCCGGCGGCAGACCTCCTCCACGTCCGCTTCCGTTGTTCCCGACTTCATGACGATGATCATGGCATCTCCTCTTTCACCTGGGCACGGGCACCCCGGGCTGTCGCCACGCCCGTGCCCCGCCGGAATCCTGCACGCGCTCGCTTCCCACGCCGATCTGAGTCGCGATCATTGCTCAGAGACTGCGCCCGAGGACCTGGGCCAGCGGGCGCAGCTCGTCCATGAGGCGCACGAACTTGTCCGGCTTCAGCGACTGGGGCCCGTCGGAGAGCGCCTCCTCGGGCTTCCCGTGCACCTCGATCAGCAGCCCGTCGGCGCCGGCGGCCAGCCCCGCCCGCGCCATGGCGGCCACGTACTCCCAGCTGCCGGTCCCGTGGCTCGGGTCCACGACGATGGGCAGGTGGGAGAGCTTTTTGATGACCGGCACCGCGTTGAGGTCCAGCGTGAAGCGGGTGGCCGTCTCGAAGGTGCGGATGCCGCGCTCGCAGAGGATCACGCGGGGGTTGCCGCCCGCCAGGATGTACTCCGCCGAGAGGAGCCACTCCTGGATGCTCGTGGACATCCCGCGCTTCAGGAGGACGGGCTTGCCGCATTCGGCCACGCGCTTCAGGAGGGAGAAGTTCTGCACGTTGCGGGCGCCGATCTGGAGGATGTCGGCGTACTCCGCCACCACCTCCACCTTGTCCGGCTCCATGACCTCGGTCACCACCGGGAGCCCCGTCGCCTTCCGGGCCTCCGCGAGAAGTTTCAGGCCTTCCTCCTCGAGCCCCTGGAAGGCATAGGGGGAGGTGCGCGGCTTGAAGGCGCCGCCGCGGAGGATGGAGGCGCCGGCGGCCTTGGCCTTCGTGGCCACCTCCATCAGCTGCTCCCGCGATTCCACCGAGCAGGGGCCGGCCATCACCACGATCTGCTTGCCCCCGATCGGGACTCCGTTCACGGCGAACTGGGTGTTGTCGGGGTGCGCTTCCCGGCTCGCCAGCTTGAAGGGCTGGAGGATCCGGACCACGCTCTCCACGCACGCCAGGGACTGGAGCGCCAGGAGCTGCTCCTTGGCGCGGTCGTCGCCGATGATCCCGACGATCGTCCTGACCTCTCCGCGGGACAGGTGGGTCTTGAACCCGAAGTCCCTGACCCGTCGCGAGACCTCCTCGATGTCCGCTTCGGTGGCTCCCGGTTTCATCACGATGATCATTTTCCTACCTCCTCAAAAACTAAAGGCCGCGAACCCTGGGGCCCGCGGCCTCGATCTCCTGGGAGCGCCACGGGCCGGCCTATCGTCCGCCCGTGGCTCCGTACCGCTTACGGCATCAGAGCCGATGGGCAGACGCGGGCAAAATAGAAAAAGTAGCCGCCCGCCTGCTCCATCGGAAATCTCCTCCTTGAAAGGGTACCCGCTACTTTACGAATCGCCCCGGCGCCTTGTCAAGCCCTTTCTACGGCGTCTCTCGGCGGAAGAACCCGAGGAGCGTGTGCCGGTAGTAATAGACCGGGAGCAGCACGGCAAGGAGGATCACCAGGGCGGCGAACTTCCAGAGGTGGCCGGCGGCGATGTAGCCGCCCTGTGCGGAAAGAATCCACGTCCCGGGGGCTCGTCCCAGGGTGGAGACGAGGGCAAACACCCAGAACGGCATCGGCGAGATGCCGAAGAGGTAGGAGATGATGTCCTTGGGAAACCCCGGGATCAGATACAGGATGAAGCACAGGATGGCGCCTTCCGCCTCCACGATGAACCCCACCTTTTCCCAGTGGTGCTCGGCCACGAAGCGCTGGACGACGGTGGCCCCCAGCCAGCGCCCGATGCCGAAGCACGCGAGGGTGCCCAGCGTGAGCCCGACGGTGGAGTAGATGAAGCCCAGGGCGGTGCCGAAGAGAAAACCGCCCGCCAGGCCCGTCGCCTCCCCGGGGATGGGCGAGATGACCACCTGGAGCGCTTGAGCCACGATGAACACGATGGGCCCCATGTAGCCCCAGCCCTCCACGGTCTCCTTCAGGAAGGCCTTGTCGAGCCAGAGGCGGAGGACGAATCGCCACGCGGCGGAATCGGAGAGAACGAAGTAGGCGGCGAAGGCGCTCAAGAGCCCCAGGAGCAGGAGGACGACGGTCCAGGCGGTCTTCCGGTTGACTTGACCCATTTATTTCATTCTACAGGCAGATCTCCGTTTGCCCAAGGATGGCCTGGAATGCCGGGCGGCCTCGCAGTATAGTGACCGACGATGGCCGACCAGTCAAAGGGGCCGCTCCTCCGGGCGAACCCGGTCTTCCGGGGGGTCCCGGTGAAGGAGATCGAGGGCCTCATCCCGGTCACCCAGGCCGAGAGGCATCGCCCGCGCGAGTTCATCTTCATGGAGGGCGACCCCTCGCTCTGGCTCTATATCGTGCAGTCCGGGCGCGTGAAGATCCTGAAGCATTCGCGGGCGGGCAAGGACGTCGTGCTGGAGCTGCTGGGGCCGGGAGAGATCTTCGGGGGCGTGGCCGTCCTGGAGAAGCGCCCCTACCCCGCCACGGCCCAGGCGATGGAGACCACCGACGTCCTCAAGATCCCGCGCGACCCGCTCTTGACGCTCTCGGAGCGCTACCCGTCCATCGTCCGGGAGATGGCCCTCATGATCGGCCGGCGCCTCAGGACGGCCCACGAGTCGGTCAAGTCCCTCGCCGTGGAGCCGGTGGAGGCGCGGCTGGCGGCGACCCTGATGCGGCTGGCGGACCGTGAGGGCAAGCGGTCCCGGAGCGGCGTCGAGCTGCCGTATCACCTGACGCGCCAGAACCTGGCGGACATGGCCGGCACGACCGTCGAGACGGCGATCCGGGTGGTGAGCCGCTGGCTCAAGGACGGCCTCGTCGTGGATGACAGCGGGCGGCTGGTGCTGAAGAAACCGGACGCCCTGCGCGCGATGGCTCAGGGCGAGCCCGAGGGCGCCTGACCGGTGGATCTCTTCGTCCGTTGGGTCCATGTCCTGAGCGCAGTGACGTGGCTGGGGGGAATGCTGTTCATCGCCCTCATCCTCGTCCCCGTGACCCGACGCGTTCAGGATCCGCTGCTGCGCGTCGACCTCATCACCCAGACCGGAAAGCGGTTCAGGACGGTGGGGTGGATCGCCCTCGGGCTCCTGGTCGCGACGGGCGTCGTGATCCTCCTCCGGCGGCCCTGGCTGCTTCGGGCCCCCGCCTTCCAGATCAAAGCGGGGCTCGTCGTCCTGACGCTCGCGCTGAGCGCGCTCCACGATTTCGTCCTGGGACCGCGCGCGGGCAGGCTCCCCCCGAGCGCCACGGCGCCGCGGAAGCGCCTGACCTGGATCGCGCGGCTCAACGTCCTGATCGTC
>JBBTEL010000324.1:0-2820 GCA_038042325.1 Candidatus Methylomirabilota bacterium
CGGGAGCGCGGGCCGGGCGTGGCCTGGGCGGTGTTCGGGGGTCTCGTGCTGTTCGTGGCGGCCGACGCCCTCATCTCCAGCTTCGGTCTCCACTAGCCTCCCTCACCCCACTCATAATCCCCTCACCTTCATCCTCTCCCCCCCGAGGGGGAGAGGGCAGGGTGAGGGGGAGAGGAGAAGAGGTGAGGGGGGGGCGGCTTGCCGTTGCCCTCCGGTCGGTGTATTCTCGGGGTCGTTTTCATCCGTCCGGGGAGGGTCAAGTGGCAAGACGGTCGATCGCGCTTCTGGCGGGAAGCGCGGGCAGCCAGGAGGCGAAGATCAGGCGGGCCCTCGCCCGGCTGGGCTGTTCCCTCAAGAGCGTCAAGCCTGATGGAGACTTCGTTCGCGCTGTCAAGCGCGCCCGGCCGCAGGTGATCCTGATGGGCGCATTGTCGGAGAACCGCGGGCGTTCAGCCCTCTACCGGATGCTGAAGAGCGACGCCCAGGCCCGGTCCATCCCCGTGCTGGCCCTCCTCGATTCGCGCCCGGCACACGCCCAGTGGAGCCAGGTGGCGCTGGCCGACGAGGTGATCGCGGGAACGGCGACTGACCCGGAGATCGCGCTGCGCCTCCGGTCCCTCCTCAAGCTCTCCCGGCTCAACAACGAGACCCGGCGGGCGCTCAAACTGATTCGCGAGCAGTCGCGCCTGGACGACCTCACCGGCCTGGCGACCCACGGCGCCTTCAAGGAGCGCGTCGAGCGCGAGTTCCAGCGGGCCACGCGGTACCGGCGTCCCCTGTCGGTCCTGATGGCCGACGTGGACTACTTCAAGCACTACAACGACCACTGGGGCCATCCGGCCGGCGACCGGCTCCTGCGCCTGGTGGGCCGGATGGTGGCGGGGGTGCTGCGGCGGGTGGACTTCGGCGCCCGCTACGGGGGGGATGAATTCTCGGTGATCCTCCCCGAGACACCGAAGGTCGCCGCGGCAGTCGTCGCCGAGCGGATTCGCTCGTCCATCGAAAAGCACCCGTTTCCCCACCGCCAGTCCCAGCCGCTGGGGCGCGTGACGATTTCCATCGGCGTGGCCACCTTTCCCGAGGACGCCGGGGCGGCGGACAAGCTCGTCGAGGCCGCGGACCGGTTCCTCTACCAGGCGAAGGCCGACGGGCGCAACCAGGTCCGGGGCAGCGACCTGCCGCTCGCCGCCGGCCGGGAGACCGCGCTGTGAAGCCGGCTATTCTGGTGCTCCACGGTCCCAACCTGAATCTCCTCGGGAGCCGCGAGCCCGAGATCTACGGGCGCCTGACGCTGGCGGAGATAGACCGCGAGATCAAGCGCCACGCCCGGGCGCGCGGGGTCCGCGTCGAGTGCCGCCAGTCCAACCACGAAGGCGAGCTGATCGACGCCCTCCAGACGGCGGGGCGCAAGGGCTTCGCCGCGGTCGTGTTCAACCCCGGCGCCTTCACGCACTACTCGATCGCCCTGCGCGACACGGTGGCGGCGATCCCGCTCCCCGTCGTCGAGGTCCACCTGTCCAACGTCCACGCCCGGGAGGAGTTCCGCCGCCACTCCGTCATCGCGCCGGCCGCCCGCGGGCAGATCTCCGGCTTCGGCCTCCAGAGCTATCTCCTGGGGATCGACGCCGCGCTGGGCATCCTCCAGCCGCGCCGCGCCGCGCGGGAGGCCGGGCGGTGAATGGGTCGTCACGCTCCGGCGTCTAATCGACAGAGCTGCCGCCGGGGCGGAGCCGATGAGAGCTCCGTTTGAGCCCGGACGACAGCGAGCTGATCGAGCGATGCCGGGCGGGAGATCTGTCGGCCTTCGAGCCGCTCGTCGAGAAGTACCGCCAGCGGGTCTGGCGGCTCGCCTATCAGATCCTCCGGGACCGCGAAGAGGCGTGGGACGTCGCGCAGGAAGCCTTCGTCCGAGCCTACCAGTCCCTTCCCGCCTTCCGCCGTCAGTCGGCCTTCTACACGTGGATGTTCAGGATCGTCGTGAATCTCGCCACCGACCGGCAGCGCCAGCGCGGGGCGCGGGCGCGCGCCCTGGGCGGCGAGCCCGTTCCGGAGGAGGAGTGGGAACGCAGCGTGCCGGACCCTGCGGCCGCCCCGGACGTCTCCGCCGCGCGGCAGGAGCAGCGCGAGATGATCCGGCGGGCGCTGGATTCCTTGCCCCTCAACTATCGAACGATTATCATGCTGAGTGATGTCGAGGGCCTCACGTACCGGGAAATCGCCGAGGTGCTGAAAATTCCCCTGGGCACGGTGATGTCTCGGCTCCACAACGCGCGCAAGCGCCTGCGGGGCCTGCTCGGGCCCCTGCTCGTCCTGGTGCTGGCGCTCTGTCTGGGCCTCTACCCCGCGGCCCTCTGGGCCCAGCAGGCCGTGCCCGTGTCGGTCCGCGTCCTGCTCCAGACCCGCCAGGCGCCCGCCGCGCCGCCCCCGAAGGCGGAAGACCCGTACATGCGGAAGCTCCAGCAGCACTTTCCCAACCGGCAGTACGAGCAGCTGGACCTGATCCAGGCGCGGGTCCCCGTGGGCCAGGCGCAGCGCTTCCCGCTCCCGGGCGGCCGCGAGCTCGAGATCAATCCCACCGGCGTCCGGGGACCGACCGCCAGCATCCGCTTCACGATCCTGAAGCGCGGCACGCGGGAAGTGGCGGTCAGCGCGGACATGCAGCCGGGCAAGCCGTTCTCGATCGTGGGTCCCCCGCACGGGTCGGGGATCCTGCACCTCGTGATCGTCGCCGGGGAATAGGGCGCGCCGTGAGCGAAGAGAGATATTTCCAGGAGCGGGCCCGGATCGAGCAGGGCCACGTCAAGTATCGCGACAAGCTCA
>JBBTEL010000325.1:0-10171 GCA_038042325.1 Candidatus Methylomirabilota bacterium
CCGCGTCACCCGCTGGGCTCCGCGTGCTACCGAGATCTGGCGATTAGACTGACTAATCCTTCTCGAGCACGTCGTCCATAGCCAACTCCAGGTCCGGAACCGCGTGAGGGGAAAGTCGCTGGCCCGGCCGGACTCGCTGCACCTGCTGGTAGCCTGCGGGCGCCGGTTCCCGGTAGATTTCCACGTACCCCCCCGCAAGGTCCACCAGCCAGACCTCGCGGATGCCGGCCCGCGCGTACAACGGCACCTTGACCTCCCGGTCCACGTCCGTCGAAGTTTCCGCTACTTCCACGAGCAAGAGGATGTCGGTCGGGCCTGGGTGGGCCTGAGCATAGCCTCGTTGCCGCCATCACCTCGATCCGTCCGCCCAGCCTGTTGCCCGTCGCCGTTTTGCTGATGGCCTGCAGGAGCTGTCGGACCTTCTCCTCCGACCAGTGGAACTTCGTTTGGAGGGTTTTGATGTCCTCAGCGCGTTGGCCTCCGAGACCCCAGTTGACAAAGGGGATCAAAGTGACTACATTGGTCACACACTGAAGACTACGGAGGTCTTGAATGAAGACTGCGGCCGTGTCCAAGTTAAAAGCCATGCTCAGCGAGTACCTGGCACGAGTCAAGGCCGGTGAGGAGCTGATCGTCACCGAACGGGGGAAAGCGATCGCGAAGATTGTGCCTTTCTCCGCCGGCCCATCAGGGGTGCCTGCCCACATCCTCGACTTAGCCCGGGCCGGGCTCGTCCGCCTTGGCTCGGGGAAACTGCCCAAGGACTTCTGGACGATGCCGCGGCCGAGGGACCGGCGCGGAGCTGCCGTCAAGGCTCTCGCGGAAGAGCGAGCGGAGGGGAGATGAAATTCTGGGATGCCTCGGCCCTCCTCCCGCTCTGCGTGAGCGAGCCGAGGACGCCACTGCTCAAGAGCATCGCGCAGGAAGATGCCGCCATCGTTGCCTGGTGGATGACCCTGATTGAGTGCTTTTCGGCCTTTGCGCGGCTGCGGCGCGAAGGGGTCCTCACGAGAGCCGAAGAGGACCAGGCACGCCGGGTGCTGAACCGTCTCGGGGATCTGTGGACCGAGGTCCAACCCGGCCGAGAAATTCGCGACAGGGCGGGCCGGATCCTCCTGCTGCACCCTCTTCGGGCGGCGGATTCGTTGCAACTGGCTGCCGCCCTAACCTGGGCCCACGGCAATCCCACGGAGCAGCCCTTCGTCTGCCTGGACCACCGGCTTCGAGCCGCTGCGCAGCAGGAAGGCTTCCGCGTGCTGCCAGACATGTAGGGATCTTCACCAGCCACCGGTCAGCCGGGCAGGTGGCAGGGCCAGCCGAGGAAACGACGTAGTGGGAACCTCAATCTTCGAAGCCCAGTGTAACCGAACGGACATCCGGCCGAAACGAGGGAGTTACTCTCCCTTAAGGAGCCGCAGGAAATCGGCGAGCGTTTACGATGCGGGTGTTCTCATCGCATTGGAGTGCGAGCAGGTGCAGGTGCGGCTGAGTCCTCACGACCAAACCGCGGCCGGGACGCACCACGGCAGGAGCCCGCGCGAGGCGCGCCCGCAGCCCGCCCAGCGCTTTCGGGTAGGAGGTATAGACAATGAGGTCGTCGCGGACCTGGTCGAGGGCGCGGGCCAGGTTGACGGAGTAGATCCCGAGGCCGGTGGGATTCTCGCCGACGATGGACGCGTTGACTCCGACGGGGGCGCTTGTCGCCACATCAACCATCTTCGCTGACGCACCGGCGGTAGACCTCCGCCGTGCCGTCCACCATTGCCTCCACGGCGAATCCCTTCAGGACCCGGCGGCGGCCGGCCTCGCCCATCCGGCGCCGCCGCTCGGGGTCGGCCAGGAGCGACCGGATGGCCTCGGCCAGGGCGGCGGGCTCCTCGGGGGGGACGAGCAGGCCGGTCTCGTCGTGAACCACGAGATCACGGTGGCCGGGCACGTCGGTGGCAACGACGGCCAAGCCGGCCCCCATGGCCTCCACCAGGGACAGGGGGAGCCCCTCCTTCAGGGACGTGGACACGTAGAGGTCGAGGACCGGGTAAATCCGGAGGGAGTTTTCCAGGAACCCCGTGAAAATGACCCGCTCATTCAGCCCCAGCTCCGCCACCAGCCGCCGGACCCGCTCCTCCTCACCCCCTCCCCCGACCAGCACGAGGGTCAGGCGCGGCTGCCGCGGGGCAAGACGACGGAGCGCGTCCAGCAGGACCTCGACTCGCTTGATGGGATCGAAGCGCGTGACGCAACCCAAGACCACCTCGTCGGCGGTCAACCCCAGGCTCTCGCGGCGAATCGAACCGCCGGCGATGAGCCGGTCGAGGGCCTCGAGATCGACCCCATTGACGACCACGGCGCTCTGGGAGGCCTTGAAGAGCCGGAGCCGGAGCCCCTCCGCCTCCTGGCTTGCCGACACGTTGATGGCCGTGTGGGTCAGGCGGGACAGCGCCCGCTCCAGCGCGAGGTAGAGGACCTGGCCGAGGGGCGAGTAGCCGCGGTAATGGATCCCGTGGAAGGTGTGGACCGCCGGCACCCCCGCCCACCACGCGGCCAGGCGCCCGTAGAGGCCCGGGCCCTTGCCGTGAGTGTGGACCACGTGGATGCCCAGCGCGCGGATCAGGCGGATCGTGGAGAAGAGGTGGCGCGGCCCCAACCGGCGGAGCGGGAGTTCCTCCACCCGCACGCCGAGCTCCTGGAAACGCTCGAAGAAGATCCCGTCCCGGGGCGCGGCCACAACGACCTCGAACTCCCCGCGCGGCAGGTGGCGAACAAGGTCATAGACCTGCTTGGGTCCCCCGCCGATGGCCGTGGTGACGAGAAGCTGGAGGACGCGAATCGGCACGGAGGTATGGTACAACAGAACGCACACCCGTGTTTTCGCGCATGCTCCTCGCTGTGATCGTTACCGCGGTGCTGACGGTCCCCCCGTTGGGCCAGCGAACCATCAGCACGTCCCACGAGGCCCGCTTCGCGCTCCTCGCGCGCGACATCGTGGAGCAGGGGGCCTGGTTCTTCACGCTCCTGCTCGGCGCGGCGCTCTTCGGCGCGCGCGCCGGGCTCTGGGGAGCCTTGATCCTTCTCACCAGCTACGAGTTCTTCGCCTACAGCCAGCTCCTGCTCCCCGATATGCTCGTGGTGGTCTTCGTCACGGCCGCGGCCTACTTCTTCTGGCGGGCCCAGGGTGATCCTCCGGGACGGGGAGCCCTGGCGGCGTTCTACGGGGCCCTGGCGATGGGCGTCTTCGCGAAGGGCCCCGTCGGCCTGCTTCCGCTCCTCGTCGCGGCCGTCTGGCTCTGGAGCGAGCACGGCCTTCGCGGTCTCGTTCGGCTCTGGAGTCCTCTGGGAGTCGGGCTCTTCGTCGGAGTGACCGCCGTGTGGTTGGGGCCGTTCCTCGCCATCGGGGGCCGGAGCTTCGCCCAGGACGTGCTGCAAGCCGACTGGCTCGATTGGTTCGTCGGCCTCCCCGGTCGTAAGGACCTGACGGACTTCTCGATCGAAGCGCTCCTCGGCTCCATGCCCTGGATCCCCGTGTTGCCGCTGGCGCTGGCGTCGGGCATCCGCGGCTGGCGGTCACCGGGGACGCGGTTTGCCTTCCTCTGGTTTGTCGTTCCCCTCGTCCTGGTCGCGCTGTCGCTGAACCCGAGGGCGCGCTATCTCCTCCCCCTTTACCCGGCGGGAGCGCTCCTGATCGCCCGGTGGGTCGAGACTCGCGGCGCCGCCCCAACGGTCGCCGGCCGGGTCGCGGGCTGGGCGTCGCTGGCGGGGGCGCTCGCCGCGGTCGCCGCCCCTGCCTGGCTCCGGCCCTCGCCCGCCTACTTCGCGCCGGCGTTCTCCTGGACGGTGCTTCCCCTGGCGGCCGGTGCGATAATGATCGGGATCGCGCTCTTCTGGGGCCTTCGGGCGGGGCGGCCGGCGCTTCTGGTGTACGGGGGGTCGGCGGCGGGATGGCGCTGATACTCGGGTACGGCGTCTGGCCCTACAACGCCTGGGTCAATGAGACCCAGGACTTTCGGCGCGTGGCGAGCAGGCTCGCGGAGCATGCCCGAGGCACGGACGCGGCGATGTTCGTCAACCGGAGATTCTTCCAGGTCGATTTCTATGCCGGTCGAGAGATCCGACAGATCAGGACGGTCCGCGAATTGAACGAGTACCTCACCCGCCCAGAACGTCCGGTCGTCCTCGTCAACGGGTCGTACTGGGAGGAGCAGCGAGAGAAAATGCCCCCGGGCGTCCGTATTCTGGACGAAATAGGAATCGGAACAGAGAGCCTGCTCATCGTGAGGATGTCGAAGGGCCGACCGTGACCCGTTTGCTCGATCGCTATGTCTTCCGGGAGCTGACCGCCCCGTTCCTGCTCGGGGTCGGCCTCTTCACCTTCTTCCTGACCATCGACCGGATCTACCAGCTCACCGACCTGGTGGTGACCAAGGGCGTGCCCTTCCACCTCGTCCTCCAGCTCCTCCTCTACATGCTGCCGTCCTTCCTGGCCCACACGCTGCCCATCGCCTTCCTGGTGGCGGTGCTGCTGGTGACGGGGCGGATGGCCTACGACCTCGAGGTCGTGGCGCTCAAGGCCTCGGGGGTGAGCCCGCTGCGGCTGTTCGCGCCCTTCCTGGCGGCCGGGCTGGTCGTCACGGCCCTGACCGCCGTCCTGACGCTGGCCCTGAACCCGTGGGCGAACACAGCCTTCCAGCGCCAGCTCTTCACGATCCTCCAGGCCCGGGCCTCCACGGGAATCAAGGACCGGGTGTTCAACACCGCCTTCGGCCAGTTCGTCATCTACGTGGAGGAGGTGTCGGCCTCCCAGGTCGGGCTGCGCGGCCTGCTCGTGGCCGACGAGCGGGACCCCAAGCTCTCCCGGCTCATCACGGCGCACCAGGGGCGGCTCTTCACCGACCAGGAGAACCGGCGCATCACCCTCCGGCTCATCGACGGGGCGATCCACGAGTCCGACGTCGGCGACCCGGCGCGCTACCGCCAGACGACGTTCGCGCTCTACGACATGAACCTCTCCGTCGAGAGCCTGCTCAAGAGCGCGCCCCGGATCGACAAGCCCGAGAAGGATCTGGGCCTGTTCGAGCTGCTTCGCACGGCGCGCGAGCTGGCCGGCCAGGGGCAGATCGCCACGTCGCACTTCACGGAATTTCACAAGCGCTTCGCCTTCCCTCTCGCCGCCGTGGTCTTCCTGATGGTGGGGTTTCCCCTGGAGATCCGGGCCCGTCGGGGCAGCCGCAGCCTGGCGCTGGTGGGAAGCCTCGTCATCGTGGTCACGTACTACCTGCTCCTCACGACGCTCGAGGGCCACGCCCTGGCGCGGCGGCTCCCGCCGGCGGTTGCGATCTGGACCCCGAACGTGGTGTTCGGGATCGTCGGCCTCGTTCTGCTGCGGGCCAGCGCCGTCCAGGTCCCCCGGGAAGGGGCCAGCCTCTTCCGGCGCCTGCGGCTCGGCTGGGGGCGACCGGCGCCGACGCTGGGCCGCTCGGTCCGGCGGAGCCGCGCGCGGCCGTTCTGGGCTCCCCGGGACTCCAGCTACCTGGTGGACCGGTACCTCCTCCGCGAGTTCCTCACCTACCTGGGGTACGGCGTCGGCGTCGGCGCGGTGCTCTTCGTCGTCGTGGACCTCCTCCGGAGCCTCGACCGGTATTTCCGCGTCAAGCCCCCCCTCCTCTATATCCTGGAGCACTTCGTGTACCGCCTCCCTGCGGCCCTCTACGAGGGGCTTCCCCTGATCGTCCTGGTGTCGACCATCTTCCTGTTCCTCGCCTTGAGCCGCCAGCACGAGCTGACCGCGCTGAAAGCCGCGGGGGTCAGCCTGTACCGGGTCAGCTCCCCGATCGTGCTCCTGGCCTTCGGGCTCAGCGCCGGCTCCGTGATCTTCCAGGAAACGCTCCTCCCCGGCCTGAACGCCATGGGGGAGGAGGTCGATCGGGTCAAGATCCGCGGCCAGCTGCCGCGCCACCTCCAGCGACGGACTCAGATCTGGTACCGGAGCTCAGAGGCGCGCTTCTACCGGATCGAGCTCCTGGACCCGGCGGGCCAGCAGATGGACGGGGTGACCATCCTGGAGATCAATCCAAACTTCCGCTTCCTCAGCCGGCTCGACGCGGCGCGGGCGCACTGGACGAGGCACGGGTGGGAATTCGAGCGCGGGATGTTCCGGGAGTTCACGCCCGAGGGAGGCGTGGAGGCGATGCCGTTCACGCTCACGCCGCTCGAGCTCGAGGAATCGATCGAGACGTTCACCCAGTCCCAGCAACCCCCGGAGACGATGAGCTTCCGTGACCTGCGCGACTACGTCAACAAGCTCAGAGAAAGCGGCCACCAGGTGGAAAAGTACCTCGTCCAGCTCTACTCGAAACTCTCCTTCCCCCTCATCCACGTGATCCTCGTCTTCGTCGCGATCCCGCTGGCGCTCCAGTGGCCCCAGGGCGGACGCGTCCTCGGGATCGCCCTCGCCATCGTCCTGGCCTTGGGCTACTGGGTAGTGAGCTCGCTCGCCCAGTCTTTCGCCAAGGCGGATCTCCTGCCGCCCTTGCTGGCCGCCTGGACCGCGAACATCGTCTTCGCGGGGGTCGGCGTCTCGCTCTTCCTCCGGACCCGCACCTGACCCCCCTCACTCTGCCCTCATTCATCGGAGAACGCCTGCAGCGAGTTGAACAGGACGCTCAGGAGTCTCGCGTCACTGCTGACGCCATCGGCGGCGGGCGATTCGGCGTAGGCCAGGCGGAAGCGGAGGTCGTTGGGACCCGGCCGGATCAGGGCCCGCGGGATTCTCACCTCGTAGTCGCCCCACCCCTTCTCCACGAGGAGCCGCGCGGCAGGGACGCCGTTCAGCGCCACCTCCAGCACCTGGCACGAGGGGCGCCCTCCCGGGCGGACGTAAGGCTGGAGCCTCAGACGCACCCGGTGGGCGGCCTGCGGAAGCGGAGGAAGGCGCAGGGTGGATTCGAGCCCCTCGACCTGCCGGCCGATCGTCATCTGCTCCAGCACGCGGACATCGGGGGAGGTCTGTCCCTGGATGGCGCGCCAGACGGGGCCGCCCGGAGGCGGGAGTCGCAAAGTGGACGGAAGCCGAGGGAAGGAACTACCGCCAGAGCTCGGCCAGGGAAATTGTAAGGCCGGGCCAGTCCGGGTGCGAGAGGGACGCATCGCCCTCCGCCTGAACCACGAGGGCGTAGGCTCCGGTCTCCCCCCGATAGCACTCGATCCGCGAGGCCTCCAGGTCCACCAGCCAGTAGTGGCGGATCCCGAGGGCGGCGTACCGGCGGCCTTTGACGGTCCGGTCGTGCTCGCGAGTCGAAGGAGAGAGAACCTCCACGACGAGGGCCGGAGGCCCTTCGATCGCTCGCCCGGAAACCTGGCCAGGGTCGGTGACGACCACGAGGTCGGGCTGGACGACGTCGTGGGGAGTCAGGATGAGATCGATCGGCGCATCGAAGACTTCCCCCCGGCCGGAGGCCTCGAAGTAGGCCTCGAGTTGCCGCTGGAGCCGCTTGGAGACGCGCTGGTGGAGAGGGCTCGGCGCGGGCGTCACGTAGACGTCTCCTTCCAGAAGCTCGTAGCGCTTGCCATCAGGAGGGATCCGGGCGTAGTCGGAGTAGTCGAGCTTTTGCTTGAGTCCGGTAATCATGTCTCGAGGGAGCGCTCGTACTGGGACCGGAACTTCTCCAACTCCTCGGGGTCCAGCTGCAGGCCCAGCCTCAGCCCCATCTCGCCCAGGATCGTCTTGATCTCGTTCAGCGACTTCTTCCCGAAGTTCTTCGTCTTCAAGAGCTCCGGTTCGGTCCTCTGCACGAGGTCCGAGATGGTGCGGATGTTGGCGGTCTTGAGGCAGTTGGAGGCCCGGACGGACAGCTCGAGCTCGTCCACGCTCCGGAAGAGGTTCTCGTTCAGCTCGGCCCGGACGGGGACCTCCCGCTCCACCTCTTCTTCCACCGGCAGGCCCTGCGGGAAATCAATCAGGAGATCGAAGTAGTCCTGCAGGATCCGCGAGGCCTCGCCCACCGCCGTCTCCGGCGAGACGCTGCCGTTGGTCCACACCTCGAGGATCAGCCGCTCCTGGCCGCCCGGGGCTCCCTTGATCGGCTCCACGTGGAAGTTCACCCGCTGGATGGGGCTGAAGTCGCCGTCCATGAGCACCGCGTTGATAGGGAGCGCCTCGGGCTCTCGCTTCTCCGCCGCCACGTAGCCCCGGCCCCGCTCGATGCAGACTTCCATCTCCAGGACACCGTCCTTGTCCAGCGTCGCGAGCGGGACGTCGGGGGTCAGGATCTCCACGTCGGCGTCCGGCTCGAAGTCTCCCGCCTTGACGACCTTGGGCCCCTGGGCCTTGAGGCGGAGGATCTTGGGCCGGTTGAGGTGGAGCACGAACACCACCTTGCGGAGATTCAGGATGATGTCCAGGGTGTCCTCGGTCACCCCGGGCAGGAAGGAGAACTCGTGGAGGACGCTCTCGATCTTGACCCAGGTGGGCGCGGCTCCGTGGATCGAGGAAAGGAGCACCCGGCGAAAGGCGTTGCCCGCGGTGAGGGCGAAGCCGGGCTCGAAGGGCTCCAGGGCGAGCCGTCCGTAAGCGGGCTCGCGGACCTGCCACTCGTGGCGCGTGGGAAGTTGTAGATCGAGCATCATTGACCCCCGAGGCGCCATTATAACCAATCTTGGCCGCCGAGCAACCGGAATGGTTGACTCTGAGTCGAACCCCCCGTAAAATAAAACAAAATTATGATGGAGCGGCCGCGCCTTCTGAAGATCTGGGCCGATCCGAACCAGAGGTCCGGCCTGGGGGGAAAGACCCTCCTGGGCACGGCCGTGCTGGCCTGGCTCGTCTTTCTCGCTCTTCAGGGCTGGTGGCTGCTGGTGCCGGCCCCCGCGCTGCAGGCCGGGCCCCAGGTGGTGGAGATTCCGGCCCGCCTGGGGGTGCTCGGTGTCGCGCGGACGCTGGAGCAGGCGGGCGTGATCCGGAGCCCGCTCGGCTTCGCCCTGCTGAGCGCGCTCCGAGGGAGCGCGCGGAGCCTCAAGGCCGGCGAGTACGAGATCCCCCGGAACGCCACCACGCTCCTCATCCTGTCGCTGCTCGAGGAAGGGAAGGTCAAGAAGCACATGGTGGTCTTCTACGAAGGCGGCACGGTGCAAGAACTCGCGCGCCTTCTCGAAGCGGAGAAACTGGCGACAACCCAAGAGGTGCTGGGGCTGGTCGGGTACCCGAGCTTCCTCCGCTCGCTCGGCATCGAGGCGGAGAGCCTGGAGGGCTACCTCTTCCCCGACACCTACCATTTCATCAAGGGCATGACCGCCGAGGAGATGCTGGCCCGGATGGTCCAGCGCCTGCGCGAGCAGGTGACGCCCGAGATCCTGGCCCAGGCCGAGGCCAGGGGCCTCACGCTCCACCAGCTCCTGACGCTGGCCTCGATCATCGAGAAGGAGGCCATCGCGCCGCAGGAGCGGCCCCTCATCTCGGCCGTCTTCTGGAACCGCCTGCGGCGGGAGATGCCGCTCCAGGCCGACCCCACGGTCCAGTACGCCGTCGGCAAGGAGCGCCGGGCGCTCACCCGGACCGACCTCCAGGTGAACTCGCCCTTCAACACGTACCGCTTCCCCGGCCTTCCCCCGGCCCCCATCGCCAGCCCCGGCAGGGCGGCGATCCAGGCCGCCCTGAATCCGGCCAAGGCGCCCTACCTCTACTTCGTCTCCACGGGCGGCGACCGCCACCACTTCTCGGTCACGCTGGAAGAGCACAATTCCGCCGTGGCGCGGTACAGGCTGGCGCGAACCGCCAAGTAGGCGCCGTGCCGATAACCTTTGCACGACCCGCTTCGCGGGTGCCCGCCACGGACGGCCTTCGGCCACTGATTAACTCTCGGTCGTCGGCATTCCTCTGCGGGCACCCAGTCCCGCCGCAGGCGGGCTGGGTCGTTACGCCTCCGGTGCCCTCCTCCCTCGGGCCTCCACCCACCTTCGGTGGGTACCCGGCTCGGTTCTCGGCCCGGGGCGTGGCCAAGTAAGCGCGGCCGCCTTGTCAGCGCTCGTGGGGAGTGCTAAAACACCTGTCATGCTGCGCGAAGGAACGTCGTCCCTTCAAGCGGTCGCGCCCCCACCCTTCCCCGTCCTGTACCGCATCCTCAGGAACGCGTGCCGGCCGATTCTCAACCGGGCGTTCAGCCTCAGCGTGGAGGGCGCCGAG
>JBBTEL010000326.1:0-3277 GCA_038042325.1 Candidatus Methylomirabilota bacterium
TGGGCCAAGTTCAGGCGGGCGCTCAGGAAGGAAGATCAGTCGGCGCTGGACGACTGTTTTCAGGCGGCTCTCATGCACGCCGCCGAGGGCGCCTACGCGACCCGCACGGATCCCTACGAGGTGGTCGTCATGGCAATTCTGGTCGAGCAGCAGAAGGCGATCCGGGCTCTGCAGGCCGAGGTGGCCCGGCTTTCCGAAGAAGGGAGTGGAATATGATCACGCGAGCGTTGAACCTTCGGCGGTCGGGCAGCCGCAGGCCCCGGCCGTCTCGCTTTCCCGCGCCCGGCTTTCCGCGGGGCGCATCGATGCAGGCGCGCCGCCCCGCTTTTTTTTCGGCCCGTTCTACTCGTCACCTGAGGACCAGTGGAGTCGGCGCCGATCTCATCGCGGCGCTCGATATGGTGGGCGGGATCTTCTTGTGGGGAGGCCTGCTCGTCCTGCTCGCCGCCTGACGCTTTACGAACCGGCGACGACGCGCTGGTAGACCTTCGCGTCGATGAACAGGTTCAGGAGCTCGCCGTCGATGGCGCCGGCTTTCTTCTCGTACTGCAGGATGTCCAGGGCCCGCTCCACCGGCACGGCCTTCTTGTAGGGACGGTCGGCGGCGGTCAGCGCGTCGAAGATATCCGAGATCGTCATGATCTTCGACTGAACCGGGATGTCCTCATTCCGCATCCCGTAGGGATAGCCGGAGCCGTTCAGCTTCTCGTGGTGCGCCCGGGCGATCTCGGGGACGCGCCGGAGCTCCTTCGTCCAGGGGATCTGGGCCAGGAACTGGAAGGTATGGACCACGTGGGATTCGATCTGGACGCGCTCGTCCTCCGTCAGGCTGCCCTTCGGGATCGTGAGGATCCGGGCCTCCTGGGGGGTGAGGATGGTGCGGGGGCTGCCCAGGTGGTCTACGAAGGACTTGAGGGCGATCTGCTGGACCGCGTTCGCGAAGTCCTCCGGCATCACGGAGGGCTCGTTGGCCGCGAGCAGGGTTTTCAGGTACTGGTCGATCTCCTGGATAAGGGTGGTCAGCTCCGCGTCGTCGGTCGCGAACTCGACGGCGAAGCGCTCCCGGCCCCGATCGAGCAGGTACGCGATCTTCCGCCGGCCGTGCCTGAGCTCGAGCCCCTGCTTGATGATCTCCGCCCGCTGCTTGATGAGCTCCAGGTGAGCCGGGTAGAGCTTCTTGGCCTTCACCAGCACCTCTTCGCGGACTCCGATCTTGCCGAAATCGTGGAGGATGGCGGCGTAGCGGATCGCCTGCATCTCCTCGGGCGTGAACCGGACGACGCGGTACGGGCCGTTGTCCGCGCGGTCCACGACTTCGGCCAGCCCCGTGGTCAGGTCCGCTACGCGGAACGAATGGCCGGCGGTGGTGGGGTCTCGCGCCTCGATCGCGGTCACTGAGGCTTTGACGAAGCCCTCGAAGAGGGTCTGGATGTTCTTGTACAGCCGGCTGTTCTCCAGGGCCACGGCCGCCTGGGAGGCCAGCGAGGCCACGAGCTCCTGGTAGCGGGGGGAGAACGGGACCACCGTCCGCTCGATCTCGCCGGGGGACGCAAAGCGCCGGGTGGGATCCGGCTTACAATTGATCAGCTGGAGCACGCCGATGACCTCGTCCTTCTGGGTCTTCAGCGGGATCACCAGCATGGATTTGGTGCGGTATCCGACCTGGCGGTCGAACGCCAGGTTGATCTGGAAGGGGGAGCCGGGCGGCAGCGTGTAGGCGTCCTCCAGGTTCTGGATCTCGCCGGCGAGCGCCACGTGGCCGGCCACGCTCTGGTGGCTGATGGGGAGCGTGAATTCCTTGAAGGGGACGTTGAGGCTGTCGTTCTGCGCCAGCTTGAACCTGAGGCGGGGAAGGCCCTCCTCGTCCTCTTCCACCAGGTACAAGGAGCCGGCGTCGCTCCGGGTGATCTCGCGGGCCTTCGTCAGGATCAGCTCGAGGAGCGCGTCGGTGTCGCGCTCGGCCGAGAGCTTGACGCCGATGTTGTTGAGCTCCTTCAGCTCCTGGGCCAGCTGGGAGAGGTCGGCCTGGGCCCGCGCCTGCTCGTGGAGGAGATCGATGTGGGCGACGGCGTTGGCCAGGGTCTTGGCGAGGATGGGCGCCGAGATGGGCGTGGGGAGGTAGGCGTACACCTGGTCCGAAGGGAACGCCGGAATGTTGGCGGGGTCCACCAGCACCACGACCTCGACGTCGGGTCGGGTGGCCTTGAAGCGGCTGGCCAGCTCGAGGTGGTGATCCGACCCCTCCACGACCAGCACGCCGGGACCGACCATCTCGGGGTCGTCCACGTCTTGGGGAGTGAGCGGCACCCGCTCGTAGGTCCCCTCGAGCTTCGCGACGAGGCGCCCCGCCTCGGAGCCCCGGAAATAGAAGAGTCGATGGGTCATGAATCTACCGTATGGTGTCGGCCGCCGTCCTGTCAAGGAAGGATAAATGCCTTTTGAGGCGTGGTTTTTTGACGTCTACCCCGTGCCCGGAGGGATGGCCACCTGGTGGATCGGGGAAGACGGCGCGCGGCTGCGGCTCCTCGACCCCTGGCGCCCGGCGCTCTACGTGGATGCGGCGGCTCCCGAGCTGCCCCTGGTCCGCCGCCGGCTCGAAGCCGATCCGCGGATCGCGGAGGTCCGGCTGGAACACCGCCGGGAGTTCTGGAATCCCGCCCCGGCGCCCGTGCTCCGCCTGGAAGTCGTCGAGCCTCAGGCGCTTGATTCGCTGGCCCGGGAACTCGGCGGCGCCCTCGGGCCCGCCCGGCTCTTCAATGCCGACCTGCCCCTCGGGCAGCGGTACTGTTACGAGCGCGTGCTGTTCCCCCTCGCCCGCTGCCGCGTGGAGGCCGACGGGGGCGTGCTCCGCTCCGTCGAGAGCCTCGACTCGCCGTGGACGCTGGCCCCTCGCCTCCCGGCGCTCCGGGTGCTGGAGCTCGCGCCGGCGGACGGCGTCCCGTACCGCTTGCCGGGGACGCCGCTCGATCTGATCGTGCGCGCCGCCGACGTGGAGGAGCGGCTCGTCGCCGCGCGCCCCCTCCAGCTTCTCGAGCGGCTCCGGCACCTGCTCGAGTCAGAGGACCCCGATCTGCTCCTCACCGACTGGGGTGACGAGCTGCTGCTTCCCGCGCTGGTCGCCCTCGCGCAGCGCCACGGGATGCGGCTCTCTCTCGATCGCGAGCCCCCCTCACCCTACCTCTCCCCTGCGGGGAGAGGAGAAGAGGTGAGAAGCATCGGGTGGGGGCGCGGCGCCGTCGTGGCGAAATCGGGGCGCCAGGCGGTGGGCGGGGCCGGG
>JBBTEL010000327.1:0-3937 GCA_038042325.1 Candidatus Methylomirabilota bacterium
CTGCGGCGTCTCTGGGTGCTCGGGGCGATCGGCGCCGGCCTCGTGCTTGCGCTCCTGGTGCTTCCGGCCGGCCCGCTGGAACATCGGATCAAGAGCCTCGCGGATCCGGCCGATCCGACGCTTCGCGAGCGGCTGTATATGTGGGAGAGCGCCATGGCGATCGCCCGAGACCACCCGCTGACCGGCGTTGGGGTGGGGCAGGTGAAGGTCGTCTATCCCCGCTACGCGCGACCGGAGGCAATCAAGAAGACCACCAGCCATGTGCACAACACTCCCCTCCAGATCCTGGCGGAGCGCGGCGTGCTCGGCCTGGCCGCCTGGGTCTGGATCTGGGTCGCGTTCTTCGTCCGGGCGGGGCGGCTCCTGGGGCGGCTCGGGCCGGATCGGGGGCGCGAGCGCGGCCTGGTTGCCGGGAGCCTGGCGGCGATCGTCGGCTTTCTGGTGGCAGGGCTCTCGGAGTTCAACTTCGGGGACTCGGAGGTGGTGATGGTGGCCTACGCCCTGATGGCCCTGGCGTTTGTGGTGGAACGGTCGCTTGGGCCCCCTCACCCTCCCCTCTCCCCCTGAGGGGGAGAGGATAAAGGTGAGGGGGTAGGTTAGCTCTGGGGCGGGGGCTCGGTGCCCTGCCGGACCTTCAGGAAGACCTGCTTGAAGCGGGCGAGATCCTCCTCGGAGACCAGGTCGGAGATCAGGAAGCAGGCGAGGTCCTTCTGCTTCCAGACGAAGATCGACCAGCCCTCCATCTGGGTCAGGAGCGGCTGGTAGCCGTCGATCTTGACGCGCCCCTGCTTCGGCAGGGTCATTCCCGCCCAAGAGAGCAGCGTGTACGTCAGCGTGTGCCCCTCCGTGTCCTTGTAGGTGAGCGCGAGGGCCCGCCGCCCTTCGACGACCAGCGGTTCCGCGTTGATGAGCTGGATCTCATCGTCCCCCTGGAAGAGCCAGGAGAGCCCGATCCCCGTCTGCTCCATGACCCGCGGGAGCGCCGCCGGCACCGCCTCCGGGCGCGCCTCGCCCCACATCAGGCTCCGCGCGTGCTGGGAGAGCACAGCGCTGATGAGGGTGCGAAGCGGGTCGGGTTCCACGGTGCGCGGCAGCAGCGGGAGCGCCACGAGCCCGAGGACCATGGCGGTGGCGAGCGCGCTCAGGGCCGGCGCCCACCAGAACGCGCGGCGGGGCGGCGCCGCCAGGGCGGCGATCACCGCGCGGAGATGGGCGGGGGCCGCGTGGCGCGGGAGGCGCTCCGCCAGGAGGCGCCGGAACCGCGCCTCCTCCCCCGGGTCCTCTCTGGGCTCGTCGGGCGTCATCGCTTAGCTCTTGAACTCCTCGCCGTAGTCTTTCAGAAATCCCCGCAGCCGCTCCTTGGCGCGGAAAATGCGGGACTTCACCGTTCCCACCGGGCACCCCATGATCTCGGCGACCTCCTCCAGGGCCAGGCCTTCGACCTCCGCGAGGATGAGGATGGTTCGAAACTCCTCGGGCAGCCGGGCGATCGCCCGCCCCAGGTCCGTCTCGGCCTCCAGCGCGGCGCCGTCTTTCTGGGGAGCGTCGTGGAACATGGTGTTTCGCTCGGTGTCCAGGTCGCCCTCGTCGAGGAAGGCCGGCTCGCGCTCCCGGTGGCGGTAGAAGGTGAGGAACGTATTCCTCAAAATTTGAAACATCCAGGCCCGCAGATTGGTTCCCGGCTGGAAGCGGTGGGCGAAGCGGAAGGCGCGGAGGTACGTCTCCTGGACCAAGTCCTCGGCCTCGGGGCCGTTCCGGGTGAGGTAGACGGCCAGGTTGTAGAGGGGGTGCAGGTGCTCGAGGGCCTGGCGCTGAAACTCGGGATCAGCCATGCGCGGACGCTACCACCACGCGCTGGGGAGGTCGGCGGGCACGACCTGGTGATCGTCCTCGAGCCCCTCGAGGATCTCGCGGACGGTCTGGTACAGGACCGGGTGCTCGAGGTCCGGCGCGAGATCGGCCAGGGGCCGCAGGACGAATCCCCGCTCGTGCATCAGGAGGTGCGGGATATGGAGGTCGTCTGAGGCGCTCAGGACCTTTTCCCCGTACAGCAGGATGTCGATGTCCAGGGTGCGGGGCTCGTACCGGCCGGCCTCCTGCGGGGCGCCCGAGCGCGCCCGGCCGAGGGCGGCCTCGATCTCCTGGGTCGCCGACAGGAGTGCCGCGGGGGCGAGCCCAGTCTCGACGGCCACCACGCAGTTGAGGAACCATCCCGCGCGGCTCCCGATCTGTCCCGGCGCGCGCTCCCAGGGCTCGGTCTCGTAGAGGCGGGAGACCTCCAGCAGCCGGATCCCCTCGGCGGCCCTCAGGCGCTGGATCGCCGCCTGGAGGTTCTGGCGGCGCTCGCCGAGATTGGACCCGATGCTCAGGAAGACCCGCGCCAACTTATATGTTCCCTTCTCTCCCTCACCTTCATCCTCTCCCCCACCGGGGGAGAGGGTAGGGTGAGGGGGCTACCTCCGTCGCGTGATCTCGACCCCCGGGGTTCCGTGCAGCCCCTCCATGGGCGGCGTCAGCTTCCTCACGCGGACGCGCGCCTCCCGTACGGGGAATTCCCGCAGGAGCGCGTCGGCCAGCAGTCCCGCCAGCCGTTCGAGCAGGTTGACTCGCCCCTTTGTCCCGATCTCGACGATGCGCCGCGCCACGAGGCCGTAGTCCACGGTGGCCCCCAGGTCGTCGGACAGCGACGCGGGGGTCAGATCGAACGCGAGCACCACGTCCACGGCGAACCAGGCCCCGAGGGTCTGCTGAGCCTTCGTGACCCCGTGGTGGCCGAAGAAGCGCACGTTCTCGAGGAAGATTGTATCAGAGCCCCCGCGGGGCGGGGGGTTCACACTCACAGTCTGAGTCCTTTGAGGCGCTCCATGGCTTCGGCGATCCGCGCTTGGTCCACCGTGAGGGCGATCCGGTAGAAGCCTTCTCCCGAGGGGCCGAACCCCACGCCGGGGGTCACGACGACGCCCGCCTCCTCCAGGAGCCGCGTGGCGAAGCTTCGCGAGTCGAGCCCCCCCGGGACCGGCGCCCAGACGAAGAAGGTGCCCTTGGGGACGTCCACCGCCCACCCGAGCTGCTTGAGCCCAGCGACCACGATATTTCGCCGTGCCTCGTACGTCCGCCGGTACTGCTCGGCCAGGTCCTGGGGCCCGGTCAGGGCGGCAATTCCCGCGATCTGCACGGCCTGGAAGACCCCCGAATCCACGTTGGTCTTGACCGCGCCAAGGCCGGCGACCGCCGCCCGGTTCCCCACGCAGAAGCCCAGCCGCCAGCCGGTCATGGAGTACGTCTTCGAGAGCGAGTGAAATTCCACCCCCACCTCGCGCGCGCCCTCGACCTCGAGTAGGCTCGGCGGCTCGAAGCCGTCGAACTTGAGCTCCGAGTACATGAGGTCGTGGCAGACCAGGATCCCGTGGCGGCGGGCGAAGGCCACCACCCGGCCGAAGAAGTCGCGGGTGGCCACGGCCGCGGTGGGATTGTTGGGGTAGTTCAGGTACATGAGCTTGGCGCGGCGGGCCACCTCCGCGGGGATCGCGTCGAGATCCGGCAGGAACCCGTTTTCGCGCCGGAGGGGCATCCAGTGCACGTCCCCGCCGGCGAACCAAGCGCCCGTGGCGTAGACGGGATACCCGGGGTCCGGGACGAGCACGATGTCGCCCGGGTTGACGAAGGCCAGGGGGATGTGAGCCGTCCCCTCCTTGGAGCCGATGAGGGTGAGGACCTCCTGCTCGGGATCGAGCCTCACGTTGAAGCGCTTGGCGTACCAGTCGGCCACGGCCTGGCGGTAGGCGAGCATCCCCTCGTAGGAGGGGTAGCGGTGGTTCGCCGGATCTTCGGCGGCCTTCTGGAGGGCGTGGATGATGTGGGGCGGCGTCGGGAGATCCGGGTCGCCGATGCCCAGGTCGATGACGTCCACGCCCCGGGCGCGGACCTCGCGCTTCTT
>JBBTEL010000328.1:0-7207 GCA_038042325.1 Candidatus Methylomirabilota bacterium
GGCTCGACCTCGGTCGCCTGGATCAGAAGACCGCCGGCGCCGGCCAGGCGGGCCAGGCGGGTGTCGCGCGTGAGCAGGGTGCGGGCCTCGGCGTGGGCCAGCTGGAGGAGGTGCCGGTCCTCGGCGACCCTGAAGTAGACCGTGTCGTAGCCCATGGCCCGGAGCCAGCGGGCCAGCTTGCCGAGCATCATGTCGGCCACGAAACGATGGGGCGGCGCCACGGCGGAACCTTGCTCCCCTTCAGGCCCTAGTGTATCCTCCGCGGGGAGCCGGGGCTATGGCGCGCGCCGCTGACCTCATCTATCGGGCGATCTACCGCGGCCTGCTTTCTCGGCTCTCCGAGCCCGCCGCCGTCGCCCTCGGCCAGGCGGGGCTCCGCTGGTTTCCCCTCGACCGCCTTCCCATCTTCCGCTCGTCCGATCCCCGGCTCGCCGTCACGCTCGGCGGCGTGCGGCTCCCCAACCCGCTGATCCTCTCCTCCATGTACTACGACCTCGCCATCCTGCGGCGGGCGATGGGGCTGGGCTTCGGCGCCGTGACCACCAAGAGCATCACGCTCGGGTCGCGCCCCGGCCATCCCCGGCCCAACCTGGTCAGGATCGAGACGAGCGCGGGCCCCGGCCTGATCAACTGCAACGGCTTCCAGAATCCGGGGCTCGGCGCCTATCGCGCGGCGCTCCCCGCGCTCCCCCACCGCGTCCCCCTGATCGTGTCGGTGGCGGGGGAGTCGGTGGAGGAGTACGCGACGCTCGTCCGGGAGCTCGGGGCGTTCGGCGATCTGGTCGAGGTCAACATCTCGTCCCCCAATACCGCGCTCGTCTACCAGTGGAGCCAGAAGCCCGGCGAGCTGGCGGGCCTGTTCCAGGCGGTCCGCGCGGCAACCACTCAGCCCCTGATCGTAAAGTTGTCGCCGGATTTCAGCGAGGCGAACGAAGACGCCATCATCCCGGCGGCGCTCGAGCACGGCATCGGCATCATCAACTACGGGAACACCCGCCGCGTGACCGAGCCGCGGCTCTCCCAGGGGGCGGGAGGGCTCTCGGGGCCCGAGATTTTCCCCGAGACGCTCGACAGCACGCGCCGGATTCGCCGGCGCTTCGGGGAGAGCCTCGAGCTCATCGCCACCGGGGGGATCGACGCGCCGGAAAAGGCGTTGTCGGTGCTGGAGGCAGGAGCCGATGCCTGCGGCTACTTCACGGGATTCATCACCCGGGGTCCTCTCCTCGCCCGGCGCATCCTGGATCGGCTCTCCGGCGAGCTGGACCGTCGGAGACTGGCGCATCTCGCGGAATTGAGGGGCCCCCAGGCCGCAGCATGATACCCACAAGTTATCCACTTATCCACACCCATCCACAGCGGCTGGATTCGCACGTCCCGACGCGCTTTCTCGGAGGGGGGCGCCGAAAACGACGGTCCCGTCGTCCACAGGCAAGGGGGACCGCAAGAATCTCGCGCTCTGGCGAGGCTTCTTGGAGGGCGCCTCGCGCGAACTCGCGCGGAATGCGGAGAAACGAGGCCTTGACAATTTTTTCGCGTGCAAATAAGGTTGACGCGTTGTTGATGCTTTCATGAATTTCGCGTCGCATTTTTAATCGGGCGGTGAACGCGTGAAGCAGCGCAAGACGGAGATCGCTCATGGAGGCCAGCCGGAAACCACTCGCGAAGATCGAGGGACGCCGTCGCTTGCGACTCAGCGGGCTCACGATCGCGTGGCGGGGGACGCCGAACCTGGATGACTGGGTGGCGTACATCGTCAACGGCACCAAGTCGAAGAAGCTGATCCTGGCCGACCACGTCTCGGAGCGGAAGATGAAGGGGCTCCTGGGTCGAATCCAGGCGATGCGCAAGAAAGAAGTGGAGAAACTGGCGCAGGGCTAGAGCGACAGGGGTTTGACCGTCGCCACCGCCGACGGGTCCTTCCGCCAGATCGCCGGGTCGGCGTCTACGAAGAGCTCTAGGCCGTTTCCGTCCAAATCCTCGAGATAGATCGACTGGCTCACTGTGTGGTCCGAAATGCCCTGGATCGCCACCCCGTGGGCCTCCAGGTGGGCCCGGGCCGCCCGTAACTCCTCGAGGCTGTTCCCGATTTTCAACGCCACGTGGTAGAGGCCGACGGCCTCGCGCGACGGCGCGGGGGCGTCGGGGCCCACCTTCAACACCGCGAGATCGTGATGGTTTGTCCCCGCCGAGAAAAACACCATCCGGTCGGCCAGACGGCCGACCTCCTTCAGCCCGAGGATGTCCCGGTAAAACCTGGCCGCCCGGTCGAGATCCCGCACCTTCAGCACGACGTGTCCGACGCCCTGAATCTTCATCGTTCTCTCCTATAAAACACCGCGCTGGGCGAGGCTGACGAACCGGTCCCGCCCCACCACGAGGTGGTCGTGAATCTTCAGATCGAGGAGCCGGGCGCACTCCACCAGCTGCCGGGTCAGGCGGAGATCCTCCTTGCTGGGGGTCGGGTCCCCGCTCGGGTGATTGTGCACGAGGATCAGCGACGCCGCCGACTCCAGGATCGCGGGCTTGAAGACCTCCCGGGGATGGACGAGGCTCGCCGAGAGGGTCCCCTCCGACACCACGACGTCCTTGAGCAAGCCGTTCTGGGCGTCCAGGAGGACGACCCGGAAGACCTCCTTCTTCAGATCTTCCATCAAGGGCCCGAAATGGGCAAAGACGAGCTCCGGGCTTCCCAGCGTGACCTTCCCGTCACTGCCGCGAGACCGGATGCGCCGGGTCAGCTCGAAGGTCGCCGCCAGCCTGACCGCCTTCGCGCGGCCCACCCCGCGGATGCGCATCAGCTCCGCCACGTCCCGGCCGGCCAGCCCGGACAGCGAACCATATTGTGCCAGCATCTCCCGGGCGACGTCCACGGCCGTCCGGCCCCGCGTCCCCGTTCCGAGCTGGAGGGCCAGGAGCTCGGCGTCGGCCAGCGAGTCCGGGCCTTTGAGATAGAGCCGCTCCCTGGGTCGTTCTCCGGCGGGCCAGTCGCGGATTCGTGAAATCGGGCTCATGTCGGTCCACGAGCCTCGTATCACGCCGGACGGGGCCGGTCAATGCCAAGAAAACGATACGGGAGTGTCTGGGCTACTTGATGCTGATGCTAAACGGCGGGGTGTAGAGTGGCGGGCCGAGATTATTCAGCTGGATCGCGGGGACGACCGGCCGAGTATCTGACTCGAAAGCTGACTCGAAAGGAGAACATTGGCCGATTTGGCGAAAAGATTTCGCGATGATCGCCTGGGGGTCGGTGGCTTTGGGATCAGGCACATAGACCGTGGAACCGGGGCTCTCGATCGTGGCCAGCGGGAGCAGACTGGTGAAGTCGGGGTCAAGGAAGGCGTCGCCGGTACAGTTGTCGGACGTGAACCACAAGGATTGTCCGCTCCCCTCGAAGCCCTTCCGGCTGACAACAACAAGAAACATGAGTCCGTTGCTTTGGCCCGCGACGTATGCGAGATACCCCTGAGATGCGTCGAAGAAGAAGCCAGCCACATTGCCGACCAGGGTGCCGATGCTATCGACGACCGTGAGTCCGCCGCCGGCAGGTCCTGGAGGCCCCGCTGGACCCGCGGGTCCGGCCGGCCCCTGCGGCCCAGCCACCCCTTGCGCACCCTGAGGGCCGCTGGGTCCAGCCTGTCCAGCGGGGCCCTGAGGGCCGGGGGGCCCCTGGATCTCCCCGCCCCTTTGGGATCCGGACAGGCTCAGGCGAATCCGAGCCTCGTTGCGCCGGCACTTCTCGTTCGGGAGGACAACCCGCAGCCACCCGTGTACGTCTCCATCGCGCCGGTCCTTGTGGACACACGCGTAGACGACGCTCGTGTCACCCCCGTGGGCGCTCAGCGTGGCGGGCATTGCGATGATGGACAGTAACAGCGCGAGCGCAATCCTTCGCATGGACTTCCTCCTCCAGTCTCTAGAAAATAGCAACCTTTCTGCCAATCGCGGGCTGCTTCAAACTCATTGAAACTGCTGCCAATCGCGACGGAGGGGCTGTCCTGAATCGGACGTCTTCGGCTGGACAGGTGTCAACGGGAGGACGGCGGAGCGACGTCCTCAGCCAGTCCCTCGATCAGAATCTCGCGCGGCTCGTCCCCGAGCCCCGAGATCGTGACGACGATCGCGTGGGCCGGTAAGAGCGGCAGGAGCTTGTCGGCCCACTCCACCACCGTCACACCGTCGCCGTAAAAGAACTCCTCCAGCCCCAGGTCGAGGAGCTCCGTGAGGCTCTCGGTCCGGTAGGCGTCCAGGTGATAGACGGGCAGGCGTCCCTTGTACTGGTTGATCAGGACAAAGGTGGGGCTCGTGGCCGTCTCCGTGACGCCGAGCCCCCGGACCACCCCCTGGAGGAAACAGGTCTTCCCGGCGCCGAGCTCCCCGATGGTGGCCACCACATCGCCGGGCTTGAGCCGCTTGCCCAGTGCTTCGCCGATCCGCCGGGTCTCCTCGGCGCTCCTGCTTTCGTACCGGACCTTCAAGCCTGGACCTTGAGGATCGCCGCGGGAATCGCCTCCAGGATGTCCCCGGCGATCAGCCCTTCTTCGCCCTTGGCATCCCGGGCCAGATCGCCGGCCAGGCCATGGAGATACACCGCGGCCTCGAGCGCCTCAGCGGGTCCCATCGCCCGACTCAGGAAGGCTCCGACCATTCCCGTGAGCACGTCCCCGGACCCTCCGCTGGCCATCCCGGGATTCCCCGTCGGGTTCAGAAAGATCTTTCCCGCCGGGTCACCGATGACCGTGCGCGCGCCCTTCAGCGCCACGAAGGCCCCGTAGCGCCGGCAGAACGCGCGGACGGCCTCGATCCGGTCGGCCTGGACCTCGGCCGCGGTGATCCCGAGCATCCGCGCCATCTCCCCCGGGTGAGGCGTCAGGCACCGGGGAGCGGGGGCGCGCCTCAGGAGGTCGAGGTGACCGGCCAGGGCACTGAGGCCGTCGGCGTCCATCACCATGGGCCGCGGCACCTCGGCCACCAGCTCCCGCGCGAGGGACAGGGTCTCCTCGTCGAGCGAGATCCCCGGCCCCAGCGCAACGGCCTCGACCCGGGCGGCCAGGTCGAGGAGCCGGTCCTTGGCCTTCAGCGCGAGCGACTGGGAATGCGTCTCTGGGAGCGGCTCGGTCATCGTCTCCATCCCGAGGGCGGCCACAACAGGCTGCTGGCTCGCCGGACACGCGATCGTCACGAGCCCGGCTCCGCTCCGGAGCCCCGCCCGTCCCGCCAAGGCCGCGGCTCCCGTCTTCCCGACCGAGCCCGCGACGACCAGCAGGTGGCCGAAGCTCCCCTTGTGGGCGTCGGGTGGGCGCCGCGGGAAGAGCGGGCGGATGTCCGAGGGCTCGAGGAGGAACACCGAGATCTCCCGGGAGACTTCCGCGGGGGGAATCCCGATGGGAACCACCCGGACCTCCCCGGCCTGGGCGGCGCCGGGATAGAGCAGGAGCCCCCGCTTGAGGCCGGCGAACGTCGTCGTGAGCCTGGCGGCCACCGTGGGGCCGAGGAGCGCGCCCGCGTCGGAGGAAAGCCCCGAGGGGAGATCCAGCGCCACGACGGGCCGGCCACTCGCGTTGATCGCCCGGATGGCTCGGGCCATCGAGCCCTCGGCGGGGCCGGTCAGCCCCGTGCCGAGGAGCGCGTCCACGACGAGGTCGCACTTCGCGAGGGCCCGCTCCGCTTCCTCGAACTCGTCCTCCCGGGTCACCTCTGTCAGCCGGGCGCCCCGCGCGCGCCGGAGCTCGGAGAGCTTCGCCCCCGCATCCCCTTTGACCTCCCGGGCCCCCCCGACGAGAAAGACCCGGACGCTGGCCCCTCCGCGGGCGAGGTGCCGCGCCACCACGAAGCCGTCTCCGCCGTTGTTCCCCTTCCCGCAGAGGACCACCACCTTCTTGTTCCGGAGGGGGCCGAAGGCCGCCCGGATCTCCCGAGCGGCCCCGGCGCCGGCGTTCTCCATGAGTGTCGCCCCAGGAATCCCGAGCTCGGCGATGGCGCGCCGGTCGAGCCGGCGCATCTCTTCGGCGGTGAAGACCGGGAGCATGCCCCTACTGCCCCTGGGCCAGGAGCAGGCCGGCGGCCTGACTCAGGAAGTCGGCGAGCACATCGGTGTAGGCCTCCCGGCCAGAGGTCCGCGCCGCGCGCGGGAGCTCGATGTGAATCGCCCGCTGGGGAAGCCTGAGGATGCCGACCTGCTTGACCGCCGACGCGGTGTAGTACAGCCGGTCTAGCGGCTCCACGAGGACGTCGAGACGGGGAACCTCCGGTTTGCCTCCGAGGTGGGCGTCGCGGATCAGTTCGAGGAGGGTTCGGAGCCGCCAGGCCTCCTCCCGGCTGACCCCCACCGTGGCGATCTCGATGCGGCCAGCGGTCTCCTGCCGTCCGTTGCCGTGAAGCTCCACGTAGACGGAGAGCGGGCCCTGGGCCACGTCCTTCACCCGGCCGACGTACGCTTCGTACGCCTGCCGCGCCTCGGCGGTCGCGACTTCGCCGGAGGGGGAGGCGCCCTGCACGCCCTCGGTCGGCCGGTTGACGTTGAGGCGGCGGCCGGAGTCGAGGTCGGCGTACGTGGCGACGACCAGTCCGAAGCCGGTCCGGCGGGCCAGCTCGACGGAGATGCGATCGGTCCCCGCGTCCGACCTCCCATGAGGGGCGCCGATCACGAGTCCCGGGCGGCCCTTCTGGGAGGCCAGCGGCCCCGCGGGGCGCACCGGTACTTCCGGCTCGACGCGGACCGCCGCGCACCCCGGGGCGAGGATGGCCAGGAACGCCACGCCCCTAAGGAGCCTCCTCATGGGTCGGATGACCTCCTCCCTTGGCGTCGTCTCCCAGCAGCACGCACTGGGCAAAGGCGTAATCGCCGTCGTGGGTGAGGCTCACGAGCAGCCGGCGGGCGCCCAGGGCCTGGCCGATCTCCAGGCTCTTTCCTGAGAGCACGAGCGAGGGCGCCTGCCCCCGTTCCCGCCGCACCTCCACCTCGCGCCAGCTGACTCCCAGCCTGAGACCGATCCCGAGCGCCTTCAGGGCCGCCTCCTTCGCGGCGAAGCGCGCGGCCAGGTGGGGCACTGGGTCCCGCCGCTTCCGGCAGTAGGCGATCTCGGCGTCGGTGAACACGCGCCGGAGAAAGCGGTCCTGCCAGCGCTCCACTACCCGGCGCATGCGGGGGATCTGAACCAGGTCCACCCCGATGCCTTTCACACTCATCGGCTCGCCTCGCACGGCGGGG
>JBBTEL010000329.1:0-3797 GCA_038042325.1 Candidatus Methylomirabilota bacterium
AGGAGGGAATCGGAGACGGTGAAGACCGCCGGCTTGTCCTTGGCCTTGCCGTACACCCATGCCCCGGTGGGGTTCTTGCCGCCGAGGAGGAGGGTGAGCGGGTCGGCCTTCCCTTTGACCTTGACGCTGAGGTCCACCGACGGAGCGTCAAGGCCGAAGTCGGCAAGGCCGGCCGGGTTCGGATCGATCTCCCGATCCACGCGCGTGGTGACCAGGTTGGTGATGAGATCGTCCACCGTGCTGCGGTCGGCCCTGGCTTTCACGGGGGCCAGCAGAACCCAGTCGAACCCTTCGCGTTTGACGTGGACGGTATCGGCCTTCCGTTTGACGATCACCTCTTCCACGTCTGTCTGCTCGACCGTCCAGAGGCGCCCTTGGGCCTGGGCCGACTTCTCGCGCTCCGGCCCCAAGCGGATCTCATAGACGTAGTAGAAGATCCCGAGGGCGACGAAGAGGATCGCGAGGAACAGCGTGGTTTTCCAGCGCATTGATCTATGGAAATTACACAGAAGCGCGGCGACGAATGACGGCCCTGATCCCGCAGAGCATCACGGCGCCCGGCAGGATCACCACCGGCAGCCAGAAGACGACCTGGCCCTGCGTGGCGGTGAGAATGATGGGCGCCTGCCGGGGGTCCCTGGGACGGATCGCGATCAGGTCCTCCTCCTCGGCGAGCCAGCTCACCGCGTTGAGGAAGAAGTCCCGGTTGCCGGCCGCGTTGACGAACTGGTTGGTCGCCAGGTTCGAGGTCCCGACCACAACCAGCCTCGCCTTGGCGTCCTTCTTCCCCTCCGGCGGCGCGGCGGCGTCGATCGTCGCGACCACGGCCACCGGCAGGGGCCCCTTCTTGTCCTGGGAATCCGGCTTGGCTTCCCCGCGCTGGAGCGCCGCCCGGTCGGTCTCCCCCCAGCTCTGCTCGCTCGTCTGGGCCAGCGACTGGAGCGTGACGCCCTTCGGCGGCGTCTTGGCGGGGGTCACCGACCGGGTCAGGGGGAAGAGCGTCATCTGGCCGCCCATCTCCTTCGTGATCGGATGGGGGTCGTACTGGCTGACGACCGGCACCTCGGGGCCGATCCCGAACAGCCGGCCGAGAGGATTGACTTCCACCACCAGATCGTCGCCGAGCGTCACCCCGTACTTGGCCAGGTACTTCTTCATGCCCTCGGCCTGGAAGGGATCCACCATGAACAGCACCTTGCCGCCCCGGGCGATGTATTGGTCCAGGGCCTCCAGCTCCTGCGGGAAGAGATCGTTCTTCGGGCCAGGCACCAGGACGAGGGACGCGTCGTCGGGCACCTTGGCGGCGCGCGCCAGCACGAGATCCTTCACCTCGTAGTTGGCGCGCTCCAGGGCGGCCTTCGCCTCGCTGAGGCCCGGCCGGTCGGTGTTGGTGATCTCGTGCTCCCCGTGCCCCTTCACCGCGTACACCACGCGCTTGCCCGCGCGCGTGACCTTGACGAGCCCGTTGGTGAGCTTCTCCTCCTCGGCGTCCAGCACCTTCTCCGACTTGGTCTTCGTCTCGAGCACGATCGTCCCGTAGGTCTCCACCCCGTAGCGGCGCGCGAGGCCGGGCTCCCGGTCCGGGTCCACGGTCTTTCCCTTGAACTTGCCGCCCGAATAGGACCCGTACTGGCGGAAGAGGTCTTCCGCGATCCGCTTGCCCGGCTGGTCCGTCCGGTAGAACCCGGTGGCCGTGACGTCGGTCGTGAGCGACCGGAGGACCTTGATCGTCTGGGATGAGAGGCTGTGGCGGCGGTTCTCGGTGAGATCCCAGCGATAGGTGTGGCGGATCCCGAGCACCGAGACGAGGACCACGATGCCCAGGGCCAGCCCCACCACGACCACGGAGTTGAACCAGTATCTCGCCGAACGGTGGCCGAACGCCGCCTTGATCTCATTGAACTTGAGGTACGCGCCGAGGGCCGACAGGATGAGGCCGAGCGCGAGCGGAATGACCCAGGCCGGAAACCGGGTTCCGGGGAACGGGAGGACGCCGAACAACCAGGTCACGGCGGCGAGCAGCAGGAGCCCGCCCCCTCCCCACAGCATCGCGTTCGGCCTGATGTAGCGCATCCCTCAGCCTCGCCAGCGCTTCGATTCGAGCGACCGCAGCGTCAGAAAGAGCGAGAGGGCGATGACGCTCAGGTAGTACAGGATGTCCTTCGTGTCGATCACGCCCTTGCCGAAGCTGTCGAGGTGCTCGAGGATGGACAGGTACTGGAAGACCGCCCGCCAGTTCCCGCCGACCAGGTCGGCGCTCCACCCGATGACCCAGAACCCCAGCAGGATCGCGAAGGTCGCGAAGCTCGCGACGATCTGGTTCTCCGTGAGCGACGAGACCAGCACGCCGACGGCCAGGAAGGAGCTGCCCAGCAGGAACAGCCCCAGATAGCCCGAGAGCAGCGGTCCCCATTCCACGCGCGTGAAGTACCCGACGATGGCCGGGTAGAGGGCGGTGAGCCCCAGCAGCATGATGAACAGGGTCATGGCTGCGGCGAACTTCCCCAGCAGCACTTCGCCGTCTCGCACCGGGAATGTCAGCAGCAGCTCGATGGTCCCGCTCCGCTTCTCCTCGGCGAACAGGCGCATGGTCAACATCGGCATGAAGAACAGCAGGATGATCCCCGTGTTGGAGAAGAGCGGGCGCATGACCGCGTCGGTGATGTTCAGGTCACGCGCGAAGGCCGGGTTCATGGCGGCCTGCATGGAGGTGAGGTTATAAAACGCGAAGATGGAGTAGAAGAAGTAGCCGACAATCAACAGGAAGAACGTGAAGACGACATAGGCGACGGGCGAGGTGAAGTACAGGCGCATCTCCTTCTTGAAGACGGCCCAGGCGCCCATCACGTGCCCGCCCCGTACTCTTCGCCCGCGACGACCCGCAGGAATACCTCTTCCAGACTCATCCCGGGCTGGTGGAGCTCCAGGAGCCCCCACCGCCGCTCGGCCACGAGCTGGGCGATGGGGGCCCGGACGTCCCGGTCCCGCATCGCCTCCACCATGTAGATTCCCGCCCCGTCCGCCGTCCCCTGGTGCTCGACCCGGAGGATTCCCGGGATCTGGCGGAGCGCGGGCCCCACCGCCTCGACGGGGCCGGAGATCTGGAGCTCGATGCGCGCGGTGGGGAAGAATTCCTCCGCCAGGCGGTCGAGACTCCCCTGGGCCGCGATCCGTCCGCGGTTGATGATGATGACGCCTTCGCAGACCATCGAGACTTCCGGGAGGATGTGAGTGGAGAGGATCACGGTGTGCTGGCCGGCCAGCGACTTGATGAGGGCGCGGATCTCGGCGACCTGCACGGGGTCGAGCCCGATGGTCGGCTCGTCCAGGATCAGGACGTCGGGATCGTTGACCAGGGCCTGGGCGAGCCCGACGCGCTGGCGGTAGCCCTTGGAGAGCTTGCCGATCAGCCGGTGCTGGACGTCGGCGACGTCGCAGCGGTCCATGACCTCCCCCACACGCCGCTTCCTGTCGGACCGGGAAACACCCTTGATCTCCGCCGCGAAGTCCAGATAGGCCGAGACCGACAGCTCCCCGTAGAGCGGGACGTTCTCGGGGAGGTAGCCGATGCGCTTGCGGACTTCCAGCGACTGGGAGAAGACGTCGTATCCCGCCACCCGCGCGGTGCCGCCGGTGGCCGGCATGAAGCAGGCGAGAATCCGCATCGTGGTGGTCTTCCCCGCGCCGTTGGGGCCGAGAAAGCCCACGATGCCCCCCTTCTCGATGCTGAAAGAGACGTCACGGATGGCCGTGACGGGGCCGTATTGCTTGGTCAGCCGATCGACCTGGATCATCGA
>JBBTEL010000330.1:0-2417 GCA_038042325.1 Candidatus Methylomirabilota bacterium
GGGGTGGTACGGGATCGTCACATCAGGGTCAACCGCCCGTTCGCGCGTCCACTCTTTGAAGATCGGATGAAGGGGCGGGAGCATCTGCACGTTTTCCCAGATCGCCTTCAGCACGGACTCGACGACCGTGTCGGGAACGTTCTTGCCGGCGCCCAGATAGATGTCGTAGGCGATGAAGCAGGTGTCTTCGACGACGGCCGTCGCGGTCCCCGCCTTGATGATCCGCGGGTAGTAGCCGGGAACCGCCTTCCGGAGGCGCGCCTCGCCCTCCGCAGAGCAGTCGATCGAGATGTGGCGAACGCCTACAGCGGCATCAGCCTCTTTGATCTTGGCCGAATTCAGTGCGTGCTCGGTGACATCCGCGCGCCCCTGGACGAGGGCGTCCACGCCGTCATTGACGGCCGGGACGGGAACGACCCTGACGTCGTTCCAGGTCATCCCCGCGCTGGCCAGGTGGCCGAACATGTTGTACCAGACCGCCAGGTGGGCCGGGTACTCGCCGGTCATTCGCTTGCCTTTGACGTCATAGATGCTCCGAAAAGGAGAGCCCTTATGGACCAGGAGGCCGACCAACAGCGGAGAGCCGCGCATCACCAGCCGGACGTTGGGAGAGTGGGGGAAGGGGTTCTTGCCCCCGATGTTGAACTTCCCCGGCCCCCGGTAGGTCAGCCCCATGTCCACGGCGTTGACGACGCCGAACTCCATCTCGCCGCTGTTGACGAGCGGGAGGAACGTGCTCGTCCCCGTGTACGGCTCGATTCCCATCTGGAACGGGGCCGCCTGGCTGACAATCTTGGCCAGGCCGCTTCCCACCGTGTAGAAGATCGTTCCGGGCGGGTTGGTCCCGAGGCTCACCGACTTGGGGGTCTGCGCCCCGGCGGGCGCGGCCAGAGTGACGACGGCCAGCAGGACTGGGATGACGAGCCATCGTGAGCGCATACCGTGCATCTCCTCTCAGTTCAGCTTCATTACTCCTCGAGGGCCCAGAGCTTCGGGGGCGTGCCGGCCAGCCCAAGCGTTTGCCACTTTGCCGCGACTTCCTCATACACCGCGCGGCGGAGCCTTGTCCGTTTGGAGAAGCTCTTGAGATAGCGATGCTCCATGCAGGCATTGATGAGCGCCTTGGAGCCGTACGGGCGCTCGTCGGGCGGGTTCTGCGACGGATCGAGCCAGGTGGACCACGTCTGGCGGAGGATGTCGATGTCTTCGGCGGGATGGCAGCGCGTGGCCATCGCCCAGAGGACCTGATTGATGTTCGACGGATCCACGTCGTCGTCCACGGCGATGATCCACTTCGAGAAGTAGGCTCCGCCCGGGACCTGCGCGGCGAGGGCGAGCGCCTGGGGGGCGTGGCCCGCGTAGCGCTGCTCGAGCGAGACCACCGTCAGCGCGAAGCCGCCGGCGGCGGCCGGGTGGCAGTACACCCCTTTGATCCCGGGCACGCCGAGCTTGTCGAGGTCGTTCCAGATCCGCGCCGAGCGGGCGATCGAGTAAAGCAGGCTGCACTCGTTGGCGGGGTAATCGGCCATGAGGGCGTGGGTCAGGATCGGGTTGTCCCGATAGTGAACCGCCTTCACCTCCACGAGGAAGGCGAGGTCCTCGGGTCGACCGTAGTAGCCGGTGAACTCGCCGAAGGGCCCCTCAAGCTTCATCGCGTTGGGATCGATGCGACCTTCCATGACGATCTCGGCGCGGGCCGGGTAGGGGAGGTTCACGACTTGGCCCTTGACCAGCTCCACCGGCCGTCCGAGGATGCCACCGATGAAGTCCAGCTCAGAGACGGTCTTGGGAAAGGTCTGGGAGGCGGCGATGAACATCGCCGGGTCCACCCCCCACACGGCGATCACCTCGCACGGCTCGTTCCGGCTCCAGTACCGCTCGATGTGGAGCCTCGCGTCCTTGCCGGGGGAGAGGTAGAGGCCCACATGGTTTCGGTCGTGCACCATCTGGCGGTAGCAGCCCACGTTCAGCCAGCCCGCGTCGGGGTCGCGCGTGATGACGGCGTCGGCGGTCCCGATGTACGGACCGCCGTCACCCGGCCAGTGCCGGGCGGCGGGGAAAATGCTGATGTCCACTTCGTCCCCGATCATGTGATGAGCGTTGACCGGGACATTCTGACCGTCCCCGATGACCGGGGGGATCGCCCGGCTGAACTTCGTCTTGCACCGCTGGATCAGGTCCATCACGGTGAGCCCTGTGGGCTCGCCGATCGAGATGGCGAAGCGGTCCACGCTGGACCCGATCAGGTTCCACAGCGATTCGAAGCCCGGCGGGCAACCCCGGATTCGCTCGAAGAGGAGCGCCGGGGCGTTAATGGTCTGGTGGGCCATGTAGGTGATGGCCCCCATCTCCTCGTCCCGCTCCACTTCCTCCTTGATCCGCTGGAGCTGGCCAAGCGGCTCCACGGCCATGATCCA
>JBBTEL010000331.1:0-2365 GCA_038042325.1 Candidatus Methylomirabilota bacterium
TGGGCCACCAGCTGGCCCGCGAGCACCCGGCCCAGGCGGACATCGTGATCCCCGTCCCCGACTCGGGGACGAGCGCGGCCCTCGGGTTCGCCGAGGAGTCGGGGATTCCGTTCCAGGTGGGGTTGATCCGCAACCACTACGTGGGGCGGACCTTCATCGAGCCGAGCCACGGGATCCGCCACTTCGGCGTGAAGGTGAAGCTGAACCCGATGCGGGAGACGCTCGGGGGGCGCCGGGTCGTCGTGGTGGACGATTCCATCGTGAGGGGGACGACCAGCCGGAAGATCGTCAAGATGGTCCGGAGCGCGGGCGCCCGCGAGGTCCACGTGCGGATCTCGTCGCCGCCGATCCACTGGCCCTGCTACTACGGCATCGACACGCCGACCCGCAAGGAGCTGATCGCCTCGAGCCACGCGGTGGAGGAGATCCGCCGTTACCTGGGCGCCAACAGCCTGGGCTACCTGTCGCTCGAGGGAATGCTCAAGGCCACGGGCTCGGATCCGGCCCAGTTCTGTCACGCCTGCTTCACCGGCGACTACCGCGTCGGCTTCGAGCGCGAAGTGACCCCGCAGCTCTCCCTCTTCGACCCGCCCACCTGATCCCCGGGCACATGGATCCCCTCACCTACAAGCAGTCCGGCGTTGACATCGAGGCTGCTGAGGCCGCAATTCGCCGGATCGGACCGCTCGCGAAGTCCACGTTTCGGCCAGAAGTTCTTGGCGAGATCGGCGCCTTCTCGGGTTTCGTGGCGCTCCCCGCCGGCTACCGCGAGCCCGTTCTCGTTTCCTCGACTGATGGAGTCGGTTCCAAGCTCAAGATCGCCTTCCTCGCCGACCGCCACGACACGGTGGGGATCGACCTGGTGGCGATGGGGGTGAACGATGTCCTCGTCCACGGCGCCGAGCCGCTTTTCTTCCTCGACTACCTGGCGGTGGGGAAGGTCGTCCCCGAGAGGATCGAGGCTGTCGTCCGAGGTGTGGCCGAGGGGTGCCGGCAAGCTGGGTGCTCGCTCGTGGGAGGCGAGACCGCGGAGCTGCCCGATTTTTACGCTCCCGGCGAATACGACCTGGCTGGTTTCTGCGTGGGAGTGGCCGAGAGGAGCCGGATCATTGACGGCTCGACCGTCACGCCGGGGGACCGACTGATCGGGTTGGCCTCCTCGGGGCTCCACTCCAACGGCTACTCGCTCGCCCGCAAGGTCGTCTTCGAGCGCATGGGATTGAAGGTCGGCGATCCCCTTCCGGGCATCGGCAAGAGCGTCGCCGATGAGCTCCTCACCGCGACTCGGATCTACGTCAAGCCGGTTCTCGACCTCCTGAAGGCCGTCCCGGTTCGCGCCATGGCCCACATCACCGGGGGCGGCCTCACTGGCAACCTGCCCCGGGTCCTGCCGACGGGGTGCAAAGCCGTGATCGACCATGGGGCCTGGACGGTGCCGCCCATCTTCACCCTCATCCGGGAGAACGGGAAGATCGCCGAGGAGGAGATGTTCAGGACGTTCAACATGGGAATCGGCCTCGTGCTCGTGGTCGCCCGCGAGCACGCGGATCACTGTCGCGCCGTGCTGGCCTCCCTGGGAGAGACCGCGTGGATCATCGGCGAGGTCCAGGCGGGCTCGCGCGGCGTCGAGTATGCCGGGGCGCGGTGATGGCGCGTAGCGAACCGCTCAGGATCGGGGTCCTCGCCTCGGGCCGGGGGTCAAACCTCCAGGCGATCATTGACGCGATCGAGGCCAGCAAGCTTGACTGCCGCTTGGCGATCGTCATCTCCGACCGGGCCGACGCTCAAGCGCTGGAGCGGGCCCTGAAGCATGGGGTGAAAGGTGTCTTCGTGGACCCTAAGGCTTACCCCAACCGTGAAGCCTTTGATCAGGCGGTGCTCGGCGTGCTGGCAGAAAATCGCGTTGAATTGGTCTGCCTCGCCGGCTACATGCGGGTCCTCTCCCCGACGTTCGTCCGGGCGCTGCCGGGACAGATCATGAATATCCACCCGGCGCTGCTGCCGTCGTTCCCGGGGCTTCACGCCCAGCGCCAGGCGCTCCAGTACGGCGTGAAAGTGAGCGGCGCCACCGTGCATTTTGTTGATGAAGGCGTGGACACTGGCCCCATGATCTGCCAGGCCGCCGTGTCCGTGAAGGAGGAGGACACGGAGGAGACGCTGGCGGCCCGCATCCTCGAGCAGGAGCACCAGCTCTACCCGCGCGCGATCCGGCTCTTCGCCGAGGGCCGGCTGGCAGTCAGAGGCCGAAGAGTGCATATCAAAGAATCCCGGTCGAGCTAAAGGGGGATAATACAGGCATGAACCAGGAGACCAAGAAGCTGCTGTTGGAGGCTCTCCAGCTTCCCCCCGAAGCGCGAGCGGCCTT
>JBBTEL010000331.1:2465-8907 GCA_038042325.1 Candidatus Methylomirabilota bacterium
CCGGTGCCGCTGGACCGGGAACGCCTCAGCAAGATTGCGCGGCTGGCGAGTCGTTCTATCGAGGAGCATCGGAAGAGCCTTGAAGGGCTCGCTGGGTGAACTGGATCACGGTGGAGGAGCTGGCCCTGATCCACGAGCGTGTCATCGCCGAAACAGGGGGCTGCCTACGGCTGAACGGGTATCGCCTTGTTCCCTCCGAGGAGGCCGAGTCGGTCTTCTGGGCCATTGCAAGAGGTGAGAAGGCGGTCGAGGAGATAGCTGGATGGTTCAAGGCCCACTCGGAACCCTGGCAGGAGCCATAGCATGGTCCGGCGAGCCCTGGTAAGTGTTCACGACAAGAGCGGGGTGGTGGAGTTTGTCCGGGGGCTCTCTGCCCTCGGCGTCGAGATTCTCTCGACGGGAGGGACCGCCAAGCTACTGCGTGATTCCGGCGTGAAAGTCCGGGACGTGTCGGAGGTGACGGGGTTCCCCGAGATGCTGGACGGCCGGGTGAAGACGCTCCACCCGAAGATCCACGCGGGGATCCTGGCCCGGCGCGACAAGCCCGAGCACCTGGCCCAGCTGAAGGCCCAGGGGATCGAGCCCATCGACCTCGTGGCGACCAGCCTCTATCCGTTCGAGCAGACGGTCGCCAAGCCCGGCACGAGCCTCGCCGAGGCGATCGAGCAGATCGACATCGGCGGCCCCACGCTGATCCGGGCCGCGGCGAAGAACTGGGAGTCGGTCGCCGTGCTGGTGGACGCCTCTCAGTACGGCGAGATCCTGGACGAGCTGAAGCGATCGGAGGGAGCTGTCTCGGCCGAAACGCGCTTCCGTCTCGCGCGCGAAGCCTTCCGCAGGACGGCCCAGTACGACGCCGCAATCGCGGCGTACCTGAGGAGCCCTGAGGCGACCACGCGCCCCGCCGCGGCTGCTGAGACCGCTTTCCCGCCGGTCCTCAGGCTGGAGGCCGAGCTGGTCCAGCCGCTCCGCTACGGCGAGAACCCCCACCAATCGGCGGCATTCTACCGGCTCCACGGCCCCGCGCGCTTCGGCGTGGCCGCCGCCCGGCAGCTCCACGGCCCGGAGCTCTCCTACAATAACCTCCTGGACTTCTCCGCGGCGCTCGGCCTCCTGCTGGAGTTCAAGGAGCCGGCGGCGGTGGTCATCAAGCACACAAATCCCTGCGGCGCCGCGAGCGCTGCCACGGTGGCTGAGGCGGCGAAGAAAGCCAAAGCCTCGGATCCGGTCTCGATTTATGGCGGCATCGTCGGCGTCAACCGGACGCTGGACCTGGACGTGGCGAAGGAGCTGTCGGGGATTCTGCTCGAGATCCTCTTCGCGCCTTCGTATCTCCCCGACGCCCTCGAAGAGCTCCGGCGGACGAAGAAGAAGTGCCGGGTCCTGGAGGTCCCCTGCGACCGGAGCGCGTTGCCCTCGCGGCTCGAGGACTACCGGAGCGTCCTCGGGGGGCTCCTGGTCCAAGAGTCGGATCTCACCGACCTCGACGAGGGGATGCTGCGGGTCGTCACCAAGCGCCAGCCGACGGCGGCGGAGTGGGAAGCGCTCCGCTTCGCCTGGAAGATCTGCAAGCACGTGAAGTCCAACGCGATCGTCCTGGCCACGCGCGACCAGCTCGTCGGCGCGGGCGCGGGCCAGATGAGCCGCGTGGACTCGGCGAAGATCGCAGTGATGCGGGCCCAGGCGATCGGCCTCCAGACGAAGGGGACGGTCTGCGCCTCCGACGCGTTCTTTCCCTTCAGGGATGGGCTCGACGTGGTGGCCCAGGCGGGCGTCACGGCCGTCATCCACCCGGGCGGCTCCGTGCGCGACGAGGAAGTCATCCAGGCGGCGGACGAGCACGGGATGGCGATGGTCCTGACCGGGATGAGGCACTTCCGGCATTGACCGACCGGCCGTCCGGCTGGCTGCTGAGCGAGCGCGAGGTGGTGAGGCTGTTGAGCCTCACGCCGAAGCGCATGGCCCAGCTGCGCCGCCTGGGCCTCCTGAAGCCCGAGGGCCAGGGCTATCACTTCCGCGAGGTGGTGGGCGTGCGCGTGGCGGGGGAGCTGCTGGCCGGAGGCGCCACGGTGCGCCAGATCAGGCGGGCGCTCGAGGATCTCCGCCGCCTCGTGCCCGAGTCCGATGCGCCGCTGGCGGCGCTGAGGCTCAAGCTGGATGGCCAGCGGATCCTGGTCGAGAGCGAGGGGGTGAGCTTTGATCCCCGGACGGGCCAGACCGTCCTGTCGCTTGATATCGGCGGCCTGGAGCAGCAGGCGCGCGCGAGCCTCATCCGCGGGATGGTACGCCCCCTCGTTCCGCCCTCGCTCAGCGCCGACATCTGGTTCGCTCGCGCGGCCCAGCTGGATCAGGACCCGCAGCAGTGGGAAGCGGCGGTCGCGGCCTACGAGCAGGTGGTGGCCATCGACCCGGCGTGCGCCGCCGGCTGGAACAACCTCGGGCTCCTCCACCACCGGATGGGCCACTACGACAAGGCGGGAGACTGCTATCGCGCGGCGCTCGCAGCCGATCCGGCGTCCTACCAGGCGGCCTACAATCTCGGGTCGCTGACCGAGGACCTCGGCGACCTTCCCGGCGCCATCGGCTGGTACCGCCGCGCCCTCGAAATGGCCCCCGATTACGCCGACGCCCACTTCAACCTGGCCGGCGTGCTGGCCAAGGCCGGCAGACCGCGGGAGGCGGCCATCCACTGGCGCCGCTACCTCGAGCTGGACCAGGGGAGCCCGTGGGCCCAGCTGGCGCGCGTCAATCTCGGCGAAGCCGAGGACACCGACGAATGACCCCCTCACCCCTGCCCCCTCACCTTAATCCTCTCCCCCTCGGGGGGAGAGGAATCGAATTGTCCCCTCTCCCCCGGTGGGGGAGAGGGTTGGGTGAGGGGGAGAGGGTTGGGTGAGGGGGAGAGTTCGGCGAGGCGGAAGGACAGCGATGGCAACATGAGAGTGCTCGTTATAGGCAGTGGCGGGCGGGAGCATGCGCTGGTGTGGAGACTCTCCCAGAGCCCCCAGGTTGCCGCGCTCTATGCGGCGCCGGGTAACCCGGGGATGGCTCGCCACGCGACGTGCGTCCCGATCAAGGCCGATGCACTCGATGACCTCGTCGCCTTCGCAGACAGAGAACGCATCGACCTCACGATCGTCGGCCCCGAGCTGCCGCTGATCCTCGGGATCGCCGACCGCTTCCGGGTCAAGGGGCTCGCGATCTTCGGCCCCACTCAGAGCGCCGCGGCCCTGGAGGGCTCCAAGGCCTTCGCCAAGGCGCTGATGGCCAAGCACGGGATCCCGACGGCGCGCTTTCAGACCTTTCAGGACGCGACCTCGGCGCGCAGGTTTGCGCGCGAGCTGGGCGCGCCGCTGGTCGTGAAGGCCGACGGGCTTGCCGCCGGCAAGGGCGCCATCGTGTGCGGCACGCTCCCGGAGGCGGACAAGGCCATCGCCCTGTGCCTGGAGCAGCGCGCGTTCGGCCGGGCAGGAGAGCAGATCGTCGTCGAGGAGTTCCTCGTGGGCGAGGAGGCGTCATTCTTCGCCCTGACGGACGGCGAGACGGCGCTTCCTCTAGGCACCGCCCAGGATCACAAGACGGTCTTCGACGATGACCAGGGGCCGAACACGGGCGGGATGGGTGCCTACTCGCCCGCGCCGATCGTGGACGCGCGGATGCACGAAGAAATAATGAAAACCATCATCCTCCCGACCGTTCACGCGATGGCGGCCGAGGGGCGGCCATACCGTGGCGTCATCTACGCGGGGCTCATGCTCACCCGGCAGGGGCCGAAAGTGTTGGAATATAACTGCCGCTTCGGCGATCCGGAGCATCAGACCATCATGCCCCGCCTCCAGGACGATCCTCTGCCTCTGCTCTACGGCGTCGCCAAAGGGGAGCGCTTACCCTCGACGGTCCGCTGGCGTCCGGAGGCGGCGGTCTGCGTGGTGCTGGCCTCTGGCGGCTATCCGGGCGAGTACCAGACCGGAAAGTCCATCAGCGGGATCGAGGAGGCGGAGAAGCTGCCCGACGTGACGGTCTTTCATGCCGGCACGGCGCTCAAGGACGGCCGGCTGGTCACGGCCGGGGGACGCGTGCTCGGCGTGACGGCGCTCGGCGCCGACATCCCGGCCGCCATCGCGCGGGCCTACGATGCCGTGGCGAAGATTTGCTTCGAAGGGATTCACTTCAGGAAAGACATCGGCAGGAAGGCGCTCAAGCGAGGGGGGAGGTAGAGGATGCCGACGAGACGCCCGCGCGTGGGGATCGTGATGGGGAGCGACTCGGACTTGGAGGTGCTCAGGGAGACGATCAAGGTCCTCGACGACATCGGGATCCCCCACGAGGTTGTGGTCGCCTCCGCCCACCGGACGCCCGAGCAGACCCGCCGCTACGCGACGCGGGCTGAGCGACGGGGCATCCGCGTCCTGATCGCCGGCGCCGGCGGCGCCGCGGCCCTCCCGGGCTTCCTCGCGTCCCTCACATCGCTTCCCATCATCGGGGTCCCCATCAACTCCTCCCCGCTCAACGGCCTGGACGCGCTCCTCTCCATGGCCCAGATGCCCAAGGGCGTGCCGGTGGCGACGGTGGCGGTGGGAAAGTGGGGGGCCGCCAACGCCGGCATTCTGGCTGCCCAGATCCTGGCCCTGAGCGACGCAAACGTCAGAAAGCGCCTGGCTGCGTTCAGAAAGGCCATGGCCGCCGAGGTCCAGCAGCGCTCCCGCCGGGTGGCCGCTGAGCTCAAAAGGCGGCAGTGACGGACACCCGGGTCCTTCGCGTCGACCCGCGCGATCCGGAAGAAGTGGTGTTGAAAAAGGCCGCCGAGGTGCTCTCAGCCGGCGGCCTCGTCGCCTTTCCCACCGAAACCTTCTACGGCCTGGGCGCAAACGCCCTGGATCCGCAGGCCGTGGGACGCGTGTACGCCGCCAAGGGCCGCCCTGAATCCAAGCCCCTCTTGGTCCTTGTGGACTCCGTGCGCATGGTTCAATCGCTGGTCGAGGGAGTGCCGGCCGCCGCCTGGACCCTCATGACGAAGTACTGGCCCGGCCCGCTGACCCTCGTCTTCCGCGCGAGGGGGAATCTGCCCGTGGAACTGACGGCGGGGACGGGAACCGTCGGGGTCCGCATGCCGGGCCATCCGGTGGCATTCGGCCTCGTCCGCACTGCGGGGTTTCCCGTGACCGCGCCCAGCGCGAACGTGAGCGGCGAAGCGCCTCCGACCACGGCGGCGGACGTTCAGCGGATCTTCGAGGGAAAAATCGAGTTGATCCTGGACGGTGGGCCCACCAAGGGCGGGCTTCCCTCCACCATCGTGGACGTGACGGTGACCCCGCCGCGGGCCATCCGCCGGGGCGCGCTCGAACTGCCGGAGTGAGGGCGCCGTGGCGGTGACGGGCGTGATCCAGGCCGGAGGCAAGAGCACCCGGATGGGGGGCGAGCCCAAGGCCCTCGTTGAGCTCGGCGGCCAGCGGATCATCGAACGGGCTGTGGACGTGCTGGGCTCGGTGCTCTCCGACCTCCTGATCGTGACGAACACGCCCGAGCTGTACGCGTTCCTCGGGCTCCCCATGGTTCCGGACGTCTTCCCCGACCACGGCTCGCTCGGCGGGATCTACAGCGGCCTCAAGGCCGCCAAGGGCGACGGGGCCTTCACGGTCGCCTGCGACATGCCGTTCCTCAAGGCCGAGGTGGTCAGGCTCATCGTCTCCCATGCGGGAGAGGCCGACGTCGTGATCCCCAAGGTCGGCGACCAGTACGAGACCCTCCACGCCTGCTACGCCAAGGCCTGCCTCCCTCACATCGAGGCCGCGCTCCAGGCCAAGCGCTTCAAGGTGATCGGCTTCTTCCCCCAGGTAAAGGTCCTCGAGATCCCTGAGGCCGCGGTGGCGCGCCTGGCCGACCCCCACCTCTGCTTCATGAACGTCAACACCCCCGACGAGCTCGCCCGCGCCCGCTCCCTTCTCGAAGCCGGTTAGCCACCGGGGGAGCACGCGACGCTTGACTGGGCGCGGCGCCGGAATAGAATGGCCCCATCCTCTTGCTGTTCCCCGGCCGTTGGGTTGTGGTCCACGCTGTGGCCCGGCTGTATGCTCGCCTCTGCGTGGGACGGGTCGCGAGCAGTGCACGCAGAACTAACCAGGAGGACACCCGTGATTGCCGATCGGTATACCAAGGCTGTTCTGACCGTCATCGCCGTGGCTCTCGTCATGATCGCCGTTCGCCCGTGGTTCTTCGAGTCCGGATTGCTCAGTGCGGTCCGCCCCGCCCCAGCCCACGCTCAGAGCGCGGTCGCCAAGTACGAGGTCACAGTGCCGAAGGCTTGGGGCAAATTCGTGGCCTACAGCAACAACAATCTCCTGCTGGAGGCTCCGGATCAATCCATGCGCATCGTCGATGTCGAGGGCAAGGCGCCGGAGTACCCGAAGGTGAAGGTGCTCATCCGCTGGCAGTAGGAAGCCAG
>JBBTEL010000332.1:0-1142 GCA_038042325.1 Candidatus Methylomirabilota bacterium
GTCCTCCGCACCGTGGTGCCCGCGGCGCCTGACGCCTGGTGCACCGCCCTCGCCCGCTGGGGGACGCTCAGTTTCGCGGAGGCGGCGGCGCCCGCCCTCGAGTGCGCGGCTCAGGGCTTTCCCCTCTCAGTGTTCTCCGCCGCCCTGATCCGCGACAACGAGGCGGCCTTCCGCCGCTGGCCCACCACCACCGCCCTCTACCTTCCTGGCGGCCGGCCGCGCGCCGCCGGGGAGCGCTTCGTCCAGCCCGAGCTGGCCCGGATCATCGAGACTATGATTGCCGCCGAGCGCCGCGCGAGGGGCCAAGGCCGGGAGCAGGCCATCAGGGCGGCGCGCGACGCGTTTTACCGGGGGGAGATCGCCGAGGCGATCTGCGCCTTCCACCGTCAGGAAGGCGGCCTCCTCGCGCCGGAAGACCTGGCCGAGTTCAGCGTGGAGGTGGCGCCGGCGCTGCGGACGACCTTCCGCGAGTTCGAAGTGGCGGCGTGCGGTTTCTGGTGCCAGGGACCGGTGCTGCTCCAGATGCTGAACCTCCTCGAGCCGTACGACCTGGGCGCGCTGGGCCACAACTCGCCGCGGTACCTCCACCTGCTGGCGGAGGCGATCAAGCTCGCCTTCGCCGACCGCGAGGCCTATTACGGGGATCCCAACCACGTGAAGGTGCCGGCCGACGGGCTCCTGTCCAAGGCCTACGCCCACGCGCGTCGAGCCCTGATCCGCGACGCCCGCGCGTGGATCGATGCGCCGCCCGGGGACCCGCTCGGGCTGGCGGCGGTGAAGAACGGCTACGTGCCGCCCGGCGACGTCCGTCCGGGAGGCTCGCGCGCCCTCGATACGAGTTACGTGGCCGTCGTGGACGCGGAAGGCAACGCCTTTTCGGCCACGCCGAGCGATCCCCCGGTGGACTCCCCCGTGGTCCCGGGCGTCGGCTGCGTCGTTTCTCCGCGCGGCTCGCAGTCCTGGCTCGACCCGGGACACCCGAGCGCCGTCGCCCCGGGCAAGCGCCCCCGCCTCACCCCCGCGCCGGCCATGGCGTTCAAGGACGGGCGCCTCTTCATGCCGTTCGGAACCCCCGGCGGCGACGTCCAGCAGCAGGCCATGCTCCAGGTCTTTCTCAACATCGCGGTCTTCGGCATGCCGCC
>JBBTEL010000332.1:1242-2641 GCA_038042325.1 Candidatus Methylomirabilota bacterium
AGGGAGCGCTACGCTTCGGAGGGAACGGGGACTCCCGTGGCCGGTTTTGCCCGGGGGCTCATCGGTTCCTCCTTGATCATCAGCGAGAGGCCGGCGGCGAGGACGGCCAGCACGGCCGCGGAGACGAAGGCCCAGGCATAGCTGCCGGTCCAGTCGAAGATCCATCCCCCGAGGGCGGCCCCGAGCGCCGCGCCCACCTGGTGGGAGAAGAAAATCCAGCCCGAGAGCTCCCCGACCGAGTAGCGCCCGAAGATGTTCGCCGTCAGCGTCGTGGTGGGCGGGACCGTGGAGATGTAGTTGAGCCCGAAGAGGGCCGCGAAGAGCTGGAGCGAGGGGACGTTCCAGACGTAGAGCAGGAAGAGAAGCGAGAGGCCGCGGACGAAGTAGTAGAAGGCCAGCGGCCCCTTCCTGCCGAACCGATCACAGATCCAGCCCGACGCGACGGTCCCCAGGATGTTCATCGCCCCCATGACGCCGAGGGCCTGGGCCGCCGCCATCTCGGAGAAGCCGTGCTCCATGGAGTGAGGGATCAGGTGGGTCAGGACGAGGCCGTTCGAGGTGTAGCCGCAGACGAAGAAGGTGGCCACGAGGAGCCAGAAGGCGGGGACCTGCGCGGCCTCGGTGAGGGAGACGCGCCGCTCGGCGGGGAGGGAGGTCATCCCGGGGGACGGAACGGCGTGGCCCGCGCCGTAGGGCTTGAGCCCCTTTTCGCCGGGACCGTCCCTCACGAGCCAGATCGAGACCGGCAGGATCAGCGCGAAGAGCCCGATGCCGAGCCAGAAGTAGCTCTGGCGCCAGCCGAAGGACACCGTGAGCCCCATCGCGAGCGGGACGACCACCAACTGGCTCGCCGACATCGCGCCCCCGAGGAGCCCGATGACGAGGCCCCGGTGGGTCTCGAACCAGCGCGCCGCCACGCTGGCGGCCGTCGCCATCCCCGCCCCGCCCGCGCCGACGGCCATCAGGATGCCCGAGGCGATGTAGACGTGCCAGAGGCTCTGGACGAAGCTGGAGAGGATGGTGCCGGTCCCGAGCACCAGGAGGGCCAGGGCCAGGACTCGCCGGGGCCCCCACCGGTCGGCCAGTCGTCCCACGAAGGGCCCGACGGCGCCCAGGAGGAAGAGGGAGAGGGCCGCGGCCCCGGAGAGGGAGGCCCGGTCCCAATGGAACTCGGCTTCCAGCGGCTTGATGAAGACCCCGAAAACATTCCGGAGGCCCGACGCGGCGACCATCACCAGCATCACGGCCCCCAGAACCACCCACGCGAAATGAATGCTGGGGTCAGGCTTGCGTTGTTGCATGGCGGCCAATTTATACGGTTCAGATGCTCTGGAGGGAAGGGGGGATTCCGGGCGGAGTCAGGTTCTCCATTAGCACATTGTTGGATTGCAAGACCTGA
>JBBTEL010000332.1:2741-4667 GCA_038042325.1 Candidatus Methylomirabilota bacterium
ACGATCTCGTCGATCCGGTTCAGGAACTCGGGGCGCAGGGTCGCGCGCAGCTCCTGGAGGACGAGCGGCCGGACCTTCTCGGGCTTCTCGTACTCGCGGAAGATGTGGCTCCCCAGGTTGGAGGTCATGATGACCACCGCGTTCCTGAAGTCCACGGTGCGGCCGTGGCCGTCGGTCAGCCGGCCGTCGTCGAGGAGCTGGAGCAGGACGTTGAAGACGTCGCCGTGGGCCTTTTCGATCTCGTCGAAGAGGACCACCGTGTACGGCCGCCGCCGCACGGCCTCGGTGAGCTGGCCGCCCTCCTCGTAGCCGACGTAGCCTGGCGGCGCGCCGATGAGCCGGGCCACCGTGTGCTTCTCCATGTACTCGGACATGTCGAGCCTGACCATGGCGCGCTCGTCGTCGAAGAGGAACTCCGCCAGCGCCCGGGCCAGCTCGGTCTTTCCCACGCCGGTGGGCCCCAGGAAGAGGAACGAGCCGATGGGCCGGTTGGGATCGCTGAGGCCCGCGCGCGCGCGGCGCACGGCGTTGGCCACCGCCCGGATCGCCTCGTCCTGCCCCACCACGCGCCGAGCCAGCCGCTCCTCCATGCCGACGAGCTTCTGGACCTCGCCCTCGAGGAGGCGGGTGACCGGGATGCCCGTCCACTTGGCCACGGTCTCGGCGATGTCCTCCTCGTCCACCTCTTCCTTCAGCATCTTGCCCGACTTCTGGAGCTCGGCGAGCCGCGCGTTCTCGGCCCCGAGCCGCTTTTCCAGCTCGAGGAGCGTGCCGTAGCGGAGCTCGGCGGCCCGGTTGAGGTCGCCCCGCCGCTCGGCGTCGGCCATGCCCTGCCGCGCCGCCTCGATCTCCTCCTTGATCTTCCCGATCTGGGTGATGGCGGTCTTCTCCGCCTGCCACTGGGCCTTGAGCCCCGACCCCTTCTCCGCCAGGTCGGCGAGCTCGGCGTCGATCCGGGCCAGCCGCTCCTTCGAGACCTCGTCGGTCTCCCGGGCCACGGAGACGCGCTCGATCTGGAGCTGCATGGTCCGCCGCTCGATCTCGTCGATCGGAACCGGCATCGAATCGACTTCAATCCGGAGACGTGACGCCGCCTCGTCAACCAGATCGATGGCCTTGTCCGGGAGGAAGCGGTCGGAGATGTAGCGGTTGGACAGGACCGCCGCCGCCACCAGGGCCGAATCCTTGATCTTGACCTTGTGGTGGACCTCGTACTTCTCCTTGAGGCCCCTCAGGATGGCAATGGTGTCCTCGACCGACGGCTCCCGCACGAGCACGGGCTGGAAGCGCCGCTCGAGGGCCGGGTCCTTCTCCACGCGCTTGCGGTACTCGTCCAGCGTCGTGGCCCCGACGCAGCGGAGCTCGCCGCGGGCCAGGGCGGGCTTCAGCATGTTGGCGGCGTCCACGGCGCCCTCGGCGGCGCCGGCCCCGACCAGGGTGTGGAGCTCGTCGATGAAGCAGATGATCCGGCCCTCCGCCTCGGTGATCTCGCGGAGGACCGCCTTCAGCCGGTCCTCGAACTCGCCCCGGTACTTGGAGCCCGCCACCATCGCGCCGATGTCGAGGGCCACGAGGCGCTTGCCCTTGAGCCCCTCCGGCACGTCGCCGGCCACGATCCGCTGGGCCAGCCCCTCCACGATGGCGGTCTTGCCGACGCCGGGCTCGCCGATGAGCACCGGGTTATTCTTCGTGCGGCGGGAGAGGACCTGGATGACCCGGCGGATCTCCTCGTCGCGGCCGATGACCGGATCGAGCTTGCCCTTGCGGGCCAGGTCGGTGAGGTCGCGCGAGTAGCGCTGGAGCGCCTGGTACTTGTCCTCCGGGTTCGGATCGGTGACGCGCTGGGTGCCCCGGACCTCGGCCAGCGCGCGGTAAATGGCGTCGGCAGTGGCCCCGTGGCGGTTGAGGATCCGCCCCGCCGCCCCG
>JBBTEL010000333.1:0-5396 GCA_038042325.1 Candidatus Methylomirabilota bacterium
GACAAGTGCGTCCGGGCGGCCCAGGCGCGGGAGGCGGCGCGCAAGGCCCGGGAGCTCACCCGCAAGCGGGGGGCCGACGACGAGACGCTCGCGGGCAAGCTGGCCGACTGCTCGGAGCGCGAGCCATCCTTCCGGGAGCTCTTCCTCGTGGAGGGCGACTCGGCCGGGGGCTCGGCCAAGCAGGGGCGGGATCGCCGGACCCAGGCCGTGCTCCCGCTCCGCGGCAAGATCATCAACGCCGAGAAGGCGCGCTACGACAAGGTGCTCTCCCATCAGGAGATCCGCCTGCTGATCTCGGCCCTGGGGACGGGCATCGGCCCGGAGGAGTTCGACGTCACCAAACTCCGCTACCACAAGGTCATCCTGATGACCGATGCCGATGTGGACGGGGCGCACATCCGGACGCTCCTCCTGACGTTCTTCTTCCGCCACATGGTCGCGGTCATCGAGCAGGGCTACCTCTACATCGCCCAGCCGCCGCTCTTCAAGATCAAGAAGGGGCGCGCGGAGAAGTACCTCATGAACGAGCGCGAGATGGAGGAGTTCCTGCTGGCCTCCTGGGTGGAGAAGGCGAGCCTGAAGGTGCCCGGGAAGTCGGCCCCTCTGCGCGAGGAGGCCCTGCTGGAGGCGCTCAAGCGGACGCTGGAGTTCCGGCGCCTCTTCCGCAAGTTCGTCAAGCGGGGAGTGCCGGCGCCGATCGTGGACGGCCTGCTCCGGGCCCGGTTCCGGACGACGAAGCGCGGGGTGCGGCCCGAGGACATCGTGGCAGCCATTCAGGCGGTGGGGTCGGAGCTGGGGTTCGCCCAATTTGACGTGCAGGTGCGCGAGGGCGACAACGGCGAGGAGGGGGCGATCGAGCTGTCGGGCGACCTGGCGGCGCGGCTGAGCCTCGAGGTCCTGCGGTCGCCCGACTACCAGCTCCTCTACGAGCTCCACGAGAAAATCCCGCCGGTGCACAAGAGCCCCTGCCTGGTGGTGGATGGCGGCAAGGAGGTCACGGCCAAGACGCTCGACGAGCTGGTGACCGCCGTGTTCGAGTTTGCCAAGGAGGGCGCTGCGATCCAGCGCTACAAGGGGCTCGGGGAGATGAACCCCGAGCAGCTCTGGGACACCACCATGAATCCGGAGACGCGGACGCTCCTGAAGGTCACGATGGAAGACGCCGTGGGAGCGGACGCCATCTTCACGGTGCTGATGGGTGACGCCGTCGAGCCCCGCCGAGAGTTCATCGAGAAATACGCCCTGGACGCCGTGAATATCGACATCTAACCGCCCGCCCGCCCACATGTCCCCTACCGATCGCCAGGTTCCCGTCCCGATCGAAGAGGAGATGCGGAAGTCCTACCTGGCCTACGCCATGTCCGTCATCGTCGGACGGGCGCTGCCGGACATCCGCGACGGGCTCAAGCCCGTGCATCGGCGGGTGCTCTACACGATGCACACTCTGGGGCTGGCTTGGAACCGGGCGTACAAGAAATCCGCCAAAGTCGTCGGGGAGGTCCTCGGCAAGTATCACCCCCACGGCGACGCGCCCGTCTACGAGGCCCTGGTGCGGATGGTCCAGGATTTCTCCCTCCGCTATCCGCTGGTGGATGGCCAGGGCAACTACGGGTCGATCGACGGGGATCCCCCGGCGGCCTATCGCTACACCGAGGCCCGCCTGGCCAAGATCGCCCACGAGATGCTCGCGGACATCGACAAGGGAACGGTTGACTTCGTCCCGAACTTTGACGAGTCCGAACAGGAGCCCACGGTCCTCCCGACGAAGCTCCCTAACCTCCTGGTCAACGGCTCGGCCGGGATCGCGGTGGGGATGGCGACCAACATCCCGCCGCACAACCTCTCGGAGGTCGTGGACGGGCTCGTGATGCTGATCGAGAACCCGGCCGCTACGGTGGACGACCTCACGACGGTGATCAAGGGGCCCGACTTCCCCACCCGCGGCTACATCTATGGCACCGGGGGGATCCGCGACGCCTATACAACGGGGCGCGGCATCATTACTATGCGGGCCAAGGCGCATGCGGAAAAAATGCGCGGCGGCCGCGAAGCGATCATCGTGACCGAGATCCCCTACCAGGTGAACAAGGCTACGCTGATCGAGAAGATCGCCGAGCTCGCCCGCGAGAAGAAGATCGAGGGGATTTCGGAGATCCGCGACGAGTCCAACCGCGAGGGGATCCGGATCGTGCTCGAGGTGGGGCGGGGCGAGATCCCGCAGATCCTCCTGAACCAGCTCCACAAGCACACCCAGATGCAGTCCACCTTCGGGGTCATCATGCTCGCCCTCGTGGACCGCCGGCCCCAGGTGGTGACCCTCAAGGCGATGCTGGAGGCCTTTATCCGCTTCCGGCGGGAGGTGGTGACCCGGCGGACGCGGTTCGATCTGGCGCGCGCCGAGGAGCGGGCGCACATCCTCGAGGGGCTCCGCACGGCCGTGGAGCACCTCGATCTGGTCATCCGGCTGATCCGCGGGGCGGAGAACCCTGAGGCGGCCAGAGACGCCCTCGTGCGGCGGCTCGAACTGACGGAGATCCAGGCCAAGGCCATCCTCGACATGCGGCTGCAGCGCCTGACGCAGCTCGAGCGCCACAAGATCGTGGAGGAGCACGAGCAGACGCTGGCGCTGATTGCCGATCTCAAGGACATCCTGGCCTCCGAGGGGCGGCTGATGCGGATCATCAAGGAGGAACTGCTGACCCTCAAGGCCGAGTACGGCGACGAGCGACGCACTGAGATCCTGACGGAAACCACTGAACTCACCATTGAGGATTTGCTGGCCGACGAGGAGATGGTCGTCACGATCACGCGATCGGGCTACATCAAGCGCACGCACGTGGACCTCTACCGGAGCCAGCGGCGCGGCGGCAAAGGCGTGACGGGGATGGAGACGAAAGAGGAGGACGTCGTCGAAGACCTCTTTATCGCCACGACGCACTCCTACCTCCTCTTCTTCACGTCGCAGGGCAAGGTCCACTGGCTCAAGGTCCACGAGATCCCCGAGGGCGGCCGGCAGGCGAAGGGCAAGGCCATGGCGAACCTCCTGGCGCTGGCTGAGACCGAGCGGGTGGCGGCGGTGCTGCCGATTCGGGAGTTCGAGGCGGGCGGGTTCATCCTGTTCGCCACCAAGCAGGGAAAGGTGAAGAAGACGGAACTGGAGGCGTACTCGCACCCCCGCGCGGGCGGGATCCAGGCGATCGCGCTCGAGGATGGCGATGAGGTGATGGCCGCCCGGCGGACCGACGGCCAGCGCGAGGTCGTGTTCTCCACCAAGAAGGGCGTGATCATCCGGTTCTCCGAGGAGGAAGCGCGGCCCACGGGCCGGGTGACGGCCGGGGTCCGGGGGATCGATCTCGAGGAGGGCGACCAGGTGATCGCCGCCGAGGTTGTGCTGGAGGGGGCCGCCCTCCTCACGGTGACCGAGCGCGGCTACGGCAAGCAGACCCCGCTGGAGGAGTACCGCCTGCAGGGACGGGCCGGGAAGGGGATCATCGATATCAAGACCGGCGGGCGGAACGGCAACGTCGTGGGGGTGGTCCAGGCCCGGCCGGGGGACGACATCCTGGTGGTCACGACCAAGGGGAAGATCATCCGGATCCACGCCCCCGATGTGTCGTCCCAGGGCCGGAACACGTGGGGCGTGCGCGTGATCGACCTGGACCCCGACGATCAGGTGGGGAGCGTGGCGCGGGTCGAGGCCGAGCAGGTCGAGTCCGAATCATAGCGTGCCCCGGCGCCCCGGGGTTTGACAGCGGCCGCTCCGGCGGCCTATTTTTTTACCCCTATGCTGGACGTCAGATACATTCGGGAACATCCTGACGACGTCGCCCGGGCGCTCGAAACCCGGGGTGGGGCGGAGTCCGTCCAGCGGCTCCTGGCGCTGGACGCCGAGCGGCGGCGCCGCGTGACGGCTGTCGAAGCCCTCAAGGCGGAGCGCAATAAGGTCACCGAGCAGATCGCCCAGGCCAAGCGTCGCGGTGAGAGCCCGACCGAGGAGATGGCCCGGATGCGGAAGCTCGGCGACGAGATCAAGGAGCTGGACGCCGCGATCAGCGGGGTGGAGCGGGAGATGGAGGCGCTCCTCCTTCAGCTCCCGAATCTCCCGCATCCGAGCGTGCCGCTGGGCCGGGCGGAGGACAACCAGGAAATGTGGCGCTGGGGCACGCCGCGGCGGTTCCCCTTCGACCCGAAGCCGCACTGGGAGGTCGGCGAGCGGCTGGGGATTCTGGACTTCGAGCGCGCGGCGAAGCTGGCCAAGTCCCGCTTCGCCGTGCTCTGGGGGGCGGGGGCGCGGCTCGAGCGGGCGCTGACGCAGTTCATGCTCGATCTCCACACGCGGGAGCACGGCTACCGGGAGGTCTGGGTGCCGCATCTGGTCAACGCCGAGACGATGCAGGGCACCGGCCAGCTGCCGAAGTTCGAGGACCAGCTCTTCCGGACGCTGGAGCCGGAGGGCGGACGCTCGCTCTACTTGATCCCGACGGCCGAGGTGCCGGTCACCGCGCTGCACGGCGGCGAGATCCTGAGAGAGCAGGAGCTGCCCAAGCGCTATGTGGCGTTCACGCCGTGCTACCGCCGGGAGGCGGGCGCGGCGGGACAGGACACGCGGGGGATGATCCGCCAGCACCAGTTCGACAAAGTGGAACTGGTGAAGGTGACGACTCCCGCCACGTCCTACGACGAGCTCGAGTCCATGGTCAGGAACGCAGAGGAGGTGCTGAAGCGACTCGAGCTGCCCTACCGGGTGGTGCTCCTCGCCACCGGCGACACGGGGTTCGCGTCGGCCAAGACCTACGATCTTGAGGTGTGGCTCCCGGGGCAGGGGAAGTACCGCGAGATCTCCTCCTGCTCCAACTGCGAGGCGTTTCAGGCCCGCCGGGCTGAGATCCGTTACCGGCCAGCGTCGGGCGGCAAAGCGGAGTTTGCCCACACGCTCAACGGCTCCGGCCTCGCGGTGGGCCGGACCCTGATCGCCGTGCTGGAGAACGGTCAGGAGGCCGATGGGAGCGTCACGATCCCCCCGGCCCTGCGCCCGTACATGGACGGCCTGGAGCAGATCGCGCCCGGTTCCTAGACGTCGGAGGGGTGGCCGAGCGGTTGAAGGCGCCGGTCTTGAAAACCGGAATCCCGCAAGGGATCGGGGGTTCGAATCCCTCCCCCTCCGCCAAAGAGTCGGCGGGGGCCTCGACGGCCCCCTCCGAGTCCTCCCCCATGAAGGTTGCGCGGGCTTAGCCCGCGCTCGAACCAACGCGCGCTTTCGCCAGAGCCCGGAATGCTTTATAGTGGGTAGGCTTGACGCTTGGGAGAGGTGGCCGAGTTGGCCGAAGGCAGCCGCCTGCTAAGCGGTTACAGGGGCAAAACCTCTGTCCCGGGTTCGAATCCCGGCCTCTCCGCCA
>JBBTEL010000334.1:0-2299 GCA_038042325.1 Candidatus Methylomirabilota bacterium
GCGAAGATCGACATCTGCCGAGGTCGCCTCGCGCAGAAGGAACTCTGGGTGGCGAACTATTACTGGACCCAGGGCAACCTGGTCGCGGTCCGCCAACGGCTCGCACTGATCCTGAAGGAGTTTCCGCGGACGCTGGTGGTGCCCGAGACCCTCTTCCTCCTCGCCGAGGTCCACGCCCGCGAGGGGCTCGCCGAGGAGGCCACCAAGGCCCTCCGCCGGCTCGTCGAGGAGTATCCCTACACGGAGTGGGGGCGGCGGGCGGCCCAGCGCCTGAACACCGCCGCCCAGCGATAGGCCGATGCACGACGTCGTGGATCTCCGCTCGGATACCCTGACCCTTCCCACCCCGGCGATGCGGGAAGCCATGGCGAAGGCCGAGGTGGGCGACGACGTCTGGGAGGAGGACCCCACGGTCCAGCGCCTGGAGGCGCTGGCGGCCGAGCTCACGGGCAAAGAGGCCGGGCTTTTTGTGGCCTCTGGGACGATGGGGAATCTCGTCTCCGTGCTCTCCCAGACCCGCCCGGGCCAGGAGATCATCCTGGACCTCGATTCCCACATCTTCAACTACGAGGTCGCCAGCGCCGCGGTGATCGGCGGCGTCCAGACGCGGCCGATCAAGACCGAGCGCGGCTTCCTCAGCCCCGCCGAGGTGCGCGAGGCCATCCGCCCCGCCAACATCCACATCCCGCCCACCGGCCTCGTCTGCCTGGAGAACACCCATAACCGCCACGGCGGCACCCTGTCCACGCCCGAGGAGATCCGGGCGGTGGCGGAGGTGGCCCACGCGGCCGGCGTCCCGGTGCACCTGGACGGAGCGCGCATCTTCAACGCCGCGGTGGCGCTCGGGCGGCCCGTGCGGGACTTCACCACCGACGTGGATTCCGTGACGTTCTGCGTCTCCAAGGGCCTGGCCGCGCCGGTGGGCTCGCTCGTCTGCGGCCGCCGCGACTTCATCGGGCGGGCCCGGCGCTGGCGGAAGATGCTCGGCGGCGGGATGCGCCAGGTCGGCGTGCTGGCCGCGGCGGGGCTGGTGGCGCTGGAGCAGATGGTCGAGCGTCTCGCCGAGGACCATGCGAACGCGAAGCGCCTTGGCGAGGGAATTGCGCGGCTCCCGGGGCTCCGGGTGGACCTCGCCCGGGTCCAGACCAACATCGTCATCTTCTTTGCGGATCGATCGGATGGCGCTGCGATGCTCGTGAGGGAGTGCGCCGCCCGCAAGGTCAAGATCCACCAGATCGGCCCCGCGTCCATCCGCTGCGTCACCCACAAGGACGTGGACCGCGAGGACATCGACCGGGCGCTTCAGGCCTTCACCGAAATCACGCGAGACTGGTAGAAGAGACATGGCAGAGCGCCTGCTGACGGTCACCAACCTCAAGACCCACTTTTTCACCGACGAGGGCGTGGTCCGCGCGGTGGACGGCGTGAGCCTCACCATCGACAAGGGCGAAACCCTGGGCGTGGTGGGAGAGTCGGGGTGCGGCAAGAGCGTCACTGCGCTCAGTATCATGCGGCTCATCCCCCAGCCGCCGGGGCGGATCGTCGAGGGGGAGATCCGGTACAATGGCCGGAGTCTTTTAGAGCTTCCCCCCGCCCAAATGAGGAAGGTGCGCGGCAAAGAGATCTCGATGATCTTCCAGGAGCCCATGACCTCTCTCAACCCGGTGTTCACCTGCGGCGAGCAGATCGCCGAGGCGCTCCGGCTCCACGAGGGGCTGGGCCGCCGGGACGCCATGGACAAGACCGTCGAGATGCTGAAGATGGTCCGCATGGCGAACCCCGAGCGCCGCGTGAAGGAGTACCCCCACCAGCTCTCGGGCGGGATGCGCCAGCGTGTGATGATCGCCATGGCGCTCTCCTGCAACCCGAAGCTCCTCATCGCCGACGAGCCCACCACGGCGCTCGACGTGACGATCCAGGCCCAGATCCTGGAGCTCCTGAACGAGCTCAAGTCGCGCCTCGGCATGGCGGTCATGCTGATCACCCACGACATGGGCGTCATCGCCGAGACCGCGCAGCGCGTGGTCGTCATGTACGCGGCGCTGGTGGCGGAGGAGGCGGCCGTGGGCGAGCTCTTCAAGGAGCCGCTCCACCCGTACACGCAGGGGCTCCTGCGCTCGATCCCCCGCATCGACCTGGCCGCCATCCAGAAGCGGCGCCTGGAGACGATCCCGGGGGTCGTGCCCACGATCAAGGGGGACATCGCGCCGGGGTGCCGCTTCGCGCCCCGCTGCCCCTACGTGAAGGCGGTCTGCACCGAGAAGGACCCCGTGCTCAAAGAGGTCAAGCCCGGCCACAA
>JBBTEL010000335.1:0-1912 GCA_038042325.1 Candidatus Methylomirabilota bacterium
AGCGCGGGCTTAGCCCGCGCAATCTCTGGGGGGAGGAACCGGAAGGGGGGCGAAGCCCCCCTCCGAGGTACCGGCGCTCCCCCACGACGGCCAGCCTCAGACAGAGCGGGTGCCGCGTGATCCGGACCGGGGAGATTCCGGCCCGTTCCGCGAGCGCCCCGATCTCACGGGCGCTATAGGCGCGGAGGACCGAGAGCGGGCCGTCGTGCCGCGACATGCGGTTCCAGGCGAAGAGCCGCGTGGCGAGCCAGACGAGCACGTACGCCGCGCGGCTGCGGATCAGGTCGTTCACGACGAAGCCGAGCCGCGAGACTCGCCCCATCTCAGCCAGGAGGCCTGGGGCGGCGTCGGGCTCCAGGTGGTGGAGGGTGAGCGACGAGATCGCCGCGTCCACCCCGCCGCCGCGCACCGGCAGGTGGAGCCCGTCGGCCTGGACGAAGACGATCTCGGGATAGCCAAGCGCCCGGCGCCGCGCCACGTCCAGGATATGACGGTCCCGGTCCACGGCGATCACGCGGAGAGCGAGCCCCCGCCGGCGCGCCCAGCGCACCAGTCGAATCGGAATGTCGGCCCCGCCGCTCCCCACGTCGAGCACCGTCACGGACCCGCCACGCCGCACCCCCAGGAGCCGGACCAGGTGAGAGCGCGTCACCCACGACCCCCCGAAGTAGCGGTTCAGCCGCGAGATGTCGCCCAGGCTCTCCTCCAGATCCGAGGGGGAGAGAGGCGCGTCCAGCAGCTCGACTGCGTTCTGGACTCGGGGCAGTTCGGGGAGCAGAGGCATCGTCCGGTTACCAGCGCAGGAGCGCCCCCTCGGCGGCGAAACCCGGCCCCAGCGCCATCATGACGCCCCAATCGCCCGGGACCGGCTGGGTTTGCCTCAGCACCTCCTCCAGAACGAAAATCACCGTCGCCGATGACATGTTGCCGTAGCGCCGGAGCACCGCGCGCGAGGCCGCGACGTCCTCGTCGCTCAGCCCCAGGAGCCTCCGGGCCTGATCGATGACCCTGCGCCCCGCGGAATGCAATACCCAGTGGGCGACGTCCTCCTGTTTCAGGCCGTGCGAATCGAGGAGGGTCGCCGTCATTTCTTTCATCAGCGCGGCTCCAATCCGCCTGACATCCTTCGAGAGGGTGACACGCGGCCGCCCGCCGGGATAGGTGAACCCCATGGCATCCAGGTGCTCGGAGCGGAAGAGCGTGCGGTGCTCGATGAGGCTCGCCCCCTCGCCCGCGCTCCCGAGCGCAAGCGCCCCGGCGCCGTCGGCGAAGATGGCGTGGGCCACCGCGCTCTCGAGCCGGTCGTCGAGGTAGTATGCCGCCGAGCAGATCTCCACGGCGACGACGAGGGCCCGGTGGCCGGGGAACGCCGACAGGTGATTCGCCGCCTGCTGGAGCGCGACCATGGCGCTGGCGCACCCGCTGTCCCCGACGTGCACCCGCTGGACATCCGACCGGCAGCCCAGGTCGCGGATCAGGTGCGCGTCCAGGCTGGGGCAGAGGCGTCCCGTGCACGTGGTGGTCGTGATGAAATCGAGATCTGCCGGCGACCATCCGGCGCGCTCGAGACAGGAGAGCGCCGCCGCGCGCGCCAGCTCGCGCGCGCCCCGCTGGAAGCGGTCGTTCAGCTCCTCGGCGCTCTCGTTGGTGCGCACGTGGGCCGGGTCCAACCAGAGGTAGCGGCCCTCGATGTCGCTGTTGGCGAAAAAGCCGCTGCGCTGCGCATCACGGTAGCCGGCCAGCTCGGCGAGCTGCAACTGGGAAAAATAATGGGGCGGTGTGGCGGTGGCGACGGAGAGAATTTTCGGCTTCCCGGGCGCCATGGGGTGGAGCATACGCCCCGCCCTGTCCCCTGTCCAGCGATTGACTCCCGCCGGCGCTAAGTGCTACGGTTTGCCGGATTCCCAGAACG
>JBBTEL010000336.1:0-4617 GCA_038042325.1 Candidatus Methylomirabilota bacterium
GCTCCTCTGGAAGGGGCGCAAGTCGGCGTTCGGGGCCTACGGGCGCGTCTCGCCCGCGTACATGGTCATGGACGGCGTCATCCCGCGGACCAAGCTCCCGTACGTGCTGCGCCGGGTGAACGAGATCGTGGCGGCCGCCAACCTCCGCGTGGGGAACGTCTTTCACGCGGGCGACGGCAACCTCCATCCCAACATCCTGTACGATCCACGCCGGCCAGGGGAGGAGGCGCGGGTGGTGCAGGCGGGGGCCGAGATCCTGAAGGTGTGCGCCGAGGTGGGCGGCTCCATCTCGGGCGAGCACGGCATCGGCCTCGAAAAGATGGACTACATGCCGTTCATCTTCTCGCCCGCCGATCTGGCCACGATGCACCGGGTGAAAGAGGCCTTCAACCCGCGCGGGCTCTGCAACCCCGGCAAGATCTTTCCGACCAAGAAGTCCTGCGTGGAGACGGGGCCCGCATACCGCGCGCATCCGATCGAAGAAAAAGGTCTCGCCCAGCGCTTCTAGCCCGGTGCACTCCGCGCTCCTCGACAAGATCCGGGGAATCGTCGGCGCCGAGTCCGTCCTGACCGGAGTCGAGCTCTCCCCCTACGTCCTCGAGGGCCGGACCCCGGCGGCGGCCGTCTTTCCCGGCTCGGTGGAGGAGGTCGGCGCGCTCCTGGCGCTGGCCTCGGACGAGGGGATCGCCGTCATCCCCTGGGGGGGCGGCACCAAGATCGCCATCGGGGCGCCGCCGAAGCGGCTGGGGCTGGTGCTGGGGCTCCGCCGGCTCAACCGGCTCCTCGAGCACGAACCCGGCGACCTGACGGCGACGGCCCAGGCGGGCATCACGCTGGATGCCCTCCAAGGGCGGCTGGCGGTCCGGGGGCAGTGGCTCTCGCTCGATCCCGCCTTCGGGGAGCAGGCGACGCTCGGCGGGATCCTGGCGGCCAACGCCTCGGGGCCGCGCCGCCACCTATACGGCACGGCCCGCGACCTCTTGATCGGCGTCACCGTGGTGGCGGCCGACGGGTTGGTGGTGAAGGGCGGCGGCAAGGTCGTCAAGAACGTGGCGGGCTACGATCTGCCGAAGCTCTACATCGGCTCCTTCGGCACGCTGGGGATCATCGTCGAGGCGACCGTGAAGCTCCGGCCCCGGCCCGACGACGACCGCCTCGTCCTGACGTGCTTCGAGCGGCTGAAGGATTGCGGCCAGGCGGTCAGGCTCGTCCTGACGTCCGACCTGATCCCGTCGGCCGTGGAGCTGCTGGACGGCGAGGCGCTCCGGGGCGTGGGGCTGGCGCCGGGCGTGGAGGCGGGCGGCGCCGTGCTGCTGGGCTTCGACGGCATGCGGGAGCAGGTCGAGTGGCAGTGCGAGGAAGTCCGGCGGCTGCTGGCCGGCGCGGGGCCCGTGGCTCAGCGGGTGCTGGAGGCTGAAGCGCGGGACGTGGCGTGGCGGAGCGTGCGCGAGCTCGGCGGACGCGTCTTCCCCGAGGCGGCGGCGCAGCTCAGGCTCGCGGTGCTCCCCACGCAGGTAGCCGAGGTGATCGAGCAGGCCGGGGCCGCGGCCCAGCGCTGCGGCCTCCGGGCCGCCTTCGGGGCCCACGCGGCGGTCGGCATCGTGACCGCGGTGCTGGCCGGGGGCGGCGAGTCGGCCCAACCCGTCATCGCCGCCCTCCGGGAATGGCGGGAGTTGGTGCGCGCCGCGGGCGGCCACGCCGTCCTGGAGCGCGCGCCGCTGGCGGTCAAGGAGCAGGTGGCGGTGTGGGACCCCCCCGGCCCCGCCGGGAGGCTCATGGAGCGCATCAAGATCCAGCTCGACCCCAAGGGGATTCTCAACCCCGGTCGATTCGTCGGCGGGATCTAGCGATCGAGGGGGAGATGGTGAAGGCGGCGACGCTCGAGCCTCTGGACCCGACCCATCGGCTCGCCACGCTCGAGGGCGTGGACGAGGGGGTCAACACGTGCATTCACTGCGGTCTCTGCCTGCCCTACTGCCCGACCTACGCGGAGCTCGGGACGGAGATGGATTCGCCCCGCGGCCGGATCTACCTGATCAAATCGCTGGCCGAGGGGCGCATCGCGCTGACCGAATCCGTGGTGGAGCACCTGTCGCTCTGCCTGGGCTGCCGCGCCTGCGAGACCGTCTGCCCCTCGGGCGTCCCCTACGGCCAGCTCATCGAGGCCGCCAAGGCCGAAATCGAGCGCCAGCGACCGGGCGGGCCCCTGCGCCGGCTTTTCCGGTGGGTGAACTTCGCCCTGCTCTTGCCCCGGCCCCGGCTCTTGGGGCTGGCGGCCTCGGCCCTCCGGTTCTATCAGCGGAGCGGGCTCCAGGGCGCGGTCCGCGCCACGGGGCTGGTCAGGGTCCTGCCCGGGACGCTCCCCGCCTGGGAGGCGCTCCTGCCGGATCTGCCGCCGGCGCGCGAGCGTGGGCCGCTGCCGAAAGTCGTTCCGGCGGAGGGCGCGCGCCGGGCCCGCGTCGGGCTCCTCACCGGCTGTGTCCAGGCGGTGCTCTTTGGCCCGCACAATCGGGCGACCGCCCGTGTCCTGGCGCTGAACGGGGCGGAGGTGCACGTGCCGCGCGCGCAGGGCTGTTGCGGGGCGCTTCACGCCCACGCCGGTGAGCACGCGCGCGCCCAGGAGCTGGCGCGGCGGCTCATTGATGTGTTTGAGGCCGCTTCGGTGGAAGCGGTCGTGGTGAACACCTCAGGCTGCGGCGCCCACATGAAGGCCTACGGTCACCTGCTCAAAGACGACCCCGTGTACGCCGAGCGGGCCCAGGCGTTCTCGCTGAAGGTCCAGGACGTCGCCGAGTTTCTGGCTCGCGAGCGGCTCCGGGGGCCGCTGGCCCTGGTGCCCATGACGGTGACCTACCACGACCCCTGCCATGTGATTCACGGGCAGAAGATCCGGAACCAGCCCCGCCAGCTGCTGGGCCAGATTCCGGGGCTCACGCTCGTCGAGCTCCAGGAAGCCGACTGGTGCTGCGGGTCGGCGGGCATCTACAATCTCACCGAGCCCGAGATGGCCGCGCGCCTCCAGGAGCGGAAGGTGCAGCACATCCTCGCGACGGGCGCCGCGGCGGTGGTGACGGCGAACCCGGGGTGCATCATCCAGATCGTCCAGGGACTCCGGGCCAAGGGGTCCGTGATCAAGGTCCTGCATCTGATCGAGATCCTGGACGCGGCGTACCGGCGGGGGCCGGCGGCGTGACGCGCATGGCTGACCCGGCGTCCGTTCCCCGCGAGCACAGGGCCGGGGCGCCCAAGAGCGTCGCCTGCCTCGTGCTCACAATCTCCGACTCGAAGACGGCCGAGACCGACACGAGCGGGCAGTTGATCCGGGAACTCTTGACGACGGCGGGGCATGAGGTCCTCCAGTCGGCCATCGTGAAGGACGAGCCCGCCCAGGTCCGGGACGTGATCCGGCAGGCGTGCGAGGATCCGCGCGTTCAGGCGCTTATCCTGACGGGCGGGACCGGGATCACCTCGCGCGATTCGACCTTCGAGGCCGTGGAGGGCATGCTGGACAAGCACCTCACGGGATTCGGGGAGCTCTTCCGCATGCTCTCCTACGCGGAGATCGGGGCGGCGGCGATGCTCTCCCGCGCTCAGGCTGGGGTCCGGCAGGGCCGGCTCATCTTCTCCCTGCCCGGATCGCCCAACGCCTGCCGCCTCGCTCTAGAGAAGCTCATCCTCCCCGAACTGGGTCACCTCCTTCGGGAAGTCTCGCGCTAGGGGGTTGCAGGTGGCGCTATACTGGGGGACAACGGCCGTGGATCGAGAGGAGGCTCGGATGCGGGGGGTGCGCCGGAAGGGAAGCTTGCTTGCCGTCGTGGCAGTCCTGTTGCTCGCCGGGTGCGCGGCCAGCGTGCCGGCCGGCAGCCCGCTCTGGCAGGAGGGAGCGGCCGGGGCCGTTCCCGCCGAGATCGCCCGGCTCAACGACCATCTCGGTCAGCTCGCCGAGCGCCTGAAGCGCGGGCTCGTCCAGGTGCGGGTCCAGCGGGCCCAGCCGCCGGCCGGCGAGGGGCACGAGCCGGGCCCGCCCGATGAGCCGCGGCGCACGTCGGGCTCGGGGTTCCTGATCCGCGAGGACGGGCTCCTCGTGACGAACGCCCACGTCATCGCCGACGCCACGCGCATCCAGGTGCGCCTGCAGGACGGGCGGCGCTTCGAGGGAACGCTGATCGGCAAGGACACCCGCGTGGACCTGGCCCTGGTGAAGATCGACGGCGCCCGGGGGCTTCCCGTCCTGCCGCTGGGCGACTCCAACCGCCTGCGGGTCGGGGAGTTCGTCCTGGCCCTCGGCCATCCCTTCGGGCTCGAGCAGACCGTCTCCTTCGGGATCGTGAGCCGCAAGGGCGCGCCCCTCCGGGTCGCCGCCCCCGGCTTCGATTTCATCCAGACCGACGCCTCCGTGAATCCCGGCAACTCCGGCGGTCCCCTCGTGAACATGGCCGGCGAGGTCGTGGGCGTCAACAGCATGGCGGCCCGGAACGGCTCCATCGGGTTCGCGATCCCGGTGAATCTCGTGAAATCCCTCCTCCCCCAGCTGGTCGAGAAGGGCAAAGTCGAGTGGGGGTGGCTCGGTGTGGGGATCGACGAGGTCTCCGAGGAGGATCTCGCCAAGCTCGGGCT
>JBBTEL010000336.1:4717-8460 GCA_038042325.1 Candidatus Methylomirabilota bacterium
TCGTCAAGCTGACCGTCGTGCGCGAGGGGCAGGAGACGGATCTCTCGGTGACGGTGGGGCTCTACCAGGAGCCGCCGGCCCGCCAGGAGTCCCCTGCTCGGCCCCGCCCTCGCCCGACCCCGTAACGCGCCGACCCCGCCCGACGCTCGGGGTCCCTCCGCGCTCTCACGGGGAGGACTTGCTGGAAGTCTAGCCCCGTCCCTGGGTCAGCGCTTTGAGGATGGCCCGAGCCCAGGGCTCGTCGAGCGAGGGGGAGGGCGCGTAGTGGAGCCCTCCGGTGATCCGAATGCCGGCCTCCCACTCGGCCGGGGCGTCCTCGAGAACGTCCTCGACTTCCAGCACGAAGAGCCCGCAGGCGGGTAGGTCTTCGAGCGGGACCGGTCCCGTCCGGGCCCGCGCCTTCACGTACACCGTCTGCTCGGGCTCCACGAGGAGGAGGGTGGCGACCCGCCGATCGGTCAGGTTTCGTGCGCTCCGGCTCCCGGCGCCGATCACGACCCGGATCGTCCGCGGGTCTTCGGCGCGGACTTCGAGGTAGGAGAGGAGCATGGGATGAGGCCGCCCCTCGGCGTCGAGGGTGATCAGGGGAATCGCCTTCCCGAGGTGGGATCGGAGATCCGTCTGGGAGAGACGCGCGAGCAGTTCGGCGGTGAGGCTGGGGCCGAGGCTCCGGGACACGGGCGGCTCGAAGGGGCTAGCTGCCGGGCTTGGCCGCGGGGGCTCCGGCCGTGGCGGAGGCGCCCTGGCCGTTGTCGCCGATGGCGCAGGCTTGGCCCGCGCCCTCTATGTGGATCGAGAGGTCTTTGATCGTCGGGGTCTTGCCGCAGAGCGGGCAGTTCGGATCCCGCCGGAGCTTCACTTCCCTGAAGCGCATGCCGAGCGCATCGAAAGTCAAGAGGCGCCCGATCAGGGGGTCGCCGAAGCCGACGAGCAGCTTCACGGCTTCGGTCGCCTGCACCAGCCCGATCACTCCTGGGAGCACGCCCAGGACGCCGGCCTCGCTTCAGGAGGGGACGAGACCGGCCGGCGGCGGCACGGGGTAGAGGCAGCGGTAGCAGGGGCCCTGGTCGGGGGCGAAGACGGTGGCCATTCCCTCGAACTGGAAGATGGAGCCGTGGACGTTGGTCTTGCGCTGGAGGTAGCAGGCGTCGTTGACGAGGTACCGGGTCTCGAAGTTGTCGGAGCCGTCGATGATCAGGTCGTAGTCCTTGATGATCTCCTCGATGTTGTCCACGGTGATGCGGTGGGGGTAGGGGACGACCGTGACGTCGGGGTTGAGGGCCCGGATCGTCTCAGTGGCCGACTCCACCTTGGGGCGGCCGATGTCGGAGGTCCGGTGGAGGATCTGGCGCTGGAGATTGGTGATGTCCACGCGGTCGCCGTCCATGATCCCGAGCGTGCCGACGCCGGCGGCGGCGAGATAGTAGGCGGTGGGCGAGCCCAGGCCGCCCGCGCCGATCAGGAGGACCTTCGAGCGCAGGAGCTTGCGCTGGCCCTTTTCGCCGACCTGGCCGAGGAGGAAATGGCGGCTATAGCGCTGGATCTGATCCGTGGTGAGCGGCGAGTCCTTGACGGTCGGATGGCCGGACTGGATCCACCGCTGGTAGCCGCCCGCCAGGTTGATGACGTTGGGGAACCCGAGATCCTTGAGCGCCTTGGCGGCCAGGGCCGACCGGAGGCCCGTCTGGCAGTAGAGGACGATGGGGACGCTGGGGTCGGGGGCGGCGGTCCCGATCCTGAACTCGAGGAACCCGCGGCTGATGTTCACCGCCGGCTCGATATAGCCGTCGCGGTACTCGTCCGGGTCGCGCACGTCGATCAGGACGAAGGGCCCGCCCGAAGCCAGGCGCGCCTTGAGCTCCTCCGGCCCTTCCTCCCGGATCGCCTGCCTGGCCTCGGCCAGCATCTCTCTCAGCGTTTTCATGCTGTAACTCCTTGCCCTAGTTGCTAAAAGAGAATATCACCATTCCCGATCAAGTCAAGGACATTTCTCAATCGCCCTTGTTGCCCCCCAAGGGCCCCTGCTATACTCGCCTTATTTTAGGCGAACTTCTATGAAAGGCCTCATCCTCTCCGGCGGCCGGGGCACCCGCCTCCGCCCGATCACGTACACCTCGGCCAAGCAGCTGGTCCCGGTGGCGAACAAGCCGATCCTATTCTATGGGATCGAAGCCCTCGCCGCCTCCGGGATCCGGGAGATCGGCATCGTGGTCGGGGACACCAAGCGCGAGATCATGGACGCGGTCGGCGACGGCGCCCGCTTCGGGGTGCGCGTCACCTACATCGAGCAGGAGGCGCCGCTGGGGCTCGCCCACGCCGTCCTGGTGTCGGAGCCCTACCTCGGGGCTGACCCGTTCGTCATGTACCTGGGCGACAACCTGATCCGGGAGCCGCTGGCGCCGCTCGTCCAGCGCTTCGGCGAGGAGAAGCCGAACGCCCAGATCCTCCTGGCCCACGTGCCCAACCCCCAGCAATTCGGCGTCGCCGAGCTCGCCGGCGGCAAGGTGGTGCGCCTCGTGGAGAAGCCGAGCCGGCCGCCCTCGGACCTGGCCCTGGTCGGGGTGTACATGTTCGACCGGACCGTCTTCGAGGCGGTGCGGGCCATCACGCCGTCCGCCCGGGGCGAGCTGGAGATCACCGACGCCATCCAGCGCCTGATCGACACCGGCCGCACGGTGCGGCCGCACGTGATCCAGGGGTGGTGGAAGGACACGGGCAAGCTCGAGGACCTGCTCGAGGCCAACCGGATCATCCTGGACACGCTCGAGCCGCGGCTGGAGGGCGAGATCGAGGCCTCGGAGATCCACGGCAAGGTGATCGTCGAGGCGGGCGCGAAGATCGTCAGGAGCGTGGTCCGCGGCCCGGCCATCATCGGCAAGGGCGCCACCATCGAGAACGCCTACATCGGCCCCTTCACGGCGGTGGGCGATCAGGTGGTGATCCGGGGGAGCGAGGTGGAGCATTCGATCATCCTGGAGGGCTCCAGCATCTCGGACGTCGGCGGGCGCATCGAGTCGAGTCTCGTGGGGCGCAACGTGGTGATCTACCGGTCCGAGTCCAAGCCCAAGTCCTACAACCTCATGCTCGGCGACCGGTCGCAGGTCGGCCTCGTCTGAGCCGAGCGGGAGCGCGCCCATGGAGCTGAGCGGCGAGGCCAAGCGGCGGTTCCGGCTCCAAGACTACTCGCCGAAGCCCTCGATCAAGGGCGTGGAGGTCGTCGAGCTCCACCGCCACACGGACGACGGCGGCTCCTTCACCGAGCTCGGCCGCTTCACGGCCGGCGTCAGCGCGGCGTTTGGGGGTTTCGTCCTGGCCCAGGTGAACTACAGCGAGCTGGAGCCGGGCGCCATCAAGGCCTTCCACCTCCACCGGCGGCAGACCGACGTCTGGTTCGTCCCGCCCGGGGACAAGATCCTCCTGGTGCTCCTGGACGTGCGGGCCGGCTCGCCTACGGAAGGGGCCTGGATGCGCCTCGTCCTCGGCGACGGGCACTCGCGGCTGGTGCTGATCCCGCCGGGCGTGGCCCACGGCTGTCGGAACCTCGGGGCGGCGCGGGGCCGGATCATCTACTTCACGGATACGCACTTCGCCCCCGCGCCGGAGGCCTCGGACGAGGGGCGCCTTCCCTGGGACTTCGGCGGCGCCGACATCTGGGACAGCGCCAGGGAATAGGGCGAGAGCCGCTCGATGAAACTGCTGGTGACGGGCGGCGCGGGCTTCATCGGCTCCCACTTCATCCGCCA
>JBBTEL010000337.1:0-1477 GCA_038042325.1 Candidatus Methylomirabilota bacterium
CCGAGCCCGACGGGCCACCTCCACGTGGGCGGCGCCCGCACCGCGCTCTTCAACTGGCTCTTCGCCCGGCGCCACCGCGGCGTGTTCATCCTCCGGATCGAGGACACGGACCGCTCGCGCTCCACGGAGGAGTTCATCGCCTCCATCGTCGAGGCGATGCGCTGGCTCGGACTCGACTGGGACGAGGGGCCGCCGGCCTCCGGCTATCGCCAGACGGAGCGGCTGGAGATCTACAAGGCCCACGCCGAGCGCCTCTTGGCTGAGGGCCGTGCCTATCGCTGCGTGTGCCCGCCCGAGGAGCTCGGGGCCCAGCGGAAGGCCGCTCAGGCCCGCGGAGAGACCTTCCGTTATTCGGGGAAGTGCCGGGAGGCCAACGTGCCGGCGGACGTTCCCCACGCGCTCCGCTTGAAGATCCCGCTCTCGGGCCAGACCTTCGTCCAGGACCTGATCCACGGCACGGTCGCCTTCGAGGTGAGCCAGCTCGACGACTGGATCATCGCCCGGACCGACGGGAGCCCGACGTACAACTTCTGCGTCGTCGTGGACGACGTGACGATGAAGATCACCCACGTCATCCGCGGCAACGATCACCTCTCCAACACGCCCAAGCAGATCCTCTGCTACCAGGCGCTGGGCTATCCCGTCCCGGCGTTCGCCCACATCCCGATGATCCTGGGCGCGGACCGGAGCCGGCTCTCCAAGCGCCACGGCGCCACGTCGCTCCTCGCGTTCAAGGAGGAGGGGGTCCTCCCGGAGGCCATCGTGAACTACCTGGCGCGCCTCGGCTGGTCCCACGGCGATCAGGAGATCTTCTCGCGCGAGGAGCTGATCCAGCACTTCGACCTGGCCAAGGTAGGGCAGGCCGGGGCCGTCTTCGATCGGGCGAAGCTCGAGTGGCTGGCCAACCACTGGATGAAGCAGATGCCCGCGGAGCGGCTGGCGAACGATCTGGCCCCGTTTCTCGCGCGCGCGGGGCTGCCGGTCCCCGCCGATCGCGTCTGGCTCGGCAGGGTGTCCGAGAGCCTCAAGGAGCGGGCGAAGACCTTCGTGGAGATGGCCGAGATGGGCGCGTTCTACTTCGCCGAGCCTGCGGGGTACGATCGGGAGGCCGCGGTGAAGTTCTTCACTCCCGAGGCCGTCCCGCGGCTCACGCTGCTGCTCAAGCGCCTGGAGACCCAGGAGCCCTTCGACCCGGAGGCGCTCGAGACCCTGTACCGCGGTCTGGCTGCCGAGCTGGGCCTCAAGCTGGTGGACCTCGCCCAGTTGACGCGGATCGCGCTGACGGGAAAGAGCGCGAGCCCGCCGATCTTCCAGGTGGCGGTGCTGCTGGGGAGAGAGAAGACGCTGGCGCGGCTCCGGACGTGTCTGGCGGTGATCGAGGGCAAGGCGTAAACATCACCCGGACTGAAGTCCGGGGCTTTGGAAGGAGCCCGAGACTTGGACAGTCGAGTGTCCGCGCCTTACAACGCGGAGTTGC